>JAAYTX010000160.1 GCA_012523635.1 Elusimicrobiota bacterium
CGCCTTTGCGGGTTCCGCCGCCTGTGCCGGAGGGAGCCCGGTCGGCTCCTGCGGCTGTTGGGCTTGCGGCAGGCTCAACTCCTGCGCGGCCGTGGAAGAAACTGCTGCCTGGTAAAAATCCTGTTTCGGCTGCCGGGCCGGTTCCTCCTGCTGAACTGAGGGCGCTGCCTGCATCGGAGCGGGGCTGAATCTCGCCGCTATGGCCTTGTAAAGCTGGCTGCCTGAAAGCAGCATCAGCACTGCGCTGAAAATCATCAGCCCAAGCCATTTTCCGGCATTGGGCGTGTTTTGTTTCTGAGCGGTCATATATATAGGCGGAAATAATAAAAGCGGGCGATGGGAATCGAACCCACGTCTAAAGCTTGGGAAGCTTTCGTTCTACCATTGAACTACGCCCGCGTACTGCACAGATTCTACTGAAAACGTCGCCGTAAGGCAAACCTCAGATGTCTTTCCCCCCGCTGCGGATGAGGGACATGAATTCCTGCCGCGCCGCTATGTCCTTGCGGAACACACCCATCATGGCGCTCGTCACCGCTGTCGAGTTTGTGGAGCGCGCGCCGCGCATTTCCATGCACATGTGCCGCGCTTCCACCACAACAGCCACGCCGGCGGCGTTCAGCGTTTCAAAAAGTGTGTCGGCAATCTGCCTGGTCAGCCGTTCCTGCACCTGCAGCCTTGACGCGAACGCACGCACCAGTCGCGGCATTTTTGACAGGCCTACTATCTTCCCGCAGGGGATGTAGCCTATATGCACTCGGCCGAAAAAAGGCAGCAGGTGGTGTTCGCAGAGCGAATGGAACTGTATGTCGCGTATCAGCACCAGATCGTTGCTGTCGGTGTCGAAAAACGCGCCGTTGAAAAGCTTATCCAGGTCTATGTCGTAGCCGCAGGTAATCTCGCGCAGGGCCTTCGCGGCCCGCGCCGGAGTTTTTAGCAACCCTTGCCTGGACGGTTTTTCCCCCAGTTCCAGCAGTTCCTTCCTGATGCAGTCTGCAAGCTTGTCGTGCGCGGCTGAAGTCTTTTTCATGATTTGAATTTTACATTTTTTTTGAGGTATGCCAGAAGCGCCTTCCTGTCGCGGGCAAGGCCCTGCACCTGCGCCAGCCGGGCCAGTTCCAGCAGGCGGCCGATCTCGGGCCCGGGCGGGATTTTGAATTCCTTCATGATGTCGTTGCCCGTCAGTATTTTCTCGGGCAGGATTCTGGCGCGCTCCTCGAAATAAAGGCGCAGCATCTGGTTGATTACCTGCAGGTGCCGCACCGTGCGCACCGCGCCTTCGCGCGGAAGCGAGCCCGGCTTTATCGGCTTGGGCGCCAGTTGTATGCGCTTTAGGTTGCGCCGGAGTTCCGGCACCTGCATATAGCTGGCGTGGTCGGCCCAGCAGCAGAGCAGGGCCGGGACCGCGAAATTCCCCAGGTCCCTGAAAAAACGGTACACCGCCTTGTCGGAAACCTGCGAGTTCGCGGCAAGATTTCCCGGGCGCATGTGTTCCCGTATCACCGCGCTTACAAACTTTATCTCGTCCCTGCTGAAGCGCAGCCTTTCCATCAGCTCCCGCGCCATGTCGGCGCCGGTGGATTCGTGCCCGAAGAAGCGCAGCCTGCCTTCCATGATCTTGGCGGTGGCGGGTTTGGCTATATCGTGCAAAAACACCGCCAGCTTCAACAGCGGTTCGTTAAGCCCTTCGGCTTTGAGTGACGCATGAAAACTTGGGAAGGCGTCTTTAAGATTGGCCAGCAGGAATTCGGCCCTGTCCAGAGCGTTGAAGGTGTGCTTGAGCACTCCCCCCTTTCCATAATAAGCGGCGGCGCAGGCTTTCTGGTGCGCCGCATGCGGGAACAGCGCGGCCAAAAGCCCGCAGGAATCCATTTCGCCCAGGCGCTCCGAAGCGCCGTCCGGCTTCAGGATTTTAAGGAATTCCTCGCGTATGCGTTCGCCGGAGATTTTTGCGATAAGTCTGGCGTTCTTTTTAATCAAGGGGCGGATCCTGGGGTCCAGTTCAAAGCCAAGTTCGGCCTGCATTCTGAACGCGCGCATCATGCGCAGCGGGTCGTCTGTAAAGGCTTTAGGGCAGGCAAGCGCGATGCGTTTGGCGCGCAGGTCCTTCAGGCCCGAAAATGGGTCAAGCACTGCCGGCTGTTTAAGGCCTGAAAGAATTATTCCGCGGTTTGGGCTGAAAATTATAGATAATCCCGCGGCGTTGAGCGGATAGGCTGTGGCGTTGATCGCGAAATCGCGCCGCGCCAGGTCCCGGCTGATGTCAGGGCCCTGTATGGCGCACAGGTCCAATTGCAGAGGGCAATCCTTCAGCGTGAGGCGATAGACTCCGTTTTCGGTGTCCAGCGCGAAGAACGAGGCGTTCAGTTCAGCGGCGAGCGTTTTCCCTCTCGCTGTCAGCGCCTTGGCCGGGGCGGCGATGTCCAGGTCGGTGAAGCGCCGTCCCAGAAAATGGTCGCGCAACGCGCCGCCTACTATGTAGCCGTCGGGGAACAGGCGGGACAGCGTTTGTTCCAGGCGCAGTTCCTGGTCAGGCCGCCGCTGCTTGTTTTTTACGGGCTTGTCTTTTTTCAATTTCCTGTTTCCTTAAATTGCGTTTAAGCACTTTGTTCAGCGAATTTTTAGGCAGTTCCTGCACCAGTTCTATTTCGCGCGGCCGTTTGTACGGGTCCAGCCTGCCGTGCAGGAACACCGACAGCGCGGCCTTGTCCACTTTATGCCCGGCCTTGGCCACGCAGAAGCATTTGATAAGCTCGTCCTCGCCGTTGTGCGAGGGCACGCCTATCACCGCCGCTTCCGCCACGGCCGGATGCTCGTGCAGGACCGCCTCAATCTGGGCCGGGAAAACTTTCAGGCCTTTCACTATTATCATGTCCTTCTTTCTGTCCTTTATGTGTAGAAAACCGCGCGCGTCCAGCGCGCCGATGTCGCCGGTCTTGAGCCAGCCGTCGTGCGTGAAAAGGGCTTCGGTGTCGTCGGTCTTGCCGAAGTATCCTGGCGTGACGTTGGGGCCGCTGACGCAGATTTCCCCTTCCTGCCCGTGGTGCAATGTGTAGCCGTTTTCGTCCACTATCTTAACCTGCACGCCCGGTATCGGCAGGCCGACCGAGCCCATCACCCGCGCGTGCGGCCTGTTGGCGCTCACTACTGGTGCGGTTTCGGTGAGGCCGTAGCCTTCCAGCAGGCTTGCGCCCAGCGCGCTTTCAAAATTGCGGATTACAGTTTCCGGCAGCGGGGCCGCGCCGGACATGCAGATGCGCATGTTGCGGAAAGCCCAGTAGCGCAGATAGAAGCGTTTCAGCCCTCTGGCTTCCTTGGCCAGCACGGAGAACAACTGCGGCACCCCGGTCATTATGGTGGCGCCGTGGCGGCCCATAAGCTGAAGCCAGGGGCCCGCCGGCGTGAGATGAGATACCACAAGGGTCTTGCAGCCCAGCGTGAGCGGAAGCACCACCATGGTGGTCCAGGCGAAAGTGTGGAACATCGGCAGGAGGCAGACGAAAACGTCCCTGCCGGTTACGTGAAAGGCTTCCGCGCTGGCCCAGGCGTTGCTGAGTATGTTGCGGTGCGTGAGCAACACGCCCTTGGGGTTGCCGGTGGTGCCGGAGGTGTATAGTATCGATGCGATGTCGTCCGGGCCGGGGCTGTGGTGCGTCCTGGCGTGCCCTTTCAGGTCCTTCAGCAGCAGGCGCAGGTCCTTTGCCGCGGACGAATCCGTCCCGTCGGCGGAGATGAGGAAGCCGCCGAATTTCAGCCTGCGGTAAGCCGGCAGGAATTCCTTCTGCGTGATTACGCCCTTGGCGCGCGAGTCGGTAAGAATAAACTCAAGCTCGGCCTGCTTGCTTATCATGAAATTTATGGGCACTGTGGCCGCGCCGATTTTGTACAGCGCGAAGGCGCACACTATGAAGTCCAGCCCGTTGCGCATGGCGATGGCTACGCTGTCGCCTTTCCCCACGCCCAGCGAAAGGAAGAGCTCCGCCGTCCTGTCAACGCGGTGCAGCAGGCCGCGGAAGTCCAGCGGTTCCCCGTTCATGGGAACCACTTCGCGGCGCGGGTGCTGCTCCGCGCACTGCTGGAAGGATTTATAGATGTTTTCTATTTTGGCGTTCATTTCTGCCTTGGATCCAGTATGTCCCGGAACGCGTCGCCCAGGAGATTCCAGCCCAGCACGAAAACAGATATCGCCGCGCCGGGAATCACCACTGTGTGCCAGTAAGCCAGCGGCGCGCCTGCGCTGCCCAGTATCCAGTTTCTGGAGAGGGCTATGAGCTGGCCCCAGTCGGCATAGCCGGGTGGCGCGCCAAGCCCAAGAAAGCTCAGGGAGGCCGCCACCAGCACCATGGCCCCTATGTCAAGGCTGGCTATTATTATAACAGGATAGAGGCAGTGCGGTAAGATGTGGCGCAGCAATATCCTGGCGTGGGACGCGCCCATGGCGCGCGCCGCGCTGACGAAATCGCGTTCCTTGACCGAAAGCACTTCCCCCCGCACGAGGCGGGCATAGCTGGGCCATGACACCACGGCCAGCGCAAGCATGACTTTGGGCAGGCCCGGCCCCAGCATGGCCACTATAACCACCGATAGCACTATCCCGGGAAAAGCCAGGAAGACGTCGGTCACGCGCATGATGGCTTCGTCGGCCCAGCCTCCGGCGTAACCGGCCAGCACCCCGGCCAGTATGCCCAGAAGCAGCGCGGCCAGCGTGACGGTCACTCCGACCTTGAATGCGCTTCTCGTGCCCCACACCACTCCGTAGAACATGTCGTACTGTTGTTCGGCTGTGCCGAAAATGTGTCCCGGCCCCGGTTTCGCCGGTTCTGAGGCGTAGCCGCTTTGCGGTATCTGGTATGGCTCCTGCGGGTTCTGCGGCGGGGCCAGAAGCGGCGCGGCCAGCGCCGTAAGCGCGAAGAAGGCGATGATGAGCGCCCCGGCAAGCGAGGTCCTGCTTGCGAGTATGCGGCGCAGTATGCGGGAGTTCTTCATCCGAGCCTTATCCTCGGGTCTGCGGCGGCGTACAGCAGGTCCGCCAGCAGGTTGCCCAGCACGAAAAGTAAAGAGGTTACAAGGGCAAAGCCCAGCACACCCGCTATGTCCAGCTGCTGCGCGCACAGCACGCCCCAGCGGCCTATGCCTGGGAAGGCGAAAATGGTTTCCGTTATCACCACTCCGCCCAGCAGGCGCACGAACTGGAGCGTGGCCACGGTTATCACCGGTATCAGCGCGTTGCGCCGCGCGTGCACGTTCACCACAGTCTTTTCATCCAGGCCCTTGGCGCGGGCCGTGCGCACATAATCCTTGCCCAGTTCCTCAAGCATCGAGGAGCGCGTCACCCGCAGCAGCAGGGCCATGCTGCCGTAGCACAGCGTTGCGGCGGGAAGCGCAAGATGCCTCAGCGCGTCCAAAAACACGCTGAAGTTTAAGTTCAGCAGGGCATCCAGCGTCAGCAGGCCGGTGTAGGATTTGAATTCTCCGGAATGGATAAGCGAATCGGTGGCGAAACTGCAGCGCCCGGGCGCGAACCAGCCCAGTTTCCCGTAAAACACCATCAGAAGCAAAAGTCCCAGCACGAAAATCGGAAGCGAGTAGCCGGTGACAGCCACCACGCGGCTTAGCTGGTCCTGCCATTTGTTTTTATGCACGGCCGAGGAAGTGCCCAGCCACAGCCCGAAGAACAGCACGCCCAGCATTGCTGACACGGCCAGTTCCATGGTGGCGGGCATATAAGTTTTTATGGCCTGCATCACCGGCATCTTTGCCGTTTCCGAGTAGCCCAGTTCCCCCCGCATCACCTGCGCGGCCCAGCGCGCATACTGCTTGGGCAGCGGGTCGCGCAGGCCGTGCTCGCGGATGATTTCCTCCACGGCGTCAAGCTGGCGCGGGTCCTTGGCGTAAAGCGAGGCGCGCATCTCCGGAGCCAGCAGCTGCGTCAGCCCGAACAGCAGCACCGTCACGCCGAAAGCCACCAGCGGGAGCAGCAGCAGCCGTCTCAGGATGAATTTAGCCATGTCCGTTAATGCGCGCCCCGGTTATATCAGTTCCCGGTTTCGGCGGCCAGCACCAGCGTTTCCAGCACCAGTTCGGCGCAGTTGAAGAAGTCTTTGAGTTCCAGGTATTCCCCGGTGGTGTGCGGGTCGCGCATTCCGCATCCAAGGTTGGGCGTCACTATGCCGTGGGTGTAGTAGAAGTTTGCGTCGGAGCCTCCGCCTCCGGTGGCCGCGTTCAGCGGCAGGCCCAGGCGTCTGGCCGCCGCGAAAGCCAGTTTCGCTGACGAGGCGTCCTTGGGGACCACCAGATTCGGGTACTTGTGTATGATTTTCACGTCGGCTTTTGCACGATATGTCTTGCCTTCGTATTTTATGGAGGAAGCCGCCGCGCCCTGTTCCAGCGCGCGCTTCATGTGCTCTGACTGTTTCTTGAGCTTGGCGACCGTGTGGCTGCGGGCCTCGCCTTTAAGTTCCACCAGGGGCGTCACTATGTTGGTGGCTCCGCCGCCGTTGATGAAGCCGATGTTGGCCGTGGTCTCGAAGTCTATGCGCCCGGTCTTCATCCTGACCAGCCCTCGCGCGGCGGCGTGTATGGCCGATATCCCTGCTTCCGGCAGCATCCCGGCGTGCGAGGCCTTGCCGTGTATGGAGGCCTGTATTTCGTCGGCGGCAGGCGCGAAAAGTGTCAGCTTGTCGGCGCATTCGCTGTCCAGCACCAGCCCGTATCTGGCGCTGATTTTGGAATAGTCCATGTTGCGCGCGCCAGCCATGCCCTGCTCTTCGCAGATAGTGAGCGCCAGCTCAAGCGGCGGGTGGGGCAGGTTGTTTTCCTTTATTATGCGCAGGGCCTGCAGTATCCCGGACAGCGCGCCCTTGCAGTCGGCGCCCAGTATGGTGGTTCCGTCCGAGCGCACGCGCTTGCTTTCCACTATGGGCTTCACTCCTTCGCAGGGCGTGACGGTGTCCATGTGGGCGCTTATCAGGAATGGCCTCGCTCCCGGCTTGCCCGGAAGATAGGCGATGAGGTTCCCGGTCTGCCCGCCGATTTTTTTGCCCGCGCCGTCGGTCACTGTCCGGCAGCCCAGGGCGCGCAGTTCCTTTTCCAGCCTGGCCGCCACCAGCCCCTCTTTTTTTGACGGGGATGGGATTTTGGCCAGCTCTATGAAAGTGTTGAGCATCTTTTTACGTGCGGCTTGGTCTATGCGCATTGTCTTCTCCTCGCTAATTCGTCTGCGGCAGCGGGTTGAGGCACGCCGCCGTCCTGTTGTCCGACTTTATTTCCAGCGCCGGGGCCCGTCCGTCGCAGTCCGGCAGGCGGCGCGGGCAGCGCCGCTTGAAGCGGCAGCCTCGCCCGTCCCAGCCTTCGTCCTGTTCGGGCAGAAGTTCCGGCAAATCCCTTTTTTCCGTGGAGGGCACCGAGTCCAGCAGCAGTTTCGTGAACGGGTGCAGCGGCGAGCTTATCACGCTTTCCGCCGGCCCGCTTTCCACCAGCCGCCCTAGATACATGACGGAAATGTCATCGCACAGGAAGCGCACGGCGGCCAGGTCGTGCGAAATGGCCAGATAGGCTATGCCCAGCCTGTCGCGCAGTTCCTTGAGCAGGTTCAGCACCTGCGCCTGTATGGACACGTCCAGCGCCGAGACGGCTTCATCGGCCACTATCAGTTTCGGCTTCAGCGCCAGGGCGCGGGCTATGCCTATGCGCTGGCGCTGCCCGCCGGAAAATTCGTGCGGGTAGCGCCCCGCGTGCTCGGACGACAGGCCCACCAGCCCCAGCAGTCTGCTTACCTCGGCTTCTTTTTCCCCTTGCCCGCGGCAGAGGCCATGTACCGCAAGCGGCTCGGCTATTATCTCCCCTGCTGTCATGCGTGGGTCCAGGCTGGAGTACGGGTCCTGAAAAACCACCTGCACCTGCCTCCGCATTTCAAGCAGGTCCTTTGTTGAAAGCGAGGAGATTTCCCGGCCGCGGAACAGCGCGCGCCCGCTGTCCTGCCTTTCAAGGCCGAGCAGTATTTTCGCCAGGGTCGTTTTGCCGCAGCCCGATTCCCCCACTATGCCGTGGGCGCGCCCCTGGGCGATTCGCAAGCTGACCCCGTCCAGCGCCGCCACACGCGTCTTGTCCAGCAGGCCTGAGTTCAGTTCGTAAACCTTGCCTACGTTTTCGGCTTCAAGGATAATTTCGGAGTTCATGTTTTGCACAGCCAGCATTTGCTGAAGCGCCCGGGTTCCGGCTCAAACTCCTGCGGTTCCTCTTGGCGGCAATGTTCCATGGCCCGGGGACAGCGCGGCGCGAACGCGCAGCCCGGCCCGGTCTTGCCCGCTGAGGGCGGCTGTCCGCCTATTGCGTCCAGCCTGTCTTTGCGCGAGAAAAGCGGCGGCACGGATTCCAGCAGGGCTTTGGTATAAGGGTGCAGCGGGTTGTCCAGCAGTTTTTCCGCGGGGCCTTTCTCCATGGCTCTTCCGGCGTAGACCACCACCACGGAATCGGCCAGCTGGCCCACTATGCCCATGTTGTGCGTTATCAGCACAAGGGCCATGTTCTGTTCGCGCTGGAGGCGCTTTAGCTGGGCTATAAGCTGCGCCTGCACAGTGACATCCAGGGCGGTGGTGGGTTCGTCGGCGATGAGTACTTCGGGGCCGCAGGCCAGCGCCATCGCCAGCAGCACGCGCTGCCGCATTCCGCCTGAAAGCTGGTGCGGGTACTGCCCAAGGCGCTTTTCCGGCTGGCGTATACCTGTCATGGCCAGCAGTTCTGCCGCCTTGCTTTTGCGCGTTTGCGCGTCCATGCGCGTTTTGAACGCCTCGCAAACCTGCTGTTCTATGGTCAGCACGGGATTGAGAGAGGTCATCGGGTCCTGAAACACCATGGCAACGCCGCTTCCGCGCACCTGGCGCAGTCGCTCGGTTGGCAGAGAAAGCAGGTTTTCCCCTCTGAAAATCACTTCCCCGGAAGTCACCGAGGCCTGTTCCGGCAGCAGGCCGAGCGCTGCCAGAGCCTGCACCGTTTTACCGGAACCGGATTCCCCCACCACGGCCAGCGTTCTGCCCCGGAAGGCGCTGTAGCTGAGCCCGTGCAGCGCGCGCTGGCGCTCTCCGTCGAATGCGAACTCGACGGAAAGGTTCCGTATTTCCAGCGCTGGAGTGTCGTGCATGCGGCGCGTGTGCCGGCTTACATCGCGGTGGTGACCAGCGTTTCGGTGGAGAGAACGCCGGGTATGGGGCGTATCTTGTGCACTACTGTGTTCGAAAGCGTGGGCAAATCCTCGGTTTCCATGTCCAGCACCAGATCCCAGCGGCCAAACACTGCGGAGACGTGAGCCACTCCGGGGACTTTCTTTATCTCTTCAAGCGCCTGTCCTTCTTTTCCGGAAACAAGCTTCACCAGCACCAGCGCGGTTATCATTGCGGCTCTCCTTTGGAATGCCGAGGTTTATTTGTTGATTATAGCAAAGCGCCGGGCGCGCGCCGTGTCCGTCCTGAAAGGCCTGCCGCTATTTTGATAAAATTTCAGAAGATATGAAAGCATTGCTTCAGCGGGTCAGGCATGCGTCGGTGTCGCTCCCTTCCGGGGAATGCCGCCGCGTGGGGCCCGGACTGCTGGTGCTGCTTGGCGTTGGCCGCGGCGACAGCGAGCAGGACGCCGCCTGGCTGGCCGCCAAGACCCTGAAGCTTAGGGTATTCCCAAACGCCGAGGGAAAATTCGACCGTTCGGTTTCGGATATCTCCGGGGAACTGCTGGTCGTCTCGCAGTTCACGCTTTACGGCGACTGCCTTGAGGGCAATCGGCCCGATTTCGCCGGGGCCGCCCCGCCCGCCGAGGCGGATTCCCTGTACCGTTTTTACACGCGGGAGCTTTCCCGCTCCGGCCTGGCTGTCAGGACCGGCGAGTTCGGCTCCCACATGGATGTCGAGCTTCTTAACGACGGTCCTGTAACCGTCATGCTGGACTCTTCCTCCCGTGCGCGGAAATAAAGGCACATCACGCCGCGCCTCCCCCGCCGCGCGCAGGGCCGCGCCGGCTTCCGGGGCCGGGCTGCGCCGCCTGAGAACTCCGTTCGCGCAGCGCCGCGCAAAAAAAATACCGGCCGCCAGCTGGCCCGTGATGGCGGCGCTTTTCGTGGCGCTTGCGTGGCCTGCGGCCTACCTGGTTTTCCAGTACAGGGAGCTCCACACTTCCGGGATAGTGCTAAAGCCCGACGCGCCGGTTTTTTACAGCGACCAGTTCATCACGTTCACCCTTGCGGCGCGCAACCCGGTCACGAGGGCAAAACTTGTCCGCGAGGGCCTTCCCCCGGTCTACATACTCCGCGACGGCCAGCCTGTGGCGACCATCGGCGGGCTGCGCGCCGCGCGCGTGAGTTACGACCCGGTGGAGCAGGTCTGGCGCGGGCGCTTCCCCTGTCCCTGGAAGCCCCATCCCGGCGAATATTCGTTTTCCGTGCCTTTCAAGGGAAAGCTGGCCGATGAATTCCATGCCGACACTTTCACCATAGGCCGCCGCAGCCAGGCCCCGGTGAAAAAGGGATTTGTCGCGCTGACGCTTGAATACGCCGGCTGGCACGGGGCGCTTAAACTGCGCACCCCGGACGGCCAGCCCTCGGACTGGCGCGCCATACCCCAGTGGGCCCGCTACCTGGGCGCCGATGCCGTGTGGGTGCTGGCGGGGCGCAGCTCTTTTGCCGGCGGCAGGACTTGGGACCCGGTGGATACCGCAACCCTGAAAAAGCTGGGGGCGGAGTGCCACCGCAACGGGCTTCAGTTCGGCGTGTGGGTGATGAGCTACATGACCCAGCCCATGGGCGCGGACAAATCCTCGCGATATAAATGGTCGTGGTCCTCGGAGCAAGGCGGGCTGATGGAGACCAAGGGCATTTCGCTCTCCGACCCGCAGCGCCCGGCCGATATAGCGGCGTTTCTGGCCCCGTTCTCCAGAATGCCCGAAGTGGACTTCCTGGGGCTGGATTATATAAGGAACGCCATAGGCGGTTACGAGATGGCAGATGATTTTTACCGAGACATGGACTGGGTCTCCAAGCCCAAGGGCTGGGAGACTCTGGATGCAAAGGGCCGCGCCAGGGCGTTCGCGGCAATGAAAATCTTCGGCAAGGACAAGGACCTGGTGGACGCCTGGCAGTGGTGGCGCGCCCACAAGGCCGCCGGGGTGGTGCGCTTCGTGCGCGGGCGGCTGGGCGGCGGCAAAACCTATTGGGCCTTCACGCTTGGCTGGGAGAAGGGCTGGCAGCACGGCCAGGACCCGGTAATGATGCGCGACGCCGGCATAGACGCCGACGCGGTTATGCTTTACGAGGCCGACAAGGGCCAGTACGCTTCCATGATGAAGGACTGGGGAGCATATCTGGACAAGGGCGATCTGCAACTGCTGGCCGGGGACATAGTGGACACCCCTCTGCACCAGGGCGGCGGCTCGGCGGAGTATAAAAGAAGGCTTGAATGGGCGGCCTCGGACATCTACGGCGGGGCGCCGGCAGACGGCCTTTTCATACATGACCTGATGCGCCTTCTGCGCGGGCGGCTGGCCCCTGAAAATACGCAGAGCTGGGCCCAGGCCGTGCGCCAGACAGTCGAGTCCTACAAGGCCATGGTTGGCGGGCGCAAGTCTTCCGCCCCGGCGCGAGGCGCGCTTTTACAGCCCACGGAGTAATTTTGTAACCTCTAATCAGTATGAAGCGTTATTCCCTAATATTAGTAATGATGCTGTCAGGCGGCGCTTTCGCCGCCGACGCGCCCGCGCCGGTACAGATGCCGCTCAGCGCCGAGATTTCATTCAAGGGCGGGGCCAAGGTGCAGGCCGAAGCCGTCTGGACCGCCGAACACATGACGCGCGGCCTTATGGGCGTGAAAAACCTGCCCAAGGGCCGAGGCATGATTTTCATTTATCCGCAGGAAGGCGTGCGCCGTTTCTGGATGAAGAACATGCTGATAGATTTGGACATACTGTATCTCGGACACGACGGCGCTTTGCGCCGCGTGTTCAGCAGCGTCCCGCACCCGGCTCCGGGCGCGGCCGACGCCGACGTGGCCGTGGTTGAGGCCAGCGGCGTGTACGTGCTGGAAGTGCCGGCTGGTTTTGCCGCGGAGAATTCCATAAGCGCGGGAAGCCGCGCGGACATCGCCTTCAGCTCGTCGCCGGTGCCGTCGCTGCTGCCGGAAGCCAGGCCCTCAAAAACGGCTGTCTCGCAGCCCGCGCAGACTTCCACTCCCGCGTCGCCCAAACCGGCCGCCGCCAAGAAACGCAAGAAATGAAACAGAGCAGAACATTACTTAAATCCATAGCTTTTGCGGCCCTGCTGTGCCTGTCGCACGGCGGCGCCTCCGCCGCCGACAGGCTTGACTGGAAAAAGGCCGAGTCCGAACTTAAAAGCATACTGGCTTCGCTGGTAAGCTTCAACACTTCCCAGCCGGAGGGCGGAGAACTGGAGGCCGTGCGCTACATCTACCGCCGCCTGAACGCCGAAAATATCGACTGGGACATATACCGAAAGGAACCGCAGCGGGCCAACCTGGTGGCCAGGCTGGAAGGCGACGGCACCGGCGGCAAGCCGCTGATGCTGATAGCCCATGTGGACACTGTCGGCGCGGAACCGGCCCAGTGGGCCACGGACCCCTTCAAGGCCGTTGAAAAAGACGGCTACCTGTACGGGCGCGGCGTGTCAGACGCAAAGGACATGGTGGCCGCCAACCTGGCGGTGATGCTCTGGCTCAAGCGCAGCGGCATCAAGCTCAACCGCGACGTGATAATGCTGGTAACGGCCGACGAGGAAAACGGCGGCGTGAAAGGCATACGCTGGATGATGGACAAGAACTGGGACGCCATGAGCGCGGGGTTTGCGCTGAATGCCGGCGGCGGGGTGCTGCTCGGCGACAACGGCAAGCCCAATATCATACTGGTGGGTGTCTCCGAGAAAATGTACATGGACATAAAGCTCACCGCGCGCGGCACGTCGGGGCATTCCTCGGTGCCGCCGGCAGACAGCGCCATTTACCGCCTGGCCCGGGCGTTGTCCAGGGCCCAGTCCTACAACCCCGGTTTCCGACTGACCGATACGACGCGCAAGTTTTTCAAAGGCATATACCCCTTCCAGAACGACGACGCCAAGACCACCATAGATTTGCTGCTGTCCGGTTCGCAGGCCTCGGTGCAGCAGGCTGCAGCCGCCATAGCCACAGACCAGTTCTTCAACTCTCAGTTGCGCGATACTCTGGTGCCCACCATAGTGGCCGGGGGTTATGCCGCCAACGTGATACCCTCCGAGGCGGCCGCCGTGCTCAACTGCCGCCTGCTGCCGGATTCCAACCCGGACGAGTTCATAGCCGGCCTGCGCTCCGCCATAGCCGACGACGGCATTTCCATAACGGTGCTGGAGGAGCCGCGCATGCCTTTCCCCCCGCCGATGAAAATGGATGACGGCCTGTTCGCCTCCATCACCGCTGCCGGGGGCGAACTGGTGCCGGGCGCAAAAGTGGTAGGGGCCATGCTTTCCGGAGTCACCGATTCCGAGTACCTGCGCCGCAGGGGCATAATAACCTACGGCCTGGGTTCTCTGGCCGGGCAGGATTCTGTTGTGAATATCCACGGTGCCAACGAGCGCGTCGCCATTGAGGATTTGAACTCCCATTTCAGGCTGCTGTATTCCGTGGTTCATGATTTCGTGTCCGCAAGGCCGGAAGCGGCGCCCGCCGCGCCTCCGGCCGCCAGATGAGGCTTAAACTTCAAAACGCTTTCAAAATACCGCAAAGGCGTCTGCGTCCCGACGAGGAGCGCCTGCTTCAGGAATGCGCGTCCTATATCAGGGGGCGCGGCCTGTGCGCGCCCGTCTCGCTGGCGCTGGAAGGCAGCCGCCCGCTTCACTTCCTCGGCGGCGGGGTGTGCAGGATGCTGGAATCCGTCATGGAGGCCGCCCTGCTGAAACCGGGAAGCATGAAAAAGATAGCCCGCCTGCTTGAAAACCCGCTTGCGGTGGACCGCCTGCTGGAACTGCTTTCGGAGCGCGGACGCTGACCGTCGTCAACCGACAAAACGCATGATACGACGCCATAATCCCGCTTTTTACGCCTGCCTCGGCGCGGCTTTTCTGCTGTTGCCGGATTCCTGTGCCGCCGCCTCGCCAGGCGGTGAATGGTTTAACCCGGCCCGCCTGAACAATTTCGCGATACTGGCGGTGTTCCTGCTGGTGTTCGGCTGTTCGCTGCTGCTGGCGCGCCGTTCAAGGCCGCGGGTGCGCCGTCTGCCAGGCATGGAGGCCATGGAAAAAGCGGTGCGCTCCTGCGGGGCGTCCGGCCGGCCGGTGCTGTACGTGACAGGCGTCGGTACGGCTTCCTCAATGCCCACCATAGCCTCGCTGTCCATACTGGGCGAGATTTCCGCCCAGTGCGCCGCTTGCGGCGCGCGGCTGATAGTGCCGCATTACGACCCGGTCGTGATGGGCATCTGCCGCGAGGTTGTGCGCAAAGGCTATGAACGCGCGGGCCGCGCCTCAGATTACAGCGACGGCATCAACTTTTTCGTTTCGCAGGATCAGTTTTCGTTCGTGGCCGCGGTGGACGGGCTGATAAGCCGGGAAAAGCCCGGGGCGTGTTTTTACATGGGGCAGTTCATGGCGGAATCCCTGCTGCTGACCGAGGTCGGCGCGGCGTCCGGCGCTGTGCAGGTGGCGGGCACCGACGCGGAATCGCAGCTTTCATTTTTTCACGCCTCGTGCGACCATACCCTGGTGGGCGAGGAGTTTTATGCCGCCGGGGCCTGTTTTTCGGAGGAGCCGCTTCTGCTGGGCTCTTTGCGCGCGCAGGACCTGATAAAGGCGCTGGCTGTTGCGCTGGCAGTCTGCGCCATAGCGGCGGCCGCAGCGGCGGAACTTTTCGACTTTACAGGGCCGCTTGCCGCGCTTAGGGGAGCTTTGCGGATTTTCTGAGATGAAACTGTTAAGCCATTATCTTCCGCTCGGCATCTGTTTTCTGGTGGGCCTGCTCACCCTGCTGACCTATTATTCCCCCCATCGCGCCGCCGCAGGCTTTCTGGAAACGGCCAGCATCTGGAGCAACATCATATACGCCTTCGCTTTCGTGCTGGGCCTCATGGGATTGTTCTCACGCCACTGGGACAAAATTCGCCGCCAGGCCGACGGCTGGGGCTACAGCGTGTTCGTGTTCGCCGGATTCTTCGCCGTGCTGGTCCCGGCGCTGATAAGCAGGGGCCAGCTTCTGGACGGCATGCGCCTGACTTCCCTGGGATGGGTTTTCCGCTATGTTTACAGCGCGCTGATGAGCACCATGTTCTCGGTGCTGGCGTTTTACATGGCTTCCACTCTTTACCGCTCTTTCAGGATAAAATCGGCATACTCGCTGGTCCTGGCCGTTTCGGCGGCGGTGCTTATTCTGGGCAGGGTGCCGCTGGGCCGCCTGTGCTGGGACTGGGTTCTGGGCTGGACCGGCGTCGGCGCTTCTGAGGCTGCGCAGTGGCTTATGGGCGTGCCCGCGGTGGCCGCGCGCCGCGCGATAATGCTGGGAATAGCGGTAGGCGTGGTGGGAGCTTCGCTGAAGGTCATGCTGGGGCTGGAGCGCCAGTACATGGGGAAAAAATGAGCGCGAAGACGAGACTGCCGGCTTTTCTTGACCGCCTGGTGGCGCTGGACAGGCGGATAGTGTTCGCGCTGGTGGCGGTGGTCCTGGCGCTGGCCGTGGCGCTTCCCCCGCGCATGCCGGCCGGAAAGGCCTCGCCGGAAGTGTCCCGCGTTTATCAGGCCGTGGAAAGCCTGCCGGAAAATTCCTTCGTGCTGATATGCGCGGACATAGACCCGGCCAACGCGCCGGAGCTTTATCCGCAGGCGCTGGCCGTGGCACGGCATGCGTTCAGGAAAAATCTGCGCGTGGCGGTGATGTATTTCGGCGCTTCCGCCGCCGGAACCGCCCAGCAGCTCCTGGAACAGGTCGGGCGCGAATATCCCGCCAGGAAATACGGTACGGATTATGTCCTGCTTCCCTATATGCCGGATATCCCCGCCACGCTTACCCAGATGGGCAACGATATTTACGCCCTTTACGGAAAGGACAGCCGCGGCGCAAGCCTGAGAAGCCTGCCCGTGATGTCCGGGGTTTCCCGTCTTGGCGATGTTAACCTGGCCGTGGTGTTCTGCGCCACCACTCTGTTGGACAGCTGGGTGGCCCTGGCTTCAGACCGCTATGGTTTCAGGCTGGCCGGAGGCGTCACCGCTGTGATAGAGCCGCGCTACGGCCCTTATTTGCAGACGGGGCAATTGGCCGGCCTTATCAGCGGCCTGCGCGGCGGAGCGGAATACGAGGGCCTGCTTGGCGAGCCGGGCGCGGCCGCGGCCGGGCTGGACGCGCTAAATGTGACAAACCTGCTGGCCCTGCTGCTGGTGCTGGCGGCCAACGCGGCGGTGTGGCTCAGGAGGCTTTTGTGACGGCTGACCTCTCGCTCTTGTCCGGGGCCTGGGTGTGCGCCGGGCTGACCATCTGCCTGTACAGCTTCCTGTACCGGGATAACCCGCTTTTCAAGATAGCCGAGCACCTGTATCTGGGCGCTGGCATGGGCTGGCTGTTCCAGCTTACGCTGTTCAACGTCTGGAAACTGAAAATTTTCGAGCCGCTTGCCGGCGGCGACATGAGCCCCGTCCTGCCAGCCCTGCTGGGCCTTTCCCTTGTGGCGCAGCGCTGGCGCCGTTTCGCCTGGATAAGCCGCTACGGCTTCGCATTCCTGATGGGTTACGGCGCGGGGCTTGCCATACCTACTTCCATAGCCAGCAACTTCATGGCCCAGTTGCAGGGCACCGTCGAGCCTTTCCTGCCGGGAAGCGCGGCCTATTCCTCGTTCACGGCGCTTTTCAACGCGGTGTTTCTGGCCGCAGGCTTCCTGTGCGTGCTCAGCCGCTTCTTCTTTACTTTTGGCAAAGGCGGCATGGGCAAGGCGTCTGCGGCGGGAGGCTACATACTGATGCTTTACTTCGGCGCTTCGTTCGGCAGTGCCGTCGCCGGACGTTTTTCGATGCTCTACGGGCGCTTCGCGCAGCTGCACGAGTATTCCGGCCCGCAGTACCTTTATGCCGTGCCTGTGCTGCTTCTTGGCGCGGCGCTGTTTTTCCTCTACACGCGGCTTCGCGCAGGCTCGTCCAAAAAAACGGGCCGCGCATCCTAGCGCGGCCCGTCTCTCAATTTTGAGCTTTGCTTACAGCGGTATGTTGCCCCTTGGTGTGGACTGGCCCGGTACGCGCTTGTTGCGCAGCAGGCGGAAGGCCTGTATCAGGCGGTGGCGCACCGTGCAGGGCTCCAGCACCTCGTCTATCGAGCCGGTGGACGCCGTCTGGTAGGGCGAGGCGAACTTATCGGCGTATTCTTGAGACAGCTTTTCGCGCGCGGCTTCCTTCTGGTCGTCGGGCGCGTTCTTGATGTCCTTGCGGTAGAGTATTTCCACCGCGCCGCGCGGCCCCATCACGGCTATCTCGGCGCTGGGCAGGGCGAAGTTGAAGTCCGAGCCCAGGTACTTGGAATTCATGGCTATGTACGCGCCGCCGTAGGCCTTGCGCAGTATCAGCGAGATTTTGGGCACGCTGGCTTCCGAGTAGGCGAAGATTATCTTCGCGCCGTGGCGTATGATGCCGCCGTGCTCCTGCTCCACTCCGGGCCAGTAGCCGCCCACGTCGATAAGGGAGAGCACCGGGATGTTGAAGCAGTTCAGGAAGCGGATGAAGCGGGCAATCTTGTCGCTTGAATGAATGTCAAGCGCGCCCGCCATGTGCGCTGGATTGTTTCCAATCACGCCCACCACCTCGCCGCCCAGGCGTATGAAGCCCACGGTGGCGTTTTTGGCGAAGTTCTGGTGCACCTCGAAGAACTTGTGCTCGTCGGCCAGCCACCAGATTATGTGGTGCATGCGGTAGGATTTGCGGGGGTTGATGCCACAGATTTTCTCAAGCAGGGGCACGGGCCTGTCCACCGGGTCGTAGCTGTCTCCCATCGGCGGGCGGTCGAAGCGGCTCTGGGGCAGGAAGCTCATCAGTTCGCGCACCTGGCGGAAGCAGTCTGGCTCGCTTTTGGCAACGAAGTGGCACACGCCGCTTTTGGACGAATGCGGCTCGCTGCCGCCCGGGGTGTCGAAATCCACCTGCTCGCCGGTGGCGGCTTTCACCACGTCGGGCCCGGTGACGAACATGTGGCTTATCCCCTCCACCATGAAGGTGAAGTCGGTGAGCGCCGGGGAGTATACCGCGCCGCCCGCGCAGGGCCCAAGTATGATGGAAATCTGCGGTATGACGCCGGAGGCTTCCACGTTGCGCCTGAAGATGTGGCCGTAGCCGTCCAGGCTGTCCACGCCTTCCTGTATGCGCGCGCCGCCGGAATCCAGTATGCCTATCATGGGGCAGCGGCTGGCTATCGCCTTGTCCATCAGAGCCGCTATTTTGGTGGCGTGGGTCAGGCCCAGCGAGCCGCCCAGTTGGGTGAAGTCCTCGGAGAATACGGCCACGTCGCGGCCGTTTATCTTGCCGAACCCCGTGATGACGCCGTCGCCCAGAATGGCCTTGTCCTTGAGGCCGAAGTCGGTGCAGCGGGTGACCGCCAGGCTGCCTATTTCGTGGAAAGTGTTTTCGTCGAGCAGATAGGTGATGCGCTCGCGTGCGGTAAGCTTGCCTTTGGCTTTCTGGGCGGCCACCTTGTCGGCGCCCGCGCCCTCCTGGGCCCGCGCCACGACGGAGCGGAATTTCTGCAGAGAGTCGGGCGTCTGGCGCACCTTCCTGCCTTTCTTGCCCTTGTCCTGGTCGCTGTTCTTGTCAATTAAATCTTCCATCGTCTGCTCCTTGGCTGTCCAGTTCGAAGGCTATGCTCATTATGTAGCCTTTGGGTTTGCCGTAAGTTGCCGTCAGTATGGTTTTGCTGCCTATGCCGTGCCAGGCCGGAAGGGCCGAGCCGTAGAACTCCGCGCTGTCGCTGCGGAAGCGCACATCCCAGAAGCTGGCGTTGAGCCCTATGCCCAGGGCCTTGAGCGCCGCCTCCTTCTTGGTCCAGATCGCGGTGAGGAATTCCGGTTCAAGCGAAGTCAGCTCCGCCGGGTGGAAAACTTCCTTAACCCAGGAAACCGGCCTCTCCTCTATTTTTTCCAGGTCCATGCCCAGGGCCATGCCTTCTTTCAGGCCCACAGCCGCCGCCGCGTATTCCGAGGAATGGCTTATGGACACCGGTATGGCCGAAAGCTGCCCGTCTATGTAAAGGCGCGGCTTCCCTTTTTCGTCGGGGCGGGCTGTTATCAGCGCCTGCGGCAGGTGCCCGAACAGGGTGTTGTGGTGCTTTTGCACCGCCTGCTTCAGCGCCATGCGCCCGCCCAGCCATTCGCGGCGGCGCTTCTCTATCTTGAAAGAGGCGTACCGCTCCTTCTCCTCGGCGGAGAGGGCATTGTCCGGATTCAGGCCGTCCAGCTCGTCCAGCCTGAGCGTCTGAATGGCGTATGGCATGCGGCTTTCGCCTACTCCTGGGGCACCATCTTGTAGTCTTCCAGCTCCACCCACAGGCGCCCGCGCTGGTCGAACACGAAGGCGTCGTAGATGCTGTAGCCGTTGTCGTCCTTGCCCTTGAAGACAGACCAGATGCCCAGCGTGTCGGGCTGGTCTCCCCGGTTGAAGATGTGCACCTTGCCTATGGCGTCGGGCAGTGTCATCTTCTTGGCGATGTGCAGGTCGCGGTAGCCGCAGGCCTGGAAAGCCGCCTCAATGAGGAGCGGGCAGGCCAGCAGGTAGCGGTCTCCGGTTTCCCAAAGCGGCTTGGAGGGACGCCTGTAGACGGCCATCACGGTCTTTTCATCTATCGAGACTATGGCGTCCAGCACCTGGAAGCTGGGGCCGTGGAAGAAAGTCTTGTATATGGTTTCCTTGTCCACCGCAGGGGTGAAGGACACCGGCACCACGGGCCTGTTCATGGTTTCCCATTTCAGCTTCCCGCCGGCCGGCATCGAACGCGCCGCGAAATGCAGGCGCGGGTCGCCCAGCTTCACGCCCTTGGGGTTAACGAAGTCGGATTCTATGCGCATGAAGGCGTCGCCGTCGGCGTCCGCCGCGGTCACGCGCACTTTTTGCGGGCGGCTGCGAAGCAGCTTTATAGGCAGCGCGAAGCGCACTTCCTGGAGCCCGCCGGGGGTCTGCCCCAGGAACAGCGCCGCGGCTTCCATGAAGGTCTCTATCCCCATCACGCCGGGCACGTAGGGCGTGCCGTTTATGGCGTGGTCGGGCAGGTAATTGTCCCTGTCGACGGCGAATTCCTTCTCCGCGCGCAGGGATTTGCCTTCCTTAAGTTCGCTGATGCTGTCCAGCATCGGGTTGTCGCCCGCCGGAGCCGACGGGACGGGAGACTGCGGCTGGCTGCCGGCGGAGGGCTCTGCATCCCCCCCGCCCTGCGGCGGCTGGTTCTCGGGGTCCGGGTGGACCTGCCTGTCCCAGTCCAGTTTGCCCAGCGTGCGGCTGAGCACTATTTCCGGCACCTTGCCGTAGACTATTTCGTCCAGTATCGCCTGCATGCCCTGCCTGGGCTTTAGGAAGTCCATGCCCTGCGAGCTCAGGAAGGCCTGCACTCCGGGCCTGACCGCCATGCCGATGTCGGCATAGCCGCTCATGTCCACGCCGAAGGCGCGGGCGCCTCGGTTGAACAGGTTTATGGCCAGCTTCGACGAATAGTCGCTGGCGGCGGCGTAGTCGGACTGGCCGACGTTGCCGAACTTGCCAGCTATCGAAGAAGCGAACACGAAGAAGCCGTCTTCCTTGAACGCGCCGGAAGTGACGAAGCGCATGGCGCTGGTGGCCTTCACGTCGTAGATGCGGAAGAACTCTTCCACCGTCTTTTCGTTGAAGAGCTTGGAGCGCTCCAGCCCGGCGAAGTGCACCAGGCCGTCCAGCTTGCCGTAGCGGCCGTTGAGTTCGCCCAGCAGGGCGGCAACGCCCTTTTCATCGGTGACGTCGCAGTAGTGGTAGTCCACGTCCGCGCCCAGCGCGCGCAGTTCCTCAAGCGTCTTGTGCAGCTTGGCCGCGTCCATCATCCTGGTGAACTCGCGTTCCAGCATCACGGGCGTGGCCTTCACGGTGGCGTCGGCCTTGAGCCTCTGCCAGATGGAGTTTTTCAGCGAGGACAGCTCCTGTTCGGACATGGCCGCCCATTTGGCTGCGTCCTTGTGCAGGTCTATTATATCCAGCGCTATGATGTGCGGCTTGTACTGTTCCGCGGCCATCTTGCAGAACAGCGCGCCAAGGCCGCGCCCTCCGCCGGTGACGACGAAGCGTTTGCCTTTTAGATGGAAGGTCTCCTTTTTCTTGTCCACGGAGCGGGCCAGCGCCAGGTAGGTCTGGCGTGTCTCGCCTTCGTAACAGACGACCAGCCTTTCGTCTCCGCGCAGGACTTCGTGCATCACTTTGCCCGCCAGCGTCTCAAGCGAATCCTCGGGGCGGAAGTCGAACAGTTTCGACGACGCGCCGGTCAGTTCCTTGAGGTCCTTGCGCAGGCATTGCATGGTGCCGTGTATCGCGCCGTATATCGGGTCGAATTCGCCCTTGGTCTTGTAGCCGAATCCGCCGTCCAGTTGGGTGGCCGCAGCCAGGAAGGTGTGGCCTTCGGCTCGGTTGGCGAAGTCCTGTTCGAAGACCTTGCAGGCCATGAACAGCGGCATCACGTAATGCTGTAGGTCGTTATGCGGGTTGGCCGTCTTGGAGAACTTCTTGTGCCCGCAGCCCAGCATGTACAGGACGCCCTGTATGTTCGGCTTGGTTTCGGCGTATGCGCGCAGGGCCTTTTCCACGGCCTCGGCGTCGTTCCAGTCCACCACGGTGGTGTTTTTGCTGCGCGTCTTCACCGAGGTGAAGACGTGCGACGGCACCTTGAGCTGCGTAAGCTCGGCCTGGAAGGAGCGCGTGATGGCCGAATTGTCCGAGAATATAAGGACAGGCCGTTTCATCGAAAGCTTGCGGTTGGCTTCGGAAGCCAGCGGCATGTCTACGATGGTGGGCTCCAGCCTGATGTTCTTCTCTTCAGTTTTGGGCTGTTCCTGCGCCGCCGGGGCTGGAGCCGACTCCTCCTGTTCCTGCACCGGAGCCTCGGATGCTGCAGCGCCACCGGTTCCGTCCAGCACGAACTGGACGCAGTGGCGAATGGTCGGGTAATCTTTGAGCTTCAGGCCCTCTTTGCGCGGGACGTTGAAGTGTTCGCGTATTCCTGCAAACAGCTCGGCCTGCTTGACGGTGTCGATTCCAAGGTCCGCTTCCATATCAAGGTCCTGGTCCAGCATATCCTTGGGATAGCCGGTCTTCTGGACAATCATGTCCAGAATGGTTTCGCGTACCTTGTTTTCGTCAAGTCCGCCGGAAACCGGCGCGGCTACTGCGGCAGGCGCGGGTTTCGGTGCTTCGACGGGAGCGTGCGCCGCAACCGGTGTGGCAACCGCTACGGGCGCGGACGCTGCGGGCGCAGATGACGCAGCGCCGCCAGTTCCATCCAGCACGAACTGGACGCAGTGGCGAATGGTCGGGTAATCTTTGAGCTTCAGGCCCTCTTTGCG
This sequence comes from Elusimicrobiota bacterium, assembly GCA_012523635.1. Classification (GTDB taxonomy): domain Bacteria; phylum Elusimicrobiota; class Elusimicrobia; order Elusimicrobiales; family Elusimicrobiaceae; genus JAAYTX01. Next base: position 22,546 of record JAAYTX010000160.1, read on the forward strand.
CGGGACGTTGAAGTGTTCGCGTATCCCGGCGAACAGTTCGGCTTGTTTCACCGTGTCGATGCCGAGGTCCGCTTCCATATCAAGGTCCTGGTCCAGCATATCCTTGGGATAGCCGGTTTTCTGGACGATCATTTGCAGTATCTGTTCCGTCACCGCCGCAGTGTCCAGCGTCTTAGCCGCCGCGACTGGCGCATGCACAGGCGCAGGGGCGGGTTTGGGGGCCGCAACAGCAGGCTGTGCGGCTGGCGCATGGTGGTGGTGCGTAACCGTCGCCGGCGCGGCTGCGGCCATTTTTACGGCGGCGTCCACATAAGCCTGTGGCGCGTCCATGGTCACGGCGGGCCTGCCGTCAGGGCCAATGCCCGCGTCTTTAACGCGCAGCGTATTTTTCACCACCTCAAGCTGAGGTGCGGCCTGCCCCGACATGCCGGCAAGCCAGGCGGTGTAAAGGTCCTGGTTTTCTACTCTGGCTTCTCCCTTCTTCAGGACGCGTTCCATGAAGGAAAGGGCGGTCTGCGAGCCGAAACCTGCCCCAAGGCGTATGGCGTACTGGAAGTCATATTCCCCGCCCTTGCTGAGGTTTATTCCTTCCAGTTCGGGGTCGGCTTCCTTGTAATTGGCTATGGGCGGCACTATGCCCGTTGTAAGGGCGCGCACCGCTACCGCGTCTTCAAGGCTGGCGCCCATGGTGTGTCCGGTGAAGCCTTTGACATTGGTGACGATTATGTTCTTTACGTCGTCGCCGAAAGTCCGCTTCAGCGCGTTGCATTCCGCCGAGGCGCTGCCGCCCCTTGCCGGGGTGTAGGTCTCGTGCGACATGAATATCATCTTCTTGGCGGCGTCGCCGCGCTTGATGCCGTGCACGCGCTCAACCTTGGACACGAGCTTGTCCATAACCTCGGCCACGTGGTTTACATCTATGCGCATCGGGTGGAAGGCGCTGTTGGCGAATTCGGTGCCCAGCACCCTTGCCAGCGGGCGCATGCCGCGTTTGCGGACTTCCGTCTCGTCTTCCAGCACGAGGCTGACCGCGCCCATGCCCACAATCATGCCGTTGCGGCGCTTGTCAAAAGGCAGGGCCGCCTCGGATACGGTGGCGACCTTAGTGGCCGCGCCGGTGGAAATGAAGCCGGGGAGTATCCATTCAAGGGTGGTGTCGTTGGTGATGTCGTCTCCGCCGATGATGATGACGCGCTTGGCGCGCCCGGTGCGTATCCAGTCTTCGCCTATGGCTACGGCCTGGGTGGTGCTGGAGCAGGCGGCGCTGGTATGGGTCGCCGGGCCGCGGGCGCGTATCCATTGGCAGAACTGGCTGTGGCCTATCGGTATGACTTTGAGCAGGAAATCCTGGCTGAAGGTGTAGGCGCCTTCCTTGCCCTGCGCGTGGTAGCGGCTGAAGTTCTTGGCGAACCACTCGGAGAGGCTGCGCCGGCTTTCGGCGTCATGCATCTGGGAGATGATTTCCTCGTAGACCGAGTATATTTCGCTTGCCGTCCGGCGGGAATACTTGTCGGTCAGGCAGCGGGCCACTTCGGACACTATGCTCTCAAGCGTCGAGAACGCGGAGGTGAAGATGACGCCGGTTTCGTCGGCCAGCTGGGCTGGCAGCGCCCACTTCTCCGGCAGATAGCCGCCGGTGGAGGTCTTCTTGTAATTAAGGACAAGCGGTATCCCGGCGTCCTTGAGGGCCAGTATGCCGGCCGCCACGGACAGCTTGAATGTTATGTCCATGGAGGACACCCACTTCTGCGGCAGGCCGAATTCCTTTTCCAGGTCGAACTCTCCGCGCTTCGCGGCAAGCTTTATGGCGTGCTCTATGGATTCCAGCTTCTCCACGCTGTGGTTGCCGGAAGCGGATTTGATCACCTGTATGACGTTCTTCTCCAGCTGGGCCTTCTGCTTATCCAGCGGGATGGACTCTATCATGTTCTGTCCGCGGAGAATCTCGTCTATGTTCCCTTCGCGGAACACCTTGTCCCACGAGCCGGGGGTGCCTGCGGCTATGCCCGATATCGCTATGGGGTTGACGTTGAAGCCGTAGCGTTCGTAGACGGAGGCCGGGGCCGCCGCCTGGCGCGGCTGTTCGGCCTGGGCGGAAATGGTTATGCGTTCGCGCGCCGGCTGCTGCGGGGCCTGCGCCGCGGCTGGAGCCTGGAAGCGCTGTTGTATCTCGGCCGGGACTGGCTGGCCGGCGGCTTCGCTGGCCCAGCGGGTGTAAGCCGGGGAATAGGAGTTGGGCAGGCGCAACGGGTCCTTGTCTGACCAGTTCAGCGGCACTCCGGAAGCCATCAGGTTGGCCAGCAGGTCGTTGAACTCGGTTATCCCCCCGCGCTTTGGATGGTTTGAGGAGAGCACCAGCATCTCCTTGCTTTTTGGCATTGTGCTGGTGGCGAAGGCGCTAAGCACGCGCTTTGGCCCGCATTCGATGAAAAGGCGGACGCCGGACTCGTGCATCTTCTTTAGCTGGTTTATCCATTCCACGGGGCTGGTTATCTGCTTCACCAGCAGGTCGCGGACTCCCTGTTCGTCTGTCGGGAAGAAGTCGGCCGTGACGTTGGAGAGAAGCGGTATCTGCGGCATACCCATGGGTATGGTGTTGAGGAAGCGCCGGTAAGGCTCCACGGCCTCGCGTATGATTTCCGAATGGAAGGCATGCGAGACCGGTATCTCGACCGCCTGTATGCCCATGTCGTTGAACATGCTTATGGCGGCGTCTATGGCCTTTTTCTCCCCCGCGATGACGGTCTGTATCGGGCAGTTTTTGTTGGCGGCGGCCACATAGCCCTTGATTTTGCGCAGTTCGGGCTCCACCTTTTCGCAGGGCGCGGCCACGGAGGCCATCTTGCCCTGGTCGGCCACCTTGATGTTGGACATCTCCTTGGCGCGGTTGGTTACAGCCCGCAGGCCGTTTTCAAACGTGAAGATGCCGCTGGCTACGGCGGCGGCGTACTCGCCAAGGCTGTGGCCCATCACGATATCCGGCTTCACGCCGAACGTGCCCAGCAGGCGCATCATGGCGATGTCGGCCGTAAGCACGGCGGGCTGCGTCATCTGTGTCTGCTTGATGGCTTCCTCGCGGCGCGCCAGGGATTCTTTGTTGTCTCCCGGCTTGGACCAGATGACTTCGGTAAGAGTGGTGTTTATGAGGCCGTACAGCACTCTGTCGGCTTCGTCGAAGGTCTCCTGAACCACCTGGTATTTGGAGGCCAGGTCCTTCATCATGTCCACATACTGGGAGCCCTGCCCGGGGAACATGAAGCCCACCTTGGCCCTGTTGCCCTCGGGATGGAAGGGGTAGATGCCCTTCATCTTCAGGTGCATGGAAGGCTGGAGCCAGGGGTCCTCTCCCTGCGCGGCCTTGATGAAGAACTCTATCTTCTCTTTAAGCTTGTCGGCCGATTCGCAGGCTATGGCCACGGCCATGCGCTTGTGCGCGGCGGTGTTGCGCGCCGCAGCTTCCGGCGCCAGGGCCGAAGGCTCGGACTTGAGCTTGTGGCCGAAGGCGCGCATCTGGGCGAAAAGCTCGTTCTTGGTTCCGGCGGAGAAGACGAAGGCTTCGCCGCAGATTTTTTCCGCCGGCACATGCAGCGCCGGGGCCGCCGCGCGGGCTATTGCGGGAGCGGCCTGAACCGGGGCGGAAGGCGCAGCCTGCGGCGCGGCTTCCTTGGCGAAGTAGCGCGTGTCTGGCAGGCGGGTAACCTTGGGGTCGAACTCCTCCACCGCGACGTGGAAATTGGTGCCGCCGAATCCGAACGCGGAGCAGTGGGCGCGGCGTATCTTGCCGCCCTTCCAGTCCTCCGCCTGGGTGAGCACGCGGAACGGCGAGTCTTTCCAGTTTATTTCCGGGTTGGGCGTTTCAAAGTTGATTGAGGGCGGGAGAACCTTCTTGTCCAGCGCCATGGCAATTTTCACCATGGAGGCCATGCCTGCGGCCGCTTTTGCGTGGCCGATCTGCGACTTGACCGAGCCAAGCCCTATGCTGGCGTGCGGCGCGTATTTGCCGAAGAGCTCGCTCATGGTGTTGACTTCGGTGATGTCGCCCACGCGGGTGGCCGTGCCGTGGGCTTCCAGCAGGCCCACGTCGCCGGGAGTGTAGTCCAGTTGTTCGAAGGTGTTGTTCACGGCCAGCGTCTGGCCTTTGGGGTTGGGGGCGGTTATGCCCTTGCCTTTGCCGTCGCTTGAGCCGCCTACCGCGCGGATTACGGCGTAAATCTTGTCGCCGTCGCGCACGTCGTCGGATACGCGCTTGAGAATCAGCGCGCCTGCGCCTTCCGCCATCACGAAGCCGTCGGCCCGCTTGTCGAACACGAAGGAGCCTTCGGCTGAAAGGGCGCCTATCTTGCAGAACTTTACATAGGCGGCGGCGGACATCATCTGGTCCACGCCTCCGCAGACGGCCATGTCGAACTTGCCCAGGTACAGGCCGTTGACCGCCTGGTACAGAGCGGCCAGGGATGTGGCGCAGGCGGCGTCCACCGCGAAATTGGTGCCGTTGACGTTAAGCACGTTTGCCACGCGTCCGGCAATCACGTTGGCCAGTTCGCCGGGCATCGTGTCTTCGGAAATCTCCTTCATGCCGGAGGTGAAGGCGTGTTCCGCCTCGGCCAGCAGCGCCTTGCCGCCAGCCTGCCCCAGGGAGGCGTAGGTCTTGGTTTTCTTCAGCGCGTCGTTGAACGCCGCCTTGTACACGCGCAGATCGGTTTCCTCTTTCTGCATCCCGCCCATCGAGTTGCCGATTATCACAGCTGTCCGTTCGCGGTTGAAGGGCTTTTTGTCGTAGCCGGCGTCGGCCATGGCCATGGAAGCCGTTTCTATGGCCAGTTTCTGCGTGGAGTCCATCTGCTGGGAGATTTGCGGCGGTATGCGGTATTTGATCGGGTCAAATACGAAATTCTGTATGAAGCCGCCTATTTTGGTGTAGGTCTTGTCCGGGGCCTTGTGGTCCGGGTCGTAGTAAAGCTTCCAGTCCCAGTGGGTCTTGGGGACCTCGATAATTGAGCTTTTTCTGCCTATGATATTGTCCCAAAAGGATTCTTTATTCAGGGCTCCCGGCATTATGGCGCCGATCCCGACTATAGCTATTCCTTCGTATGTTTTGCTCATGGCAATTCCCAATCTCCTTTGGATGGTTGTTGTGTTGTATTGTGGTTAAATAGGCTTTGGTTCCGCAGGCTGCGGGCGGAAGAAGGCAGCTCGGACTGCCTTCGGTTGAAGAGATGCAGCCATATCGATAAACAAATTCTAGTAAATAAACAAACGCCGCCACAAGTTCCGGAAGGATTTATTGCGGCACTCTAATTGTATTTACGTTCATATATTGTTATCATTACCGCAGTCGGCCTTATTTATAGAGGTTTCAGGACAGGGGTTCATGCTTATAAAATTCTGGGGTTCCAGAGGCAGCATACCGGTAAGCGGGGCTGAATACGTCAAGTATGGGGGCGATACCGCTTGCGTGGAGCTCCGGTCCTCTTCCGGGGCGGTGCTGGTGGTGGACGCGGGAACAGGCATGCGCCGCCTTGGCAAACAGCTTTTGCTTGAGCAGACGGCTTCCTGCGACCTGCTGTTGACCCACGTGCACTGGGACCATGTGATAGGCTTCCCCTTCTTTTTCCCGATTTACAGGAAAGGCTTCAATCTGCGCATCACCTCGTGCGCCGAAAACGAGGCGGGAGTGCGGGCGCAGGTGGCCGATATTATGAGGGCCCCCTATTTTCCTGTCGAGTTTTCCAAGACCGCCTGCGACTTCACCTTCAACGTCTTCTGCGCCTGCGGCAGCGAGCTGGCCGGCTTCAGGATAGACAACATAGCCCTTAACCATCCCAACGGCGGTTTCGGCTACAAGTTCACTGAAAACGGCAAAACTTTCGTTTTTCTCACTGACAACGAACTGGACGGCCCCTATCCCGGCGGGCGAACCTTCGATGATTACGCTAAGTTCTGCTCCGGCGCGGATTTGCTGGTTCACGACGCTGAGTACACCCCGACCGAATATCCCGCTTATAAAAGCTGGGGCCATTCGTCTTATGACAGGGCCCTTGAACTGGCCATGCAGGCCGGGGTCAGGGAACTGGGCCTGTTCCATCACAATCAGAACAGATCAGATTCGGAACTGGACGCCATAGTGGAGGACTGCCGGGCAAGGGCCGGCAGCCGTCTGCGCGTTTTTGCCGTAGGGTGCGATACTGAAAGGAAGCTCTAGGAGAGAGAGTCATGTCACTGCTGCCTAACATGGATTTGTATCTGCCGCTGGCCGGGTTTTTGTTCAGCCTGGTGCTGCTGCTGTATTCGCCGGCCGCCTACCGCGAAGCCGTATCGGCTCCCGCCGCGCAGGAGCAGGCTGCCGCCCCGGAGTTTTCCGAAGAAAGCGAAATTGGGGAAGTGGACGAAATCAGCGCCGAAATAGGGGCTTTCAAGGAAAAGATACGGCAGATGCAGGAGATGGTTGCCATGCGCAAGGACCTGCACGAAAAACAGGTTGGCGAGATTATTTCGGGAATCAACGGCATTGTGGGCCGCCTTGAGCAGGCTGATCCGGAGAAGCTGTCTGTTTTACAGCCGCACCTTACCAAACTTGTTGGCGAATTGAGGGACCTGCGGTCCTCGTCCCGCGCGTCGTCGTCCCGGCAGCAGCCCTAGCCGCAGCAGCGGCCCTGCGCCGCCAGCCTGCGCTGCAGCACTTCCAGCATGGCTTTGTGGATTTTTCCGTTTGAGGCAAGCGTCTGCTTGCCGTAGTCGTCGGCGCGGCCCCAGGGTTTGCCTTCAAAGTCCGTCACTTTCCCCCCGGCTTCTTCCACCAGCAGCCTGCCGGCGGCCACGTCCCAGGGGTTCAGCTTGAACTCCCAGTAGCCGTCCACGCGGCCGGCCGCTGTCCAGGCCATGTCCAGCGCCGCCGAGCCGCTGCGCCTGGCGTCGTGGCATATTTTTATGAAGTCGACGAAAAACGAGCAGTAGAATTCACCCCGCTCCGCCCTGTCATAGGCAAAGCCCGTAAGCAGCAGGGAAGCCGACAGTTCTTTCACCGCCGAGACCCGTATGCGCTTTCCGTTAAGCGTCGCTCCCTTACTGCGCGCCGCCAGGAACAGTTCCTTGCGGAACGGGTCGTAGGTGCCGCTGATGGCTGGTTTCCCGTCTTTAAGCAGGGCCATGGTGACGCACGCCGCCGGGAAGCCGTGCGCGTAGTTTGTGGTGCCGTCCAGCGGGTCCAGTATCCACTGCCAGCGCGAGCCGGTGTCCTTGCGGGCCTCTTCCTCGGCCAGAAAATCGTGTTCGGGGAAATTGCGCTTTATCAGCGCCAGCACCGTGCGCTGCGACTCCAGGTCGGCCTTGGTAAGCAGGTTGGACGGCCCCTTGAGCTTGTAGTTTATCCTGCCGAAATGCCTGGTCAGCACTTTGCCAGCCTGAAGCAGGCCTTTTTTGAGCACTTCCATTTCCCTGTTCATGAGGTCCTTCCCGAATTGATTTTTTCCAGAGCCTGAACTATTGAAAAATGTCCGTTTTGCGCAAGGCTGCGGTGTATGTGGTGCATGGCCAGGCAGTCGTCCTCGTTGTAGACCAGTACTTTCTTTATGGCGTCTTCGTTGTTGTTGCTAATCCAGTCCCAGTAGTATGCCATGGAATCCATTGCGCCGCATTCGTGCTGGCGCCAGTCAAAGCCGAAAGCCGGAGCCGCCGCTTTCAGCGAAAAGCTGGGGGCGGGCAGGTAAAACGCCTTTTGCACAGCTTTCTTGAGGTCGCAGCAGGCGGAAAGCAGGCCACGCATAGCGGAGGAAATTGCGGGATAGTCGTTGGCGGCGAGTTTTATGTGGTGCGCCTCATGTTCGGTCCAGTGGTAAAGCAGGGCCTGCGCCGGGTCGCCGACCAGTTCGGCGAAGTCCCTGAAAATCTTTTCTTCCTCGCGCTGGCTGCGCGCCAGCAGGGCGGTGTATTTTCCGGTTTCGGCGTCCCACACGCCTATAAGGTAAACATAAGGCTTAGTGTCCGGGGCGATGGCGTCCGCGTTCTCGAAATCGAAATAGAGGTTGCGCGCGCGCTGCGGAAGGGCCATGGGCCTGTCGCCGCGCAGGACGGGCGCGTTCAGTTCGTTCGCGGCGGCGTTGCCGAAAATATCGGCCCCGGCGCTTTCGTCTGTAAGCTCCTTGAGTTTCTGCGGCCCGGCCAGCGCGGCCTGCGTGGTGGTAAGTATCCCGTTGTCGCGCAGTTTCTGCCGCCACTCGCGGCTTACCCCGGCCAGCAGTATCAGGTCTTTGCGCTCGGACACCAGCCTGTTGGCGAACACCCGCCACGGCGCCGAAGCGGCGTTCGGGGGTTTGGCCGGCTCCGGCTGAAGAATGTTGTCCCGTATCGCGCCCCAGACGTCGAGCGCCTGCTCCAGTTCCGGGGCCCAGTCCGCGTGGCGCATAGACAGTTCCCTGCCGTTGCGCAG
>JAAYTX010000161.1 GCA_012523635.1 Elusimicrobiota bacterium
TCCGCCCCCGCTTCCGGGCATTTAGAGCTTTTCGCCGCCGCGTCCGGCGACCAGATAACCAGCACGCTGGACGATCAGGGGCACGGTACCTTCACCTATTATTTCCTGAAAGGTCTTACTGGCGGAGCCGCGACAGCCGACGGCAGTCTCACGGCTCAAGGTTTGTACGATTATCTTAAACCTAAGGTTCAGGATGCCGCCCGCCGCCAGAACCGCGATCAAACGCCGGATTTGCAGGGAACTCATGGCAGCATGGAATTGCTGAAGTCCCGTTAGCAACGGTTTCCCCGCGATGTGGATTCTATATTCCCTGTTGTCGGCCGTTTTCTCCGCATTCTGCGCGATTCTTGAAAAAAAGGCCCTTTTTAACCTGGAACCGCTGGATTTCTCCTGCGCCTTGTACTTCTGTCTTGCTGTGGTGTTTTCGCTAGTGTTTTTTTTCTCCGGCGGCGGGCTTGGCAATATAGACGGGCACACGTTCCTTTTCATTTGGCTGAAATCACTTACAAACGCAGTCTCTTTTCTTTTCATAATGTACGGCATAAAGCGCATGGAACTCAGCGCCGGGTTGCCGATGCTGCTGCTGGCTCCGGCTTTTGTGGCGGTGTTTGCCTATCTGTTGTTTGGAGATTCCATGACCTTGCGCCAGGTGGCTGGAATTGGCCTGATTACGGCCGGCGGCTACTGCCTGAAGCGGAACGGAAAGGCAGGAGATTCCGCCGGCGGCTACGCCTATTTGTATTTCTTTGCGGCGTTGCTGGTGCTTACGGGTTCTTCGTTGCTGAACAGGTATATATTGGTGTCAAGGAATGTCAGTCCGCTGAATTTCGCGTTCGTGGAGCATTTGCTGGCTGTGCCTGATTTTGTTGTCATTGCGTTTTTTTTCCGACGCAGTCCTGCCGTAGCCTTGAAGGCTGTGCGGGCTTTTCCGCTTTTGCTGGCCGGGGTGGCCGTGGCCACTGCCTGTTACCGCTTCTTTGAGGTGGCCGCAATGGCGCAGGCCAACCCGGCGCTTGTCACCGCGCTCAAGAGGCTTTCAGTGGTTTTGTCGGTTCTGATTGGGGGGAAACTCTTTCAGGAGCAAAACATAGGGAGGCGGGTTGCCGCCTCCCTCGTCATGTTCCTTGGCGCCGCGCTGATAGCGATTTAGCGCGGCCTGCTGTCACATCTTGCCGGAAACCATACACACCACTTCGCGTATTTTCAGGCTGAAAAGCTGCGATGCCGTGGCCGGGTTAAGCACCAGCGCAGTGTCCACGCCTTCGGCTGTGCCGCCCAGGGAGATTACGGGGTTTTTGGCGCTTACGCAGCCCTGATCGGCGGCCATCGCGGCCACTTCCACAGCCACTTTGCAGCCCTGTCCGAAAGTGTAATAGGCGGCGGCAATTATCTTCCCGGGCACGGCCCCGCCTAAAGACGAAGCCACGGCTGAATCCAACCCGCCCATAATGTGCGTGCCTTTAATGAAGCGTGCCCCCAGTTTTTCGGCCTGCCCCTGTATTTTGGAGTCAAACGCGCCCCATTTTGCCGCATATTCCGCTGAATATCCGACTCCGATGACTTCGGCCTTGTGCCCGATGTCTTTCAGGGCCTGCGCCATATTGAGGGCGCTTCTTCCCGAAGTGGTAGAAACCACGATTTGTCTGATGCCGAGCTCCTTGGCGCGTTTTGCCGCCGCCTTAACGCAGGCTTTGGTTTCCGCCAGCCCGGCCTTGTGCAGATAGGTTATGGTTTTTTCAGTCATGTGCGCCTCCAATGCTGCATTTCGTTTAAGGTATTATACATTTGTCGCTTGCGGAGACGGATTTCCTGAAGCCTCAAGCGGGGGGGATTATGCCGGACCGCGATGTAAAAACAGTGAGGGACCAGATTTATTTCCAGTATGCAAAAATAATTGCTTGCAGCGCATTTCACTGTGCTGACGGACAGGAAGCAAAGAAGAAATGCTACGGCTTCATCAAAAAGACATTTCGCGACCTCAAAAACGGTAATAAACTTTGGTCTGACATCATGCGGGAGGACTGGCAGTTCGCTAATTCCGATAAAAAGTGCGCATATTGCGGCTCGACGGAGGACTTGGAGCAGGAGCATCTTGTGCCGCGCTCGGTTAATATAAAACCCGAGTGCCGTTCATGCGAGAAAATCCTTGGCATACATAACCAGGTTTACGCGTGCCGGCGTTGCAACGGGCCGGAAGGCAAGTGGAATAAGGGGTTATATGTGTTTTACAGGGATTCGCATCCGGGAGAGAAGAAATTTTACGACATTATCCCGCCTCTGGCGGAAAAGAAATATTTAAAGACAATTTATAGCTGTCATGAGTGCGCTGGAACGCTGGATAACTGCGATTTGGACGGCGACGGAGTTATGACGGTGCTGGATATAGACTCTATATTGCCGTCTTAGAGAGTGCGGTTCATTGCTCTTCCAGCTTGAAACGTATGCGCAGCACCCCGTTTTCGTGGCTGGTGGAGATGATGCGGAAGCCGCCTATTTCCTTTGTGCA
>JAAYTX010000162.1 GCA_012523635.1 Elusimicrobiota bacterium
GCAGCGACCTGGCCTCGGTGCCGGTGCGCATGCGGAAGGCCGGGTGCGCCTTGCGCATCGCTATGAGCCCCTTGTAGAAGCTGAAAACCTGCGGATACTCTTCTTTGCGGGCCCATTCTATGCGATTTACGGAGTCGGGCAGGTTGTAGGAGTTGTGCTCGCCGTTTTTTGTGCGCAGCAGTTCGGCCCCACCCTGGAAGAACGGTATGCCCTGCGATGTGAGGATGATGCCGTCGGCCAGCATAGCCATGCGGATTTTAAGCTCTTCGTCCTGGGGCGCGCCTTCGGTGAGGCTTATCCTGTCCCAGAGCGTGAGATTGTCGTGGCAACTGACATAGTTTATGCTTTCGGGCGGAGCGTCGGCGAATTCCTCCACGCTGCCGCGTATGCCGCGCATCACGGCCTCGCGGTTCAGCCCTGCCTGCACATAGCCCGGGTGGAGGTTGAACACGCCGCCGTGCAGGCCGTTGCGTAAGCCGTCGTTGAACACCGAGAAGCCTTTTCCGCGCTGCATGCCTTTCTCGGTCTTGCGTATGGGTGTGTCGCCCCCGGCCCAGGGTTCGCCGTAAACGAAGATGCCGGGGTTGATTTTTTTAAGCGCGGCCAGCGCCTGCTCTATTGTCTGCAGGTCTATCAGTCCCATCAGGTCGAACCGGAAGCCGTCCACCTTGAAGTCTTTGGCCCAGTAGGAGAGGCTGTCTATCATGAACTTGCGCGCCATCGGCGCTTCGGAGCGGAACTCGTTGCCGCAGCCGGAGCCGTTGTAGTAGCTGCCGTCGTCCTTGAGGCGGTAATAATAATCCTTGGCCAGCACGTTGAAGCTGTAAGGCTCGGTTTTGCCGTCTTCAGAGGTGTGGTTGTACACCACGTCCATGACCACCTTGAACCCGTTTTTGTGCAGCGCATCCACAAGCTTCTTGAATTCCGCAATCCGGGTCTCGCCTTCCGGGTTTGTGGCGTAGCTGCCCTCCGGCGCGTTGAAGTGCGCGGGCATATAGCCCCAGTCGTAGCGGTCCTCTCCGCCCTGGAATTCCTGCACCGGCAGCAGGTGTATGGTGTTGACGCCCAGTTCCTTCAGGTGGTCAAGGCCCGTGGCCAGTTCCGGATAATCCGCCTGGCGCGTCCCTTCCTGGGCCATGCCCAGGAATTTTCCTTTTAGCTGTATGCCGGATTTGGGGTCCATGCTTATGTCGCGTATATGGACTTCGTAAATCACGTTTTCTGAATTGGGGAATCCCGGGCCGTTGGCGACCGGCGTGTTGTCGCGGGCGAACAGGCCCCACTGCCCGTCGGCGCTGAGGCCTTTGGCGTAGGGGTCGACGCCTTCGGCGGTTATGCCGTTTCGCTCGACCCTCAGGCGGTAATATTTGCCGGAGACGTCTTGCGGGATTTTAACAGTCCACAGCCCGCCGGCCCCGCGCGTCATTGGATAGCGGGCCGAAGACTGGTCGGCCGGATTGTTTTTCAGAACCAGGGTGGCCGCAAGGGCGGAGGGCGCGAAAACGCCCAGAGAAGTCTCGGAAGAGGAATATTGGGCCCAAAGCGATGCGTCCGTCTTAAGTTCGTCTGCTGTCTTGCCGGGCCATATCGGAGTCTGAGCCCCGGTGTCGCGGAAACCTACCTTCCAGCTTCCGGAAAACAGCTCCCGCGAATCGGTTTTTATCTTTTTGCCCGGCTCTAGATAGGCTACGCGCCCGCTGTGGCTGGAACCTGCGAAGTGGATGTGCTTTATTTCTACGGGCTTGCCGTCCAGTTCAAGGCGCAGACCTTTTCCTCGCACCGAGGCGGCTGTTTCAGGGGAATAAAAGATGACGCGGATTTTGGCCGGGCCGTCGCAGTAGACGGCGGTTATCGCATCTGGGGTAACGGGGGTTTTGGCGTAAACCGAGCCGTCGTTCTGCGAAAGCCAGATTTCGGCCCCGGATGAGGGGTCGGCGAAGCGGTCGGGGGCGTCCTTGTCGGCCCAGTTTCCCTTGCGGGGCAGCAGGCCTATTTTTTTACCGTCCAGCCCGAGTTTTTCCGTGTCCAGCCGGAAAACCAGCCCGAAAGTGTCGCGGTCTACCGCATAGGAATCAAATCCCGGCTTTTTGTCGGTCTCGTTCCAGAGCCAGAGCTTCCAGCCCTGATAGTCCCCGGAGGGGCGGTTATAGTGTACGGTAAGCATGGTGTCGGAGGCTTGCGCGCGGGGCAGCGGCAGCAGCGCGCACAGCAGAAGGATGGCTTGCAGTGTTTTTGGCATAAAAAAGAGGCGGGGTCGTCCGTCTTAAAGACGTACAACCCCGTTTTCCGGTGAATTGAGAGCTACTTTTTTGCATTCGGCTTCTTGGTTTTGGCCGGAGCTTTCTTTTCCGCGGGTTTGTCGGCGGGCTTGGCGGCGGGTGCGGGCGCAGGCGCGGGGGCAACCACCTCAATCAGTTCCGTCTCGAACACCAGAGCCGAGTTTCCGGGGATGACGGGCGGGTTGCCCATCTCTCCGTAAGCGGCGGCGGGGCTGCAGTAGATGACGGCGGTTTCGCCGGTCTTCATGGCGGCAATAGCCGTCTGCCAGCAGGGAATCACGTTCGCCAGCGGGAACTCAAGCGGCACTCCGCGTTTGCGGGAGCTGTCGAACACGCTGCCGTCGCGCAGGCGGCATTCATAGTGGGCCTTTACCGTGTCGGCGGAGGAGGGGTTTGCGCCGGTGCCGGGCTTGGTGGTTTTTATCCACACGCCTTCGGACAGCTTGCGCACGCCGGGGGCGGCGGTTTCTTTGGTCAGGAATTTATCCGCTTCAATCTTTTCGGCGTCGGCTTTCTTCTTCCAGCGGGTCATGGCCATTTCCTGGAGCTTCTGGCCGTAGGCCGGAGAGGGCTCGATTTTGGCTTTCTTGCCGGCGGCGGCGTCTTCAACGCCCTGTATCACCTGCTTAAGCTCGGACTTGCTGAGGCTGTAGGTGGCCAGGTTGCGTCCTGACATGAAGCCCAGCAGATAGAGCGCGTCATCGGTTTTTACGTCCTGGTCGGCGGCTGAGGCAAAAGACGGCAGCAGCAGCGCGGCGGCCAGCATCAATATCGTTTTTTTCATTCTTCCTCCACAAGTCTGTCTCACATTCCTGATTCGCTAATAATATCAGTTTTTTGCAGTCTGCGCGCTACTCCTCAGCCATAAAAGGATAGGCGTATTCGTGCGGCGGCACAAAAGTCTCCTTCACCGCGCGCGGTGACACCCAGCGCAGGAGGTTGAGCATGCTGCCCGCCTTGTCGTTGGTGCCGGAAGCCCGCGCCCCGCCGAACGGCTGCTGGCCCACCACGGCCCCGGTGGGCTTGTCGTTGATGTAGAAGTTGCCGGAGGCGTTGCGCAGGGCGCGCGCCACATGCTCTATGTTGCGCCTGTCGGTCGCGAACACCGATCCGGTCAGCGAATAGGGCGAGGTGGTGTCGCAAAGCTCCAGAGCCTGGTCCAGCTGCGAATCCTCGTAGGCGTAGACGGAGACCACAGGGCCGAATATCTCCTCGGTCATGGACTTGTAGCGCGGCATCATGGCCTCTATCATCGTGGGCTGTATGAAGTAGCCCGTGCTGTCGTTCCAGTTGCCGCCCGCCGCTATTTTGGCCTCGGTGGAGTTCTTGGCGTGGTTGATGTAGTCCTTGATATTGGCGAATGCGCCCCGGTCTATCACCGCGTTGACGTAGTTGCGGAAATCCTCGACTCCGCCCATGCGTATTGAGGCCATTTCGTCGCAGACTATTTCCTTGAGCTGTGGCCAGCGGGATTTGGGCACGTAGACGCGGCTGGCGGCCGAGCATTTCTGCCCCTGGTATTCGAATGATCCGCGCACTATGGCTATGCCCGCGGCGTGTATGTCGGCGTCGGGGTGTATGAAGATGAAGTCCTTGCCGCCGGTTTCGCCCACCAGGCGCGGGTAGTTGCGGTACTTGGCTATGTCCCGGCCTATTTTGGACCACATGGACTGGAACACCCTGGTGCTGCCGGTGAAGTGTATGCCGGCGAGGTCTGGGTGGTCTATAATCGGGTCGCCCACTTCGGCGCCGGAGCCCGCCACCATGTTGATTACGCCGTCGGGCAGTCCGGCGGCTTTGAGCGCCTGCAGCGCCCAGTAGCCGCTGAATACCGCAGACGAGGCCGGCTTCCATATCACGGTGTTGCCCATTATGGCCGGCGAGGACGGCAGGTTCAGCGAGATGGCGGTGAAGTTGAACGGCGTGGCGGCGAATACGAAGCCGTCCAGCGGGCGGTGCTCCACGTAGTTCCAGATGCCCTTGGTGGAATACATGGGCTGCTGGGAGTAAATCTGCTCTGCGTAATAGGCGTTGAAGCGCAGGAAGTCGGCCAGTTCGCAGGCGGAGTCTATTTCGGCCTGGAAAGCGTTCTTTGAGAGGTTCAGCATGGTGGCCGCGTTCACCGTGGCGCGCATGCTGGTGGAGATGAGTTCAGCCGCCTTGAGGAAAATGGAAGCTCTGGCGTGGAAGGGCATTTCGGCCCATTCGTGGCGTGCCTTCAGCGCCGC
>JAAYTX010000163.1 GCA_012523635.1 Elusimicrobiota bacterium
GCAGCAACATCGGCCTGAAAGTCTCGCCGCGCAAGGGACGCTACTACTATCTGGGCGTGTCCAACCTCGGCAACCGAGACGACACGACCAGCCGCCCCAACTATGTCGAGAAGAACACGCTTGACGCCCGCATAGGCTGGGAAAACAACGCTTACGACTTCTACGCCGGGCTTCTGCACGGCGGCGGCGGCTTCGGCTTCAAGATCAAGCCCTTCTACGACACGGCTTTCTGGGACAGGTTCTCGTTCCTGACCGAAGCCTACGATTTCACCCGCCGCCGCACCATAAACGGCCGCTACTTCGACAAGCCCAACTATAACGTGGGCGCCGAGTTCCGCATACACCGCATATTCTCTGTGGGCATGCGCGCCAGCGACATCGCGGGCACCTGCAACACGCAGTACACGGCCAACCTGACTTTCGAAGACAAAGACCTGGCTTACCTGTTCGGCCTGATTACCATGGGCACAATGACAAGCCGGGGCGGCAGCGGGGATTAGAGGGGGACGCTTTAGTGGGCTTCAAAACGGTCTATCGCTGCCAGCAATGCGGCCATGAGACTTCAAAATGGCTGGGCCAGTGCCCCGAATGCCGCGGCTGGAACACTCTCGCCGAAGAGGTGGTGGAGAAGGCCCCGGCGCAGAATAAAAGCAAGTCGCTTACCGGCTTTTCATCAGAACTGCTGAAACTTTCCGACAGCGCCGCGCAGGACGAGCGGCGCACCTCCACAGGCGTGTCGGAATTCGACAGGCTCACCGGCGGCGGAGTGGTGCCGGGCCAGATGCTGCTGCTGGCCGGGCCGCCCGGCATAGGCAAATCCACGCTGATGCTGCAGCTTGCGCAACGCCTGTCCGAAAAGGGCACCGTACTGTACGTATCGGGCGAGGAATCTCCGCAGCAGATAAGCGCCAGAAGCCGCAGGCTGAAGGTGAAATCGGACGCTGTGTATCTTTTGGCCGAAACCGCGCTGGACAAGATACTTGCGGCCTACCGCAAGCTCAAGCCCGCTTTTCTGATAATCGATTCCATACAGACGGCCTTTCACCCTGAGCTCAGCGGCAGCCCCGGCACGATAGGCCAGGTGCGCGAATGCGCGGCGGAGCTCTTGCGCGCGTGCAAGCCCGATGGTACGGTGCTGTTCATCCTGGGCCACGTGACCAAGGAAGGTTCGCTGGCGGGGCCAAAGGTTCTTGAACACATAGTGGACACCGTGCTTTACTTCGACTCAGAAAAGAATTCGCTGCTGCGCATCCTGCGCGCGCACAAAAACCGCTTTGGCCCCACGTCTGAAATAGGCATCTTCCAGATGGAGGCCTCGGGACTTGAGCCGGCGCAGGAGCAGGGCTCGCTTTACGTCTCGGCTACGCTGGACAAGCCGGTGCAGGGCAGGGCGTTCTCGGTGGCCATGGAAGGCACCCGCCCCATACTGGCCGAGGTGCAGGCGCTGGTGTCGCCGACGCGCTACCCTTTTCCGCGGCGCATAGCCACGGGCCTGGACCTGACGCGCTGCCAGATGCTGCTGGCTGCGGTGGAAAAGCATCTGGGCGTCAGTTTGGACAGCAAGGACGTGTTCATCAACCTGGCCGGAGGCATCAGGATGTCGGACCCGGCGCTGGATTTGGCCGTATGCGCGGCCGTCATCAGCTCGGCCAGGGACATACCTCTTCCGCATGACTGGCTTTTCGTGGGGGAGGCGGGGATACTGGGGCAGGTGGCCCGTGTCTCCTGGGCGGCACAGCGTTTTTCAGAGGCCGCCCGCTTCGGGTTTAAAAAGGCTTTCGCGCCGCCGCTGGCGCGTAAGGAAGCAGCCGCGCTGGAGCATGTGCAGATTAGAGATATAAACGAACTGGCGTCCGCCATTAACGCGGCCGCCAAATCATCCAAAGTTCCGGGCCAGTCCCGGTAAGGAGCGGTTTATGACGATATGGTTATTCAGGATAGCGGCCGTGGCGGCGCTTCCCCTGCTTGGTTTTTACGGGGTTTCGCGCACCGCGGCGGGCGTTCTCGGCGGCCTGGCCGCCGGCCTGGCGCTGGTGGCGGCGGAACTCCTGCTGCGCGGCGGCGGCCTTAAAACGGGCGCCTCGCCGAAACTTGTGGACGCAAGCGCGATAATAGACGGCCGCATAGTGGACATTTGCGAAACCAACTTCGTCTCCGGTACGCTGCTGGTCCCCAAACTGGCGGTGGGCGAGCTCAACGCCATGTCGGAATCAAAAGACCCGATGAAAAGCGCGCGCGGACGCCGCGGCCTGGACGTGCTGGCCCGCCTGCAGGAGCTTAAGTGCGTAAATGTGCAGATTGCCGACAAGGACATCCCGGAGGTCTCCGGGACCGAGGCCAAAATAGCCCGACTGGCGCGCGAAGCGGGCGCGCAGCTTGTCACCACCGACTTCAACATGCACAAGCAGGCCATGCTGGAAGGCGTGACAGTCCTCAACGTCAACGACCTTTCCACCGCCCTGAAGCCGGTGGTCCTGCCAGGCGAGAACATGTTCATTTTCGTGATGAAGGACGGCAAGGAAAAGGACCAGGGCGTCGGCTATCTCGACGACGGCACCATGGTGGTGGTGGAAGACGGCAGGCGCTGGATAGGCAAGCGTGTGGAGACTTCGGTCTATTCCATACTGCAGACCTCGTCAGGGCGGATGATTTTCGCCAAGGCCAGGCCGGACGCCAGGACGCAGCAGGACCACTGAGCCTTCCATGCGGCACGCGCGCGGGGAAAAAACCTGCGCCGCCGTGATAGCGGCGGCCGGATGCGGCGTGCGAATGGGCGGGCCAAAGCAACGCCTTGAGCTGTGCGGAAAGCCCCTGCTGCTGCGCGCCGCCGAAGCTTTCAGGAAAGTGCCGCGCATAGGCCACATAATAGCGGTGTCAGACGCGGAAACCTTCCGCCTGCTGGGCCGGGAGCTGGACGCGCTGGGCGTGTTGCGGGCAAAAGCCGGAAGCACGAGGCTGGAATCCGTCAGAAACGGGATAAAGGCGCTTCCGGACGGCGTGGAACTGGTGGCGGTACACGACGGGGCGAGGCCGCTGGTTTCGCCGGAACTTATTGAAAATTGCCTTGCGGCGGCACAGAAGCACGGGGCGGCTGTCCCCGCGGTCCCGGTCAAGGACACGCTTAAGGAAAGCAGCGGCGCGTTTGTGGAAAACACCCCCGACAGGGCCAGATACTGGGCCGCGCAAACCCCTCAGTGCTACCGCAGGGAAGTGCTGGAAAAAGCGCTGAAAAATGCCCCTCGCGGCTGTGCTGCGACCGACGAGTCCACGCTGGTTGAAAAAACGGGACGCAAAGTGGCCCTGGTGCGGGGCAGCTACGACAATTTTAAAATCACCACTCCGGAAGACCTGCTGCTGGCGGAGGCGATAATGGCAAAGAAAACTGGGAAAAACGAAAAAGGCGAAATGCGCGTCGGCATAGGCTACGACATACACCGCATGGTTCCTGGCAAGCCGCTGTATATCGGCGGAGCGCGCATACCGCATACCAAGGGCATGCTGGGCCATTCAGACGGCGACGCGCTTCTGCACGCGGTCTGCGACGCGATGCTGGGCGCGGTCTCGGCCGGGGAAATAGGAATCTATTTCCCCCCCACCGACCTTACAATCATGGGAATCTCCAGCCGCGAAATCGCCGCCAAAACGCTTGAAATAATGAAGGAAAACAAGGCCGAGCTCAGGCAGATAGACGCAGTGATAGTGGCCGAATCGCCGAAACTGATGATTCATTACAATACCATACGCCGCTCCCTGTCGGAAATCTTCGGGCTGGAGCTGAACCGCATCAGCGTGAAGGCTAAAAGCCATGAAGGCATGGGCGAACTGGGACGCGGCGAGGCGATGTCCTGCCAGGTAGTGGTCATGGTGAAGCTGAAATGAGAGCCTTTGTCCTGTGCCTGGCGGCCGCACTTGCCTGCGCCTGCGCATCCGGCAGGCCGGCGGCGCTGAACCATGCGCCTGGAACGCCGCAGCAGGAGCCGGACCTCGCCAAACGCGAAATACCGCTTTCCCCGTCCGCGACGCAACAGGATTTCGCGGACTTTCAGAAAACCGTAGAGCGCACCTATATCGCCTCGCTGGCCGGAGAGGATGAACCGGGATTTTCCTACAGCGTCTCGCCTGCGGGCGTGGCGAACCCGTTTTCCCGCGTCGAGGTGGCCTGCATAATGCCGCAAGAGCACGCCGCGAAAAGCCTGCCGCACTGCAAAAAATTTCTGGGAATGATTGCTCCATGAAACTATACAACACGCTGACCAGACTCAAAGAGGATTTTACTCCCGGCAAACCGCCTCAGGCCACCATCTACACCTGCGGCCCGACAGTCTACAACTTCGCCCATATAGGCAATTTCAGGACCTATATTTTCGAGGACGTGCTCAAGCGCGTGCTTGAGGCGCAGGGTTTTAACCCCAGGCACGTGATGAACGTGACCGACGTGGGCCACCTCGTTTCCGACGACGACGCCGGAGAGGATAAGATGGAGCTGGGCTCGCAGCGCGAGGGCAAAACCGCCTGGGAGCTGGCCCGTTTCTACGAAAAAGCGTTCTTCGACGGCTTCTCCAGCCTCAACTGCCGCATGCCCGACATCGTGTGCCGCGCCACCGAGCATATCCCGGAAATGATAGCGCTGGTGCGGAAACTGGAAGCGGACGGCTTCACCTATAAGACTGGCGACGGCATTTATTTCGACACTTCCAAATTCCCGCACTATTACCGTCTGGCAGGCAAAAGCCACATTGAAGGCCTGAAAGCCGGGGCGCGCGTCCAGTTCAGCGAGGAAAAGCGCAGCGCCGCCGATTTCGCCCTGTGGAAATTCTCCCCGCAGGACAAAAAACGCCAGATGGAATGGCCCTCGCCCTGGGGCACAGGGTTTCCCGGCTGGCATATAGAATGCTCGGCGATGGCGATGAAGTATCTGGGCGACACGCTGGACATCCACTGCGGCGGCGTGGACCATGTGGCCATACACCACACCAACGAAATCGCGCAATCGGAGGCGGCAACGGGAAAGCCTTTCGCGCGTTTCTGGGTGCATGGGGAATTTCTGGTCACCAAGGACGCGGCCAAGATGGCCAAGTCCTCAGGCGAATTTCTGACGTTGGAAGTGCTGGTAAAAAAAGGCTTTGAGCCGCTGGATTACCGCTACCTCTGCCTGGGGGCGCATTACCGCACCCAGCTGGTGTTTTCGTGGGAAGCCATGGAATTCGCGCGCACCAGCCTTGCCAAGCTGCGCGAAGCCGCCCGGGCGGCAAGCGCAGTCTGCGAAGGCGCAGCCGATGCCAAAGGCGCCGAAAAACATATGGCCGAATTCGACAGCGCCGTCGCCGACGATATGAATATGCCGCGCGCGCTGGCCGCCGTATGGGAAGGCCTGCGCGATGCCGCGCTTTCTCCGGCAGCAAAGCTGGCGCTGGCCAAAAACGCCGACGCCGTGCTGGGGCTGGA
>JAAYTX010000164.1 GCA_012523635.1 Elusimicrobiota bacterium
GCCTCTTTTTCACCCAGCAGGACCGGGCTTGTGATGTCTCTGCTGCCGCTTGTTTCGCTGTTCTGCGGGCCGCTGTCCGGCTGGATTGCCGACCGCAGGGGCGCTGTCCCGGTCGCCGGGGCTGCGGCGCTTTTCATGGCGGCCGGCGCTCTTTGCTTCGCTTTTTCCGGGCTCAGTTTCAGCCTGCCGCTGACCCTGTCCGGGCTGGCGCTGTTCGGCCTGGGGCTGGGCTTCTTTTTCCCGGCCAACGTCAGTTTCGTCATGGGCCGCGCCCCGTCCGGCTCGGAAGGCGCACTTTCAGCGGTGTTAAACGCCGCGCAATCCACGTCCGGCGCGGCCGGGGTGGCCGTCTTCAGCGGCATTTATTCGGCCAGGCTGTCCTCTTTTCCGCAGGAGGGGGCCGCCGCTTCCCTCTCGGCTTTCGCGGCCTGCGGCTGGGCTGGAATGTTTTGCGCGCTGGCTGCCCTCGCATTCACCTGGGCGTCGGCGCGGCGGATGCGGGTATAGCCCGCGCCGCCTTAAAAATGCTTCATTAATGTTTTCAGGCGGTTTTGTAAACCGGAGGAGAATTCGACATGAAACGCGGCATGATTTTCAGGGTTTCGGTGCTGGTTGTCGCGGCGCTGCTGTGCGCCTGCGCCGGAAGGGGCAGGAAATACAAGCCTACGCACAGCGTGCTTCCCGCAGGCGCCCCGCTTGACGCCAGGAGCCTTGAAGTCCTGGCGCAGAAACCGGCCGAGATAGCCCAGGCCGACAAGGCCAAGCCTTTCCGCTTCAAGAAGGAACAGGACTGCCGCGTCCTGTTCGCGGCTTCAGTCAACAAGACGGAGCCCTGCCTGTTCAGCCTGAACACCGCCTCGGGCATGACCTTCGTGAACACCGAGCATTTCGACGTGGACAAGCTGGCCAAAAAGGCGAAGAAAAACCATATCGTGGATTCGGACCAGGCCGGCGTGGTGCAGAAGGACGCGTTCGTCATCTACCGGGCAGACACCATAGAGTTCGGCGGCCTGTCGGTTAGGGGGGCCAATTTCCAGATAAAGTACGCCGATACCGACGATAAGGACGTATTCGACCGCTCGGTGCTGGACATGTGCGGCGGAATAGGCACCTCGGTGCTGGCCCCGCTGGTGGTGTCAGTGGATTATCCAAATTCCGAGATTTCATTCCTGCCGCCTAACCTGTTCGTGCACAAGAGCACGCCGGTGGCGGCAATCCCGTTCCAGATTGCGCCGGACAAGGGCAACATCCCGTATATCGAACTTTCCTTTGCTAACGGCAAGAAGGCGCAGTTCAGGCTGGACACGGCTTCTTCGGAATCGCTGCTGCTCAACGACGCCACCGCGCTGGAGCTGGACCTGGTGTCAGACATAGACGGCATCTATTCGATACCGGCGGTGTCGGCGGCAGGCTACCGCATGGGCGCGCAGACGGCAAGCCGCACCATACAGCCCTACAACACGGCAGGCTGCGGCCTGTTCCAGAAATACCGCATGGTGCTGGACTATCCCGCGCGCAAGGTTTATCTGGAGGAGTCGGTCCCGTCCAAGACGCCGGGGCAGCCCGGCCTGCCAGGCCAGTACGACATGCTCAACGGCAGCGGCGCGGCCCCGGTTTCACCCTTTTAGGCGGAGAGTGCGCCGTTTGGCGCATTGCGGCGCGGCTTTAAAGGCCGCGCCGCTTTCTTTTGTTGGGACTGTATTGTGGCGGTGTCCATTATTGCCTATACTTGTTTGTAATATAAACATTTCCGCGTTTCGCGTACCAGAAATGCGGAAATGCTGCGGCATGGCCGCATTTCATTATGCCCGATATCGGCAACGTCCAGTCTCCGCCGCCCGGAAAGCTTTCGCGCTTGTCCGGGACAGCGGTGCTGCTTGGCGGGCTGGCGCTGGCGCTTTTCCTGTCCATGCCGTGCGTGGACTTGCTGCCGGAGGGGGATTTCGTGTCCTCCGGCCAGATGATGCTTATCGGCGCGCCGGACGCAAACATCTCCTGGTCTATGCCGCTTGAACCGCTGGGCCTTGCCCTGCTTGGCAAATACGCGCCCTGGCTGGCTTCCGCCGCCCTGCCCTGCCTGCTGCAGGCGCTAGTCCTGGCGCTTGTGTTCTGCCTTTCCTCGGCTCTGGGCGCGCCGCGCGCCGGGGTGCTTGTCCTGTTCGCCTTTGCCGCGCTGAAGAATTCAATAGTTCCGCCCGGCACGGCGGACGTGGAACAGCTTGTCTATGCCGCGCTGTTCCTCTGCGCCGCTACCGCACTTTACCTGCGCGTGACGCTGTTGTTCGCAATTTGCGCCGCGCTTACGCTTCTGGTGCGCAGCCCGCTTTTCCTGTTCATCCCGCTGCTGGCCCTGCTGCAGTTGCGGCGCGGCGGACTGCGCGGCGGCGGCGAGCGGGTCCTTACACTGCTGGCCGTGCCCGCGCTGGCCCTGCTGCCGTGGATTTACATGAATTTTCGGGTTTACGGCTCATTCATCCCGTTTGAGGCCATACGGGCCGAGGACAACCTGATAACCGGCGCACTGGGGCTGCCAATGACCATAGAGGGCAACACCTATGCGCTGGCCGCAATCGCGCCCGGCGACAATGTCCTGCGCTGGTTCGCGCTGACGCTGATGGCGCACCCAATGAGTTATATCGGCTATGTGCTTGAGCGGGTATGGCTTGTATTCACCTGGCAGCCGCTTCTGAGCGCCGGGGCCATAGCCTCTTTCCTGCGCTTCAGGAAAGAGGCCGGGATGCGCCTGCTGGCCCTGCTGTCTGTCTATTGGGTGCTGGTGCATGTGCTGATGAGCGTGGAGCCCCGCTACTTCCTGCCCCTGTGGCTTTTGTTCCTTGCGGTTCTGGCTCCGCTGTTTTCAGCCGGGAAGAAAGGACTGTCGCCCAACCCTGTGTGGAGGCCGGTGTTCGCGGCGGCGTTTATCCCGTTCCTGCTGCTGGGTTTTGTCACCGAGGGTTTCGTCCTTTCTTATCCGCGCCGCGCGGCGTCAGGTTTAGCCGAAAAACTGCTGGCGGAGAACCCGGGAAACACCTGGCTCAATGTGAAAGCGGGGACAGCCCTGTATGACGCTGGATACCCGGAAGCGGCGGCCCCGTATTTCGCCAAGGCTTACGCGGCCCAGCCGCGGAACCTGAAGTTCCGGCACAAATACGCCTCGGCGCTTTTCGCGCGGGGAATGGAAGTGGAAGCGCTGTTATCTGGCAAGCCGGAAAGCGGCTCTTTCGTAACCGGACACTCGCTTGGGCTGCTGGCACTTGAGAAAATACGGCGCGGCGACTATCTTGCGGCCGAAAAAGATTATGTGCTGGCGCGTGACTGGTGGAACGGCGGCATGGCGCGTTTCCGACGCTACAAAACACCCCGCGAACTGGAACTGCTGAAGAAACTTTACGGCGACTGCCTCGGGCTGGATGACGAACTGGAACTGGCGCTTGCGCCGTTGCCCGCGAATAAAAAGCTGACACTTCTGCGCGGGCTGGACAGGGTAAGCTCAAGCAGGCGTTTTGAGTATCTGCGCAGCAGCCTGGAACTGCAGAACATGAAAGGGGGCGGGGGATGAACAGAACATTCCTTTCAGCCCGAGCTGCCGCCCTGCTGTGGGGCGGAACTGCCCTGCTTCTGTTTCTGGCGTGGCTTCCCGGGCCGGAAATACCGCAGCTTTATCCGCGCCTGCACATAGGCGAACTGCTTTACTACGGCGTGCCCGGCACACTGGTGTCGCGCTACATGCCCTTTGAGCCGCTGCTGCGTTTTCTGGCCGATAAATTCTCTTTCACCCCGTTAGTCGACCCGGCGCTTGAGCTTGTCCTGTGCGGACTGCTTTTCGTATTCCTGCGGCTGTGCGGGGCGGGCAGGCGCTATGCCGCGTTCTGGGCCGCGCTTGGGCTTCTGTGCGGCAAGGCGTTTTTCCCGGGCATGGATTTCAACACCGAGCAATTGCTGGTAGCGCTCCCGCTGTTGTGCCTGCTTTGCGTTCTTGTCCTGCGGCAGAGGGATTTCTCGCCAAAATACTCGGTGCTTGCCGGGTTGTGCATAGGGCTGTCCTTCATGGCTCGCAGCCAGCTTTTCCTGTTCCCGTTCCTGCTGCTGGCGCTGGACTGGCTGGCCGGGCGGCTGAAAACCCCTCGCGCTTTGCTGGTGCACGGGGCCGCGCTGGTGCTGGTTCCGCTTGCGATGCAAATTCCATGGCTGTACATGACAAACGCCGTCCACGGCAAGCCGGTCCTTTTTGAATACGAGCGCATGGACACAAACATCATGGTGTCCGGCCTCGGCATAGTGATGACTGTTGACGGCCCCACCACCGCGCTGGCTGGAATAAAAAGCGGGGACAGCGTGATAGCGTGGTTCCTGCGCCAGCACCTGGAGCACCCGGTGCGGCAGGCGCGGGCGGCAATGGAAAGGCTGTGGCTGGCGTTTTCGTGGCAGCCGCTTTTATGGATTTTAGGGCTGGCCGCTTTTGCGTTCGTCCGGCGCGGGCCGCCGCTTGTCCCGCTTGGCCTGCTGTTGCTTTACCACGCTGCGGTCTACACGCTGATAATGCCTGCTGAAGTGCGTTACTTCGCTCCGGCATGGCTGTTGCTGTTTACGGCAATCGCCGCCGCGCCGCTTTATGCGGGCCGCGCCGCGTCCTCGCCTGAGGGGGCAAGGGTCTCGGCCCCGCGCCCGCTGGCGGCTTATATCGCCGTTTTGTCCGCCTGCGCCGCTGTCTGCATGGCGCTGTGCGCGGCATATCCTTCTCGCGCCGCGGGTTATTCTATCCGCATTGCGGATTCGGCTTATCTTGAAAGCAGCGGCAGTTCCTGGCTTATGGCCGACGCCGCCCTGCGCGAACTCAATGCCGGGAATGTTGAACGGGGGAAAGACCTCTCCCGCCGGGCAATGCTCGGCGACAGGGACAATTCCGCTTTTGTCCGCCGCGCCTATCTGCTTTCGCTTCTGGCTTCGGGCAGAGACATACATACGCCGCTGGACAGGCTGCTCTCCGGTTCGCTTGTGCCGGATTACGACAGGTTCGAGCTGCTGGCGCTGGGCCTTGTGGCCGCCGCCGAGACTGAGCCTTCCGCAAAACTGGCGAAGCGTTGGGAAAGCCTTCAGCTTTTCATGCGCGGGAACGTGATGTTCATGCGCCGTGTCAGAACGCCGCAGGAGCAGGCTTTCCTGAAACTTCTCTGGAGCAAGGAAACCAGCGCCCTGTCCTGGACGCTGCCGGATTACCTGGCCGTCCTGCCACCGTCGCGGGCCATGAACATTGTGGCGGCGCTTGAGGCCGTGGGGGCCAGCACGCCTGAAATCTCCTATTTCGCCAGAGTGCGGCGGTACGGGGGGCGGCCATGAGCGGAAAGCCTTTTGCCCGCCTTGCCGCGCTTTCCGCAGGATGGGATGCCGCGCTTGTTTTCGCGGGAGCTTTCGCGGCCTTTGCCGCTGTCGGCGTGAACCTGCGCGGCTTTGCCGACACCGGCATAGGCGGCGCCATTTACCACGGGCTTGATTACGGCTACATGCTGTTTTCCATGCCGGGCGAGCCGCTGGCCCGCTTCCTGGTGAAATACAAACTGCCGCTTGTTTTTGCCGCCGCAGTGCCCGCCTGCTGCCTGTTGTTGTTCCATGCCCTGCTGCGCCTGCTGGGTTTCGGGCGCGGCCTGGCCATGGCGCTTTGCGCCGCAGTAATAGTGTTTGCGGCCCCGCTGTCCGCCGCGCTGGATACGGAACTGGACACGTTGCTTTATTCCTCGGCTTTCATGTCTGCCACCGTAGCGTTGTTGCGGCGCGAACAGAATTTCACAGTCGGGCGCTCTCTGGCCCTTGGGTTTTGCATAGGCGCGTCCTGCTGGTTCCGAAGCACGCTGTTGCCGTTGCCGCCGCTTCTTGTGCTTGCCGACATCTTGCGTGGAAAATATTCCCGCACTTCCTTCCTGCCGCACGCGGCGGCGCTGTTGCTTGCGCCGCTTCTGCTGCTCTCGCCGTGGGCGTTCATGACGTCCAGGCTGGGCGGAAGCCCGCTTTTGCTTGAGAAAGGCCGCGCCGACTGCAACGTCCTTGCCGGGGCGCTTGGCATAACAATGACCACGGAGGGCGACGTTTTCAAGCTGGCCGACCTGTCGCCGGACACCACGCCAAGACGCTGGGCGCTTGAACGGTATGTGAAGGACCCGGTAGGCTTTTTCTCCGCTTTCATAAGGCGCGTCATCGCCGTCTTTTCATGGCATTGGGCTTTGTGGCTGGCGTTTACCGGCGCTTTCCTGCGCTTCAGGAAAAACCCGGTTTTCGGCATGGCCGCGCTTGTGGCCTGCTACTGGCTTGTCCTGCACACGGCGCTGATGCCGGTGGAGCCGCGCTATTTCATTCCGCTGTTGCCGCTTCTGTGCGCGGGCGGTCTGGCCTTATTCCTGCCCCGGCTATCCGGCGACGATTCGCCCACAGGGGCAAGCCTCTTCTTCGGCCTGCTGCCCGCCGCTGGCACGGCGCTGCTGGCGGCGGCGCTTTGCCTTGTCTACCCTTCGCGCCGCGCGGCCCCGCCCGGACCGCTTGGCCCAGGTTCCGACGCGTGGCGCATTTCGCAGGAAGGAATGCGCGGCCTGTCTTCCGGCGACGCGGACTCGGCTCTGGCTTTCGCCTCGGCCGCGCTTGAAAAGGATTCCCGCTGGCCCGAACTGCATCTTAACCGCGCCCGCGCCCTCCTATGCCTTGAGCCGGGGAAGGTGTCCGGCCTGCTTTCAAAGGCTCCCGGCTGGGGAGAGGACAGGGCCCCGCGCTTTGCTTATTTCCCGGTACTGTCCGCCGCCGGAAAGCTGGCTTCTGGCGGCAGGCTGGGCGGAGAACTGGCGCTGGCGCGGCTTGGCAATTACTGGAAGGGCGGGATAGTCTATTTCAGGAACGCAGGCACGGAACGCGAAAAGGCCCTGGAGCGCAGGTTGTATGCGACCGATACCGCCATGTGCGACGTAGCGGTCAGCGAGGCGCTGGCCCCGCTTCCCGCTTCGTGCCGAAGCAAAACGCTGGGCCTGCTTGCCGGGGCCGGGCTTGGCTGCCCGCAGAGGGGAGGGATATGACGCTTTCGCCCGCCTTCAAACGTTACGCGCCCTGGCTGGGGGTGGCGGCGCTTGCGCTTGTGCTGCTGGCCCCCGCGCCGCTGTACGAACTGGAAGACGATGGCGAATATTTCAGCACCGGAAGCATACTCCTGCACGGCCTTCCGCACGGCGACGTGGGCTGGAGCCTGCCGCTTGAACCCCTTTCACGCGCCATAATAGGGCAGGCTTTCCCGGGCGCTTTGCCCTTATGGCCGCACGCGTTGGCCCTGCTGGGGCTGGCCTTCTGCTTTGTTCTGGCCTGCGCTCTCGCGGGCAGGAAGGCGGCTCTTCTGGGCCTGCTGGCGGCGGGCCTGTTCAGCGGCCAGTTTTACGTCATGATGCGGACCGACCCGGAAATGCTTCTTTACTGCTGCGCCGTGGCCGCTACGGCGGCGGCGCTGGCGCTGAGGGCGTCCTCGTTTACCCTGTTCTGGAGCGCGGCGCTGGGCTTCTGCACCGGCATGACTTTGCTGATACGCAGCCCGTTTTTCGTTTTCCCTTTCCTCTTGTGCCTGGTTGAATGGAAAAAGCTGCGCCTTTCGAGCAGGCCGCTGACGCACGTTCTGCTGGTGTGCCTGCTGCCCTTCCTTTTGCTCGCGCCATGGACGCGGCTGACCCGCGCCCTGCACGGAAGCGGCACGCCCTTCGAGGTGCTGCGGGCCGACGACAACATAATCACCGCCGCGCTGGGCCTTGTGATGACCACCGAGGGCGACACCTACAAGCTGGCCGGAATACGCCGCGACGCGGACGTCACCGTCTGG
This sequence comes from Elusimicrobiota bacterium, assembly GCA_012523635.1. Lineage (GTDB taxonomy): Bacteria > Elusimicrobiota > Elusimicrobia > Elusimicrobiales > Elusimicrobiaceae > JAAYTX01. The sequence continues at coordinate 7,838 of JAAYTX010000164.1, forward strand.
GCCGCCGGGGAAATACTGCGCCACCCGCTGCGCTACCTGCACGGCCTGCTGGAGCGCGTTTGGCTTTTATTCGCGTGGTTCCCGCTTCTGTGGGCGCTGGGCCTTGCGGCTTTCATAAGGCACAGGGACAGCCCCGCCATGCGCTCGCTGGCCCTGCTGTGCGCCTATTATGCCGCCATTCATCTTGTTATGACCATAGAGCCGCGTTACTTCCTGCCGCTGCGTCCCCTGCTTGCGGCGGCGGCGCTGGCTCTTTTCCTTGCGCCGAAGCGCCAGAATCCGCCGGAGCCTGGGAAGCCGGAGAAGGCGCTGTTCCTGCTGGCCCTGCTGCCGCTGGCGGCGCTGACGCTGGCCGCGCTTGCCCTGCTGTGGCAATATCCGGCCAGGGCCGCGCAGGCCGAAAGCAGGCTCCCGCAACTGCTTAAGGCATATCCCGAAGACGCACGCCTCTTCTCCTACGCGCACGACTATTATCTGGCCGCGGGGCAACCGGTCCTTGCCGACGCGGCACTGAAGCGGGCCATGTTCCTTCAGCCCGAGAACCTGCGTCTTGCGCAAAACTACGCTTTCACGCTTTTCGGGCGCGGGGTGGATGTGTCCCCGCTGGCCCGCTACAGCGGCTACGGCGGAAGCGCCACGGCGGGCAGGTATCTGCTGCCCGGCTATCTGCTTTTGCAGTCCTCGGCGCTGTGCGGCGGGGGCTCTTATCTTGAGGCTGAAAAACGCCTTGCCGTCGCGAGAAGCTACTGGAACGGGGGCTTCATACTTTTCCGGCAGGCCAAAGGCCCTTACGAACTGGGGCTGCTGCGCGTTTTCTATGAGCGGAACAACGGCCTGCTGGACGCCGAGCTGGCTGGCATAGCCTCGCATGTGCGCGGCGAAGAGGCCCGCTCCGCCCTGCTGGAATGCTTCTCGCGCCTTGAGCCCGGGGACAAATGGCTTCCGTGGAAGGCCGCCGAACAGCGTTACAACGCTTTGCTGGAATCCCGAAACGGGGGACTCATCCCATGATATATCCGTCACTGCGCCCCGAAAGGCCCATTAGCGGCGTCCGCCGCCAAAGAGTGCCGCCGCTTCTGGCCGCCTCAACGCTGGCCGCGCTGTTGCTGTGGCTTCCCGGCCCGGTCTACGCGCCGGATTCCAACCCTGAGGCTTTCGGCCTGCATCTCCTTTACGGCGTGGCGCACCCGCAGGTTTACTGGAGCATGCCGCTGTCTTCCCTATGTTCCGATTTCGTGCGTTTCCTGCTGCCCGCTTACGGCGGGGCGCTGTTTTTCCAGCTGTTGTCCCTGATGGCGCTGGCAGGCGGCTTTGCGCTGGCCTGGGCCCTGTCCTCGGCGCGTGCGGCCATGCTGGGCCTGCTGGCGGCGGGTGTGCTGAGGCACTTCCTCTGGAGCGGCGTTTCGGCCGACGCTCAGACCGCGCTTTACTCCGTCGCGC
>JAAYTX010000165.1 GCA_012523635.1 Elusimicrobiota bacterium
AGCGGGCGGCGTCGTCGTTGCCGGGGATGGGGTAGGTCACCATGTCCGGGTCGGAGTTCGTGTCGCAGACCGCCACTATCGGGATGTTGAGGATTTTAGCCTCAAGCAGCGCGCCCATGTTGTCCACCGGGTCGATGATGAACATCACGTCGGGGGTGCCGCGCAGGTCGCGCATGCCGCCGAGGAACTTCTTCATGCGGGTCATTTCCTTGGTCAGGCGCGAAACCTCTTTTTTGGAGATGGCCTTGAACAGGCCGTCGCGCTCCCATTTCTCAAGCTCGTTGAGGCGCTCGACGGAGCGGCGGATGGTGGCGAAGTTGGTGAGCGTGCCGCCCAGCCATTTCTCGTATACGCAGGGCACGCCGGCGCGGTCGGCTTCCTGGTGCAGGATGTCCTGCGCCTGCTTCTTGGTGCCGACGAACAGGAAAGTGGCGCCGGCCTGGGCCTTGTCTTTCATGAAAGTGTAGGCTTTTTTGATTTCCTTGGCGGTTTTCTGCAGGTCAAGGATGTGTATTCCGTTGCGCTCTCCGAAGATGTAGCGGGCCATTTTGGGGTTCCAGCGAGACGTCTGGTGGCCAAAGTGGACGCCCGCTTCCAGCATAGTTTTCATTGAAACGTTAAGCATTTATCCTCCAGTCAGTTGTCCGGCAACAGGCCGGTTGCGCCTTGCGGACCCCTTTATGGCCGCGAGGCATTGGTATATTTATACTAAATATGGCCCGTCTAAGTCCACTACGGGCGGGACGCCGTTCCGGACAGCTGAAGCCGCAGGAACGCGTATTGCAGGGCCAGCCTGCGGGCCAGTTCGGTGTTGTTGGCCGAGGCCCCGTGCCCGCCGTCTATGTTTTCGAAGTAGTACACAGGGTCGCCGTAGGACAACAGTTTGGCCGCCGCCTTCCTGGCGTGGCCCGGATGCACCCTGTCGTCTTTTGACGAGGTGACGAAGAATACCGGCGGATACTTCACGCCGGGCTTTATGTTCTGGTACGGGGAATACGCCTCTATGTATGGGCGCATTTCCGGAGAATCGGGGTCGCCGTATTCGCCCATCCAGCTGGCGCCGGCCAGCAGCTTGTGGTAGCGCAGCATGTCAAGCAGGGGCACCTGGCACACCACCGCGGCGAACAGGTCCGGCCGCTGGGTGAAGGCCGCGCCCATCAGCAGGCCGCCGTTGCTTCCGCCTATTATGCCCAGCTTAGACGGCGAGGTTATCTTCCTGTCCACCAGGTTCTGCGCCACGGCCAGAAAATCGTCGAAAGCTTTCTGGCGGTTCTGTTTCAGCGCGGCGCTGTGCCATTCGGGGCCGAACTCGCCGCCGCCGCGTATGTTGGCCAGGGCGTACACGCCGCCCTGTTCCAGCCACAGCTTGCCGGTGGTGGGCGCGTAAGACGGGAGCATGGAATGCTCAAAGCCCCCGTAGGCGTTGAGCAGAACCGGGGTTTGGCCGTCAAAGCGCAGGTTTTTGGGCCGCACCAGGAAATAGGGGATTACCGTGCCGTCCCTGCTGGTGGCCGAGCCCTGCTCCAGCACATAACCCGAAGCGTCGAAGCGGGCCGGCAGTTCCTTTATAAGGGAAAGGGACGCATCCGCTTTGGAAGCGTCGCCCAGATAAAGGCGGTAGGGCGTGAGAAAGTCGTTGTATGTTGCAGTGTAGACGTCGCTGAAACTGTTGGCGGAACTTATGCCGCTGACGCCGCCGCCCAACTGCGGTATTTCGGAGGAAATCCACGCGCCGGAAGATTCCCGCACCAGAAGCGTGCGCGAGCGTATGTTGTCGAGAGTGTCCAGCAAAAGCGCGTCCCGCGTGTCGGCAACGCCCTGAAGCGAGGCGCGGGGGGAAGGCTCGAACACTGTTTTAACGGCGGCGGCCTGCGGCTCTTCCGCGCCGGTGATGTCCTCAATTTTAACCGCGACAAGTGAGCCGCGCCTGAACGCGGCGCCGGGCATTTTCCAGTCCGAGCGCAGCGAGGCCAGCGCATAGCCCCT
>JAAYTX010000166.1 GCA_012523635.1 Elusimicrobiota bacterium
AAGCGAAAATAAACCCTGCCAGCAGGTCGGCCCCGGAGGTGGAGCCTATCTTCAGCACTTCCGCCAATCCGCGCGAAGTACCGCATACCTGCAGTTCCCTCAACAACTGCTTCACAGGCGCGGAGGCGCAGCCGCCGCAAGCGGCGCGGCATGCGGCGGCGGAAACAGGATTTGAGCCGGGCTTTTCAGCGGCGATGATTTCGCGCACCTGCGCTCCGGCAGAAGAGAAATGGGTGGCCAGCAGCAGTCCAGCGATAAAGTCGTCCCCGGAAGGGGTGAAGCCGAAGCCTGTTCCGTTAAGCGTGCGCGCGGCCAGCGCGTAATCGCGGGCGGAGAAACTGGCGCACCCGTTCAAAGCCCTTTCAGCAAAGCCGCGCTCAAAACCTGAGATAAAATGCCGCAAACGCGAAGAATCCAGAACAAAGGCCATGCTCAACGAAGTGGCGCTTTTAAGATAGGCCTTTTCAAGGACCGCGAGCTCGCCGCTTCCGATACGCGGATGGCGGAATGCGGCGACGGAAGAATCGTATGCAGGCACGGAATCCAGTTCCAATTCCAAACCGTCCACAATCAACCGGGGCAGGTGAACCTCTACGAACCGGACAGATGCGAAAGCGCAGCCGCTAAGGCATATATTGAACGGGCCTCCGCCCTTTTCAGCGGAAACCAGCGACAGGAATGCTCCGTCATCAGCGATGAAATTAGCCGCTGAAGCGAATGCGGAATGTAGAGAATATAAGCCGTTTTCCACGCGGTCGCCGACGCTTTCTACCCTGCAGACGGCTGTAGAAGCGGCACGGCGGTGTTCAGCAAGCGGCAAGCCCATGTTTTTTTATACGAAAATTGGATTGATGCCGCAAATTTTTGTAGCCTCCATAAATATGGAACCTACGACGCCGTCAAAGCATGAGCTGCGTTTCAGCTTCGGAAAAAACTGGCGCGACTATCTTAGAAGCCTTAACACCCATAAGATTGAACAGGCCGAAAACTCCCTGCGCGCAATGCTGCGAGTGCGAAATCTCGAGGGTAAAACTTTTCTGGACGCAGGTTCAGGCAGCGGCCTTTTCTCTCTTGCAGCGCGGCGGCTTGGCGCAAAAGTGACCTCCTTTGACTACGACGCCGTTTCCGTGGAATGCACGGAATCGCTTAAACAGGCCTACTGCAAGAATGATGCTTACTGGACAGTGCTTCGAGGAGATGTGCTGGATGCGCAATGGCTGGCCTCGCTTGGCAGGTTCGACGTGGTGTATTCCTGGGGCGTACTGCACCACACCGGCGACATGCGCCGGGCGCTGGACAACGCCAGATCCGCAGTCAAAGACGGCGGACAGCTATTCATCGCGCTTTACAACGACCAGGGAGTGCAAAGCTCCTTCTGGAAAGCCGTCAAATACTCCTATAACCGCCTGCCTGCTTCCGTGCGCGGAGCGCTGATATTGCCCGCGCTGGCGCGCATTTGGGGACCCACGCTGGTTAAGGATACGCTGAAACTCTCCCCCCTTCGCACCTGGAACAGCTATTCCATGGAACGCGGAATGTCGCCCTGGCATGACGTCCTGGACTGGGTGGGCGGCTACCCCTTCGAAGTGGCTGCTGTGGACGACGTCATACGCCTCATGGACGGAAAGGGCTTCGCACTGTCGAACCTCAAGACTGTGTTTGGCGGGCACGGCTGCAACGAATACGTGTTCCACAGGACAACTGGGCGCTAAACCGCCTTTTGCTCAAAAAAAAGCCGCCCTCTCCGGGCGGCTTTTTTAATCGTGCTATATGCTGTTTCAGGCCTGGCGCATTATGTCCTGCGAATGATGCGAGCAATATATGCTGTAGTCCAGCTCAGGGAATATATTGTCGCGCCACTCAAGCCCGCGCAGATAATCCTCGTTGATGGAGTTTGAGTTTATCTGGTCGTAGAGGGCCAGGAAGCGCTGCACGTGCTCTTTGGTGCGCTTGGTGGAATACTGCATGGCCGTGCCCATGGTCATCAGGAAAGCCCAGTCCGAAGACTGCGCCAGCAGCAGCTCGCGCGCGCACTGGTTCAGCGCGCGGCGCAAAATACCGTCGGCCTTCGGGAAGCGGTTGGCCAGCTCCGCCATGCGCTGAGCCGCCTTGATGAGATGGATGTAAATCCAGTCGTTGCCGCCGTTAAGCCAGACTTCGTTGTAGCCCTTGTCGCCCCATGAGGACATGGACGGCTGTATCACCTGGTTGTCCGGGTTCTCTGCCAGGTATTCGGACGGGGTTATGGGCCTTATGGTGTTCTGGTCGTAATGCAGCTTCTTGAACAGGAACTCCAGGAAGTCAGGACCTTCATACCACCAGTGGCCGTAAAGCTCGGCATCGTACATCGAGGTCACCAGCGGCTTCTTCCCCAGGAATTCGGAAAGATACTCTATCTGGCGTTCGCGGTTGAACATGAAGTTCCCTGCGTGCGCGGCGGCCATCTCGCGGGCTTCCTGCGGGTTGTAGGGCTGCTTGGCGCTGAGCGGCACCTTGCCGGTTATGCGATGGTACTTCACCGCGATATTGCGCCTTACGCCGTCGGAATGCAGGTAGGGTCTTATGTATTCGTAATCCAGATCATAACCCAGGTCGCGGTAAAACTCGCGGTAGCGGTAGTCGCCGGGATAGCCCATCTCGGCGCTCCACACCTGGTGGGCTGACTCCATGTCGCGCGCAAAAGCGGCCACGCCGGTGGGGCAGTAAACCGGGGCGTAAACGCCGTAACGCGGGCGCGGCGAGCCGTAAAGCAGGCCGTGAGTCTCCATGAAGAAATAGCGTATGCCGGCCGCCTTGAGGAAGGCGTCGTCGCCGGGATTGTAGGCGCATTCGGCCAGCCAGATGCCGCGCGGCTGGCGCCCGAACTTGCGGGCGTAATCATCGGCGGCTATGCGAACCTGCGCATTGACCGACTCCTTCTGCAGCTGCAGCGGCAGGAAGCCGTGCGTGGCGCAGCAGGTGATGATTTCCAGTTTGCCCATGTCCTGGAACTTTTTGAAGCCTTCCAGGACGTTGCCGTGGTAATATTCCTCGAACAGCTGGCGTATGCGCTTGAACTTGCGTTCGTACATCTGCGCGACGTCGGCATACGGGGAATGCCGGGTGCGGCGCACCTCTTTCTCGGTGAGCTCGACACGCTGGTTGAGGTAGCGGCGGAAACGCTCCCGCAACAGGTCGTCGCTCATCATCGCGCACAAAGGCGGCGTAAGCGACATCGTGATGCGGAAATCCACCCCCTCCTGCGTCAGACGTTCATAAACGTCAAGCAGGGGGATGTAGGTCTCAACCATCGCCTCAAAAAACCAGTCCTCTTCCAGGAAATCCTCGTATTCGGGATGCCTGATAAAAGGCAGATGGGCGTGCAATACCAGCGCCAGATAACCTTTTTCTTTACCGTCCATCATCAGTTTGCGTATTCCTCTCGACAGATATGGTTATGCCGCGCTTGTCCACGCCGTCCGCGCTTTCGGCGCGTATGGGCATGTCCAGCCGGCCGTCGGGAAGCGCGAAGCGCATCGCGAAAGTGCCGTCGGGGTTGAGCTTTACGCTGCGGCCCAGCACCGTGACATTGGCGTCAGGCAGGGTGGCCCCGTAAAGTATGAGTTCGCAGTCCGCTACCAGCCAGAAACCGCGGCCCTGCTGTTCCTGTCTGCGCGAGCCGGATGACGGCCCGCCCCAGGAGGCGGAACGGGAAGACACGGAGCGCAGCATCTCCCAACGCTGGGAGAGCAGCTTGGCGAACTCGCCGGAACCGCGGCCTATGTACTCTACTCCGGAAAGCTGCAACAGCTTCTCGAAGTCCGCGCTGACGGACATCCACTTCTCGTCGGAGACGTTGGAAATTCTTCCCGCCGGAAGGCTGACGTGGTTGGAACGGACCAGCGTAATGAAGGCCCCGTCCTGCCCGACCAGGCCGATATCGCAGCAATACGAGCGGCCCGATTCGGGCACATTGACGTACCAGCGCCTGGCCTCCAGCATAACCGGTATGTCGGTATGGCTGACGGCATTGGAGCCGTCGAAGTTCACCCCGGTAACGTCATAGACGCGTATGACGGAGCGGCAGCGCGAAAAGATGTCGGCCCCATGCCGGGACATCACGGACTGCCTAGTCTCGTCTGTTATTTCCCAACAGATGAACATCCAGTGCGGATCGCGAGGCAGCAGATAGGCCTCGGTTACGCCGTAAGAGCCGGGCAATGCGATCCCGTCTTCTACGACCCCCGGATTCTCCCGTCGCAACTGCCCGGAAGAAGAAGTTTCGTGAGAACTCATGTTTCCACCCCCTTATTTTCCTGTTTTTGTGACCCAGTTACCCCAGAATGCGTGGCTTCTATTTTATTAAATTTCCGGATACGCCCGCAAGACGGAAAACTCAGGCTTTAGACCCTTTGCCCAGCGCCTTGTCCAGCTGGCGCACCAGGTCGCCGACCGAGACGGGCTTTGATATCACCCCGTTGCCCAGCGAGGATGTCTTCTCGTCGCCCTCCAGCCCGTCGGAAAGAGCCGTGAGGAAAAATACCGGTATGGCCGCCGTTTTCCTGTTGGCGCGCAAAAGTCTGGCCACCTCGGACCCTTCCATATGAGGCATCATCAGGTCCAGCAACACAGCATCCGGCATATAGTTCTCCGCCGTGCTCACGGCCTCGCGCGGATCGCATACGTACTGAACCTGAAAGCGTCCCACCGCCTCCAGGTTCATTTTGAGCAGTTGGCAAAAAGTTTCTTCGTCGTCCACCAGCAATATTTTAGTCATGCTTTCTCCAGACTTAATTGTTTGGGCGCGCAAACCGCTGCCGACAATTACCCTTTTTTATTTTGCCATATATGGCGTTGCAATGGCTACCACCTCAAAAAACCTTTTTATAACTATTTTGAATATTTTAATTGACTGTTGCGGTTCAGACCTTATTGGACACTTTTGCCTAGCGTGAAGCTTACGGTTCGCCCCTCCCTGCCAGATTGTACTGCTTGCGTTTCTCCAGCGTCAATCGCTTAAGTTCCGCCCTTCGCCTTAAGATTTCCTCCTGC
>JAAYTX010000167.1 GCA_012523635.1 Elusimicrobiota bacterium
AGTCCACCATCACGGGATGGTCGGGCCCGGCCCCGGCCTTCTTGAAAACCTGCACCCTGCGCCCGCACGAGCCCGCCGCCGTGCGCAGAATCTGCTCGAACATATACATGGAAACTATGCCGCTGCACGAGCAGGTGAGGAACACCCCACCCGGCTCTACCAGGTTCAGCGCCAGCCTGTTGAAATCGCGGTACTTCTGTATGCCGCGCTCCATCAGCTCTCGGCCGGCCACCAGCTTGTAGGGGTCCAGCACCACAAGGCCGTAGCGGGTGCCGTTGTCGCCCATCTGGCGCAGGTAGGGGAAGGCGTCGGCGCACACTATGTTCAGGCGCGTGTTGTTGATGTCGGCGTTCTTCTTCATCACCTTGCAGGCGTCCTCGTCCAGCTCCACGCAGGTGGTGTCTGCCGCGCCGCCCTTTTTGGCGTAGAGGCCGAAGCCGCCGGTGTAGGCGCACACGTCCAGCGTCTTTTTCCCCGCCGCGAACTGCGAGAAGTACTGCCTGTTCTCGCGCTGGTCGCAGAAAAAGCCGGTCTTGTACCCCTCGTGGGGCTTAACCTCGAAATGCACGCCGTTCTCGGTCACGCGCAGGCTGTGCGCCACTTTCGCGCCGAACTTGCGCGGAAGCGAGAAGCCTTCCATGTTCTCGGTGTACTGGCTGGCCCGGTGGGCGAACTCGGCCTCTGGGAAGAAGCGGCGCAGGGCCTTTTCTATGGTGGCCGAGCGGCGGTACATCGCAAGCGAGTAGAACTCAAGCACTATGCAGTTGCCGTAAAGGTCGGCCACCAGGCCGGGCAGGCCGTCGCCGTAGTCGTGCACCAGGCGGCAGGCGTTTGTGGTCTGCGGCAGCTTCAGCACGTCGCGCCGGAACGAGACGGCCCGCTCGATGCGCGAGGCGAAGAACTCGTCCTCGTCGAAGGTGTCGGGCGTCTGGCGCGAAATAAGGCGCAGGGCTATCTGGCTTTTCTTGTTGTAAAGGGCTATGCCGTAGGGCGCGCCGCGCTTGTCCTGCACGGCCACGATGTCGCCGGAGCGGGCGGCGCTGTCGTCGTCAATCATGCGCTTGTAAAGGTTAGGGCTTGGCGAGGCGGCTTTCAGCCGCACCACCGGCAGCGGCGCGGGCTTTTGTTCTTCCGTGTTGGTCATAGTAGTGAAATGGTACAAAATAGGCGCGCCCCTGTTCCCGTTCGCGCGCGTTTTTGTACAATAGCCTCTGCGCGACGCGCTTTTTACGGAGAATATATGAACAAGGACAAGATACGCAACTTCATCCGCATATCCGTCAACGATTTGCTCAACGATTCGCCCAACCGCCGCGAGCTGGCCAAGATGCTGGTGGCTGAATGCGTGGAGCAGCAGGGCAAGAAGACGCCGCAGGAAGTGGAGGCGGCTTTCGTCGAGATACTGCATTATTTTTCCGAGTAGGGCGCTGTTGAAAACGGCCTGCCTGATGCCGTAAAATCAGGCGAAAGGGCAGGGCCGCGCCAGCGGCAAGGGGTTAAAATGTACATTTTTTACAGGACGCTTCTGGTGGCTGTCGCTGTCGCCGCCGGCATCTGGATGGGCTCCAACAATTTCTTCTCGACCCTCCTGGACAAGGCGATAATCCGCCACTCGATTCCGCAGCCGGTGCCGGAACAGCTTAAAATGGCGCCTATGCCCGAAGCCATGGAACCCATAAGGGACGCCTCGGCTTTCGGCCCTTCCGCAGAGGCTTACCGCGCCTACGCTTTCGCCGACTACGACAAGGCCCGCAACATCGCCTACCCCCTTGCCAAGGAAAACGACATGGACGCCCAGGCCCTGCTTGGCGACCTGTGCCTGCGCGGCAAGGGCCTTGTGCAGAATTACGAACGCGCCATTTCCTATTACCAGCCCGCGGCCGTGGCCGGCAACCGCCGCGCCATGTACGCCCTGGGCTTCATGCACGAAAACGGCCTTGGCGTCGAGAAGAATATCCAGCAGGCGCTGGAGTGGTATTCCAAGGCGGCGCAGCCCCTTTTCCAGCCCGCGCCGGAACAGCAGGAAAAATGGGCCAAGCGCCCTTCCCAGCTCAACGGCCTGGCCCCGGCGCAGGAGCGCCTGGGCGTCATCTACATGGGCGGCCTCAATGGCGCGCCTAAGGACCCGGCCGCCGGCCTGCGCTACCTTGAAATGGCTTTCAACAACGGCTGTGTTTCCGCCGCCACGCGCCTTGGCATAGTCTTCATGCGCGGGAAAGACCTTGTGCGCGACATTCCCGCCGCCTATTCGTGGTTCGGCCGCGCCGCCGAGCTGGGCGACGGCAAGGCCCAGTTCTACATGGCGCTGTTCCGCGCCGAGGGCTTCATCCGCCCCAAAGATTACTCGCAGGCCTATTACTGGGCGCGGCGCTCCGCCATGAATAACGACGACGACGGCCAGTACCTTCTCGCCACGCTTTATGAAAAGGGCCTGGGCCCCAGAAAGGACCCCGTCCGCGCCGCCACCTGGTACATGGTGGCCGCTACCGCCAAGACGCCCACCGGCGCTCTGGCAGACGAAGCCAACCAGCGCATGCACCGCTCGCTTGAGTTCAATCTCTATTCGCAGGCGCGCCAGCTGGCCGACAAGTTCTACCCCGTCCCCCCGCTTTATTACAAGGACCCGGACGCCTTCTTCTCGATTTAGGCCGTCCGCACGGTTTTGCTAAAAGCCCGCTCTTCCCGGCGGGCTTTTTGTTTGCGTGCGGGGCAAAGCTGCCGCCGGGCATTTTTACTCTGGTGTCGCTCCGGGCGCAGCGAAGCAGGCTATGAGTTCTAAAATTATGGATTGCCACGGGTGCTTCGCACCCTCGCAATGACACAGAAATCTAACTGTCACTGCGAGGCCGGTCTTCTCAACGGCTTAAATGTACCGGGCCACTTTTCTAAACAGCTTTAAAGGTAGTGGCACTTCTTCGAGTTAGCGCTCAGTCGCTCCTCCTCGCGTTAGCGCTTGAACGTAGGTCGGTCAGACGTTGTTCCTCTGGTGTCACTGCGAGGAACGAAGTGACGAAGCAGTCTATAAACTGTGAAATTATAGACCGCCACGACTGCTACGCGGTCTCGCGATGACACTTTGTGTCAGATTGCCTCACCGCTTCGCGGTTCGCAATGACACAAATTAACGTGTCACTGCGAGGAGCGCGTAGCGCGACGCGGCAGTCTATGATATTACTCCGTACTTCTTGCTCCTCTCTTTCTTTCCAATAAGCTAGAATTTCCGCTGTGAAACGCAATGCTCCAGCGATATTTTGCGCGTTGCTGGCGGCAGGGCTGGCCGCTTTTTCGGCCTGGCCCTCGCTGGACGCGGGCTTTGTGAACTGGGACGACGGCAAATACGCCGCCTCTCCGCTGGTGCGCGAACTGTCCGCCGAGAACGTGAAAAAAATGTTCTCGGCCCCGCATCTGGGCCTTTACAAGCCGCTTGCCTTCCTGTCGCTTGCCGCCGATTACAAAGTGCACGGCCCCGGCCCGCGCGGCCCGCACCTGACCAACGTTCTCCTGCACGCGGCCAACGCCGCGCTGGCCTTCTGGCTGTGCTTCCTGCTAACCGGCAGCCTGCCCGCCGCGCTGTTTGCCGCGCTGGCTTTTGCGGCCCACCCCATGCGGGCGGAATCGGTGGCGTGGGTCAGCGAACGCAAGGACGTTCTTTACGCCTTCTTCTTCCTGCTTTCCTGCTGTCTGTACCTGCTAAGGCGCGGGCGGGCCTTTTACCTGGCTTCGCTGGCGTGCTTTGCGTTGTCGCTCATGGCAAAGCCGATGGGCGTCACATTGCCGCTGGCGCTAGTGCTGTTTGACTGGATGCAGTCCCGCCAGTTCTCCCGCGCCGCGCTGCTTGAGAAACTGCCTTTTTTCGCGCTGGCGGCGCTTTTCGCCGCGCTGACGCTGTTCTGGGTCAGCGGCGGCGGTCAGGAGCAGGCAATAGCGCTCTGGCGCAGGCCGCTGTATGCCGCCTACGCTTTGCTGTTTTATTTGCATAAGGCTTTTGTCCCGTCCGGTCTTAGCTGTTTCTACCCCTATCCCGAAGAAAACGCCGCCCTGGGCGCGGCCTATTACTTAGCGCCGCTTGCGGTGGCGGCCCTTGCCGTGCTGGCGTGGAAATTCCTGCGCCGGGACAGGCTTGCCGCCGGGGGCCTGCTGTTTTATGCAGTGTGCCTGCTGCCGGTGCTGGGTTTTGCGCCGGTGGGGCGCACTGTTGTCGCCGACAGATATTCCTACATGGCCCACATCGGGCTGTTCATGGCCTGTGCGGTTTGCGCCGCGTCCGCCCTGCGCGCGCCGCTTATGCGCCGCGCCGCCGCCGCGCTTGCGCTGTGCGTGATAGCGCTGTTCAGTTTCGGGCAAAGGGCGCGTTGCGCGGTGTGGAAAAACAGCGTGTCGCTGTGGACCGACGCGGCGGCCAAAGACCCATCCGCCGCCCTGCCCCGCGCTAAACTGGCCGAGGCTTACCTTGAAGCCGGGGACTGCCGTTCCGCAGTAGAAACAGGCCTTGCCGCCATGGAGAGCGGCGTCGCCGATGCCGACCTGGTGAACAACACGGCTGCCGCGCTTGACCGGTGCGGGAGGCGCGAACACGCGCTTGTCCTGCTTGAAAAGTCTTTGCCCATGTACGGCTCCCACCCCGGGATACAGTACAACCGCGCAGTCCTGCTGATGCGTTCCGGCGACGTCGCGCGCGCCCGCGCCGGCTTCGCCCGCGCCCTTGAGCTGGACCCGACGCTTCCCCCGCCTCCGCCGGAGCCGCAGATTGCGCCGAATTGACGCGTTGTTTTGTGTGACCGCGAGGTGGAGTTTTTACCCGCGTCTCATTGCGAGACGCACGAAGTGCGGCAAAGCAATCTGACGCGAAGTGTCGCCGCGAGCGAGTGCAACGAATCGTTCCTTGCGTGTCACCACGAGGACGCATAGCGTCCGTGGCGGTCTATAATCTCACAGTTCATAGACTGCTTCGCTACGCTCGCAGTGACACCAGGGGAAACACAGAATAATGTGTCGTCGCGAGAGTCCGAAGCACTCGTGGCGGTCTATAATTCACAAGCCGGCGCAAGGCGCTGACGACTGCATGCAGTTTAATATAATTCATTTAATATGAGCCGCGAAGAAGAGATTCTGGGAGAAAAACTGGCGCGCAAAAAGCGCTTCAGCATGAATGGACGCCGCTGGCTGGCTTTCGCCGTAATCGCGGCGGGCTGCGCCTACGGGTGCCGCAGGCTTTCGATACCGCAGGATCCGTCCCCTCCCCCGCCGCCTCAGGCGCAGGCCTGCGACGGAAAGGAAAAGGACTTGCGCGAGGCTTCGGTCGAGTTCGAGGCCGGGGAGTTTTCGCAGGCGCTGGCACTCTCGCGCCCGCTGGCAGAAGCCGGGTGCGCCCCGGCGCAGGTGCTTCTGGCCGGCATGACGGCGGCGGGCCTGGGCGTTGAAAAAAGCGCCGCGCATGCCGTGGAGCTTTACGAAAAGGCGGCGGCTTCCGGTTATGTGCCCGCGCTTGTAGCGCTTGGGGACAGCTACTATTCGGGAAACGAGCTGGCGCGTTCGCCGCAAGCGGCCTATGAAAGCTACGCCCGCGCGGCGGAACTGGGCGGCGGCATGGGCCTGTGGAATGCCGCCGAACTGCTGGGCAAGGGCGGCTTCGAACCGTCCGGCGGCCTGCCCGCGCAGCAAAAGCGCCTTCTTTCCGCCGCCGAAAAGCACGCGCTTGCAGGGGATGCGCCGTCGGCGCTGTTCCTGGGCATGGTTTACGAGTACGGCCGCCTTGGCGCAAAACCTGACGGCCCCGCGGCTTACGGCTGGTATGCCCGCGCCGGGGAGGCCGGCAACATTTACGCCCGCTGGCGCGCGGCGCTGATGTGCCATTACGGGCGCGGCGTGCCCACCGATTATCCGCTGGCCCTGCGGTGGTACCAGTCCGCCGCAAGGGGCGGCTCCGGGCAGGCCCGGCTCAGGACGGCTTTCCTGCTTTCTCACGGCGGGCCAGGCATAAGGCGCGACATCCCGCAGGCCCTGCGCTGGCTGTTTCTTGGCCCGGCCCGCGCGCCCTATATGCGCGTGAATTCCGGCCCGCTCTCCGGAACCGAAAGATATTTTTGAAAGGTTTAAGGCGATAAAAAAAGCGGCCCGCGAAGGCCGCTTTTTTGCTTGTGGCGAAACCGGCTAGATGTTGCCCATCGCGTTGATGACTGAGGGGATGTTGCTGTCGGTGCTGTAGCCCAGTTCGGTGAACAGGACGGTGTATGCGCCGTACCCGGCGGAACGTCCGGTCCTTTGCAGGCACAGGCCCCAGGTATATTCGTCGGCGGTTATTCCCCACAGCGAGAAGTATTTGGGTTCGGGCAGGTTGATGTCGAGGTCGGTTTTTACGGAGGCGTAGGAGCCCATGCGGGACTGATAGCGTTCCTGCGACGACCGCATGGCTGAAAGATAGCTGAAGGCCTCTCCGCATTTTGAGCGTTCCACCGCTTCGCGGAAGCGCGGTATGCCGAAAGCCGCCAGCACGCCTATAATGACGATGACCACGGCCAGTTCCACCAGTGTGAAGCCTCTGGCGTTTTTCATGCTTGTGTCCCCCCGGTGCAGCAATTGTGGTGCAGCCGCGCCCGGCAATGGGCGCATCGTTATTATAGCATCAGACGGGGCATACTCCAGCTTTTTTTATGTAACTTTAAGGCTACACGGCTGCGCGTCATCTGGCGGCAGAGGGCGCGGCTGCGCAGCCCCGCGAATTTATAGACTGCTTCGGTCGCAAATCTAACATGCTCGCGACCGAGCGCTAACGCGAAGAGGAGCGACCGGCGATAAGCGGCGGAAGTGCCACTACCTTTAAAGCCGTTTGGAAAAGTGGCCAGTGGCACAAATTAACGTGTCACCGCGAGTGAGCGAAGCGAGCGTGGCGGTCTATAAATGCGCAACTTGGCGCAGACTGTGCAGGCCGACGAATTTATAGACTGCTTCGGTCGAAACAGCCCTCCCTCGCAGTGACACAAAGTGTCACCGCGAGGACGCGAAGCGTCCGCGGCGGTCTATAATTTCACGACTCATAGACTGCTTCGCCAAAAAATACGGGCTGGCAGCGACAAAGAAGGCCAGCGCCCGCCGGGAAGGGCATCCGCCCGCCATATTTTATAGAATCAGTCTATGAAGAAAGTCTACGCCGTAAGCCTTGGGTGTCCCAAAAACCTCACAGACAGCGAGGAAGCGCTGGCCGGTTTCCGCGCGCAGGGCTATGCGTTGGTCTCCGGCTCCGAAGAGAAGGCCGACGCCGCTTTCCTCAACACCTGCGGCTTCCTGAAATCCTCCGTAGCCGAGGCCAAGTCTCACATACGCCGCCTTGCGGCGCTCAAACGCGCAGGGAAAATCAGGAAAATAGTTGTGGCGGGCTGCCTTGTGCAGAGGCTTGGCGTGGAAAAGCTTTCCGCCGAGTTCCCGGAAGTTGACGTTTTCGCGGGGGTGTCGGCCACTGCCGTATCGGCCGATTTGCTGAAGGCCGGCGAAAGCGCCGCCCCCGAAGCCGCAGGCGCGCTGTGCGCCCCGGCGGGCCGCCTGCGCCTTACCCTGCCGCACACCGCCTATCTTAAGATAGCCGAGGGCTGCGCCAACAACTGCTCCTACTGCGCCATACCCTCCATACGCGGCCCCCTGCGCTCAAAGCCCCCGGCCCACGTGCTGGCCGAGGCCCGCGCCCTGGCCGCCTCCGGCGCGAAGGAACTGGTGCTTATAGCCCAGGAAAGCACGGCTTACGGGCGCGATTTGCCGGGCAAGCCTTCGCTGCCCCGCCTGCTGGAGCGCCTTGCCCGCGTGCGCGGCGTGGAGTGGATTCGCGTTCTTTACGCCCGCCCCGAACGGCTGGACGAAAACCTTTTGCGCGTGATGGCGCGGGAACCTAAAATCTGCAAGTATCTGGACATCCCCCTTCAGCACTGCCGCGACGGAGTGCTGAAAGCCATGAACCGCCCCTACGGGCAGGAAAGCATAAGCCGCAAGCTGGCCATGGCCCGCCGCCTCGTGCCTGGGATAGCGCTTCGCACCACCTTCATTTCCGGCTTCCCCGGAGAGACCGCCGCCGACAGCCGCGCCCTTGAGCGTTTTATCAAAAAAGAGCGCTTCGCAAGCCTTGGAGTGTTCGCCTATTCTCGCGAGCCGGGCACAGCCGCCTATTCCCTGCCGCAGACTGTGCCCCCCGCAGAGGCCCGCCGCCGCCGCGCCGCGCTCCTGCGCGCGCAGGACGCCGTGGCCGCGAAGCTGGGCGCCGGCATGGTGGGGCGCGTCTTCACCGTTTTGATGGACACACCCGTCATGGGACGCACCTATATGGATGCGCCGGACATAGACGGCTTTGTGGAAGTCTCCTCCGGGCGTCCGCTTCAGCCCGGGACTTTCGTGCGGGTAAAAATCACGTCCGCGCGCGGCTATGCGCGCAAGGGAGTGGCGGTATGAAAAAACAGTTTATTTTGCGCGCGGCGGTTCTAACCGCGCTTTCCGGGCTTTGCGCCGCTACGGCCCTGGCCCAGCAGGACCCGGACATCGCCGACATGTACCGCCAGTTGTTGCTGCTGGTGTGGGTGCCGCTTCTTTCCACGCTGGCTGCAGGCGTGGCGGTGAAGACGGCGCTGTTAAGGCGCGTCTGGGCGCAGGACCTCAAACGCGCCATGGTGTTTTCCGGCCTTGCCACCACTGTAGAGTTCGCGCTGACGCTGGCCCTCATGCGGGTGCTTTACTCTCCCATGCGTTACCTGCGCTTCAGCTTCACGCCGCTTGTAGGGGATTTCGCTTCCGCCGCGCTTACGGGCTTTTTCGCCACGCTGGTGGTTTTCCTTGTGGTGTGGCGGCTGTATATCATGGCCCTGCGTCGCTTCGTGTCCGCGCCCGCCCTGCCGGAATCCCCCGCCCCTTCATCTCTTCCGGCCTGGGTTCCGCCGCTGGCCCGCAACTGGCGCTGGGACGGCAGCCACATGGCCGGGGTGATGGCCGCCCTGCACCCGGTGCTTCTGCACCTGTTCACCTACGCAGTTTTCGCACTGTTTTTCATGGGCCGCTGAGAACGCCCCGCCGTCAGCGGCGGATTCATAGACTGCTTCGGCCGCAAATCTAACATGCTCGCGAGCGAGCGCTAACGCGAGGAGGAGCGACCGCCGATAAGCGGCGGAAGTGCCTCCACCTTGAAAACTGTTTAGAAAAACGGCCCGCTTCTACAAGCAGTTGGAAAAGCGGCCAGTGACACCAGAGGAAAGATATCTGGTGGCTCCAGAATGGAAGCGTCTACAGTGTCGCCTTGAGACCGGGATGTCCCATACGTGTCATTGCGAGGAGCGCTTTGCGCGACGAAGCAATCCATAAATACGCAAGCTGTTTCCCGTAAAACGCAAAGGCCGCCCGGAAAGGCGGCCTTTTCATTTGGCGGGGCTTGCGGCTAATTCGAAGCCGCGCGCGTTATGTACATGGTAAGCGCGGCCACCGCCGCAGAGCAGGGGATGGTCAGCACCCATGCCCAGACTATGTTCCCGGCCACGCCCCATTTGACTGCGCTGAAGCGCTTCACCGCGCCCACGCCCATTATGGAGCCAGTTATCGTGTGCGTGGTGCTTACCGGTATGCCCAACCACGTGGCCACGAAAAGCGAGATGGCCCCGCCGGCCTCGGCGCAGCTGCCGTCCACGGGTTTCAGCTTTGCCATTTTCTGGCCCATGGTTTTCACTATGCGCCAGCCGCCGAACATGGTGCCCAGCGCCAGCGCGCCGTTGCAGGCCAGCACCACCCACATCGGCACGTGGAAGTGCCCGCCCAGATTGCCCGAGATGAACAGCAGGGTGGCTATTATGCCCATGGTCTTCTGCGCGTCGTTGCCGCCGTGGCCCAGGCTGTAGGTGGAGGCCGTGAGAAACTGCATCCGGCGGAAAATCGCGTCAACCTGCGCGGGCGTGGCGCGCCTGAACAGGCGGTACACCATGGTGGCCAGCCCAAGGCCCAGCGCAAAGCCCAGCAGGGGCGAAATCACCATGAAGGCCACTGTTTTCAGTATGCCTTTCCAGATGAGCGAGCCCACCCCGGCCTTCACCAGCGCCGCGCCGATTAGCCCCCCCATCAGCGCGTGCGAGGAACTGGTGGGCAGGCCCAGCAGCCAGGTGATGATATTCCATACGCACGCGCCCACCAGGGCCGAGAAAATCACCTGTTCGGTGACTATCTTGATGTCCACCATGCCCGTGCCCATGGTGCCAGCCACGTGCAGGCCGAACACCAGGAAGGCTATGAAGTTGAAGAAGGCCGCCCACATCACGGCCTTTTTGGGCGACAGCACGCGCGTTGCCACTATAGTGGCTATGGAGTTGGCCGCGTCGTGGAAGCCGTTGAGGAAGTCGAACACCAGTGCCAGCAGTATCAGCAGTACTATGGTCAGCGTCATTTATCAGCTCTGCTTGACGACGATGGATTCGATGATTTTGGCCACGTGCTCGCACTTGTCCAGAATCACCTCCGACACCTCGAAAATCTCCTTCCACTTTATCAGGGTGATGGGGTCCTTAACCTGGTCGAACAGCTTTTCCACCGCCGCGTCCTTGAGCTGGTCGCCGGCGTTCTCCAGGCGGTTT
This sequence comes from Elusimicrobiota bacterium, assembly GCA_012523635.1. Lineage (GTDB taxonomy): Bacteria > Elusimicrobiota > Elusimicrobia > Elusimicrobiales > Elusimicrobiaceae > JAAYTX01. Next base: position 10,584 of record JAAYTX010000167.1, read on the forward strand.
ACCTCTATGCAGTAGTCCAGTATGCGGCGCGGGCGGGAAATCTCGCGCAGGCCGGTCACGGCCTTGCACAGGTTGTTCACCGCGTCCTCGAACAGCACTCCGAACTGCTGCATCTCCGGCACAGGCGTGGTCAGCTTGTAAAGCTTCATGCGCGTGGTGGTGGAGTTTATGTAGTCCACTATGTCGTCTATCTCGTGGGCCAGCGCGAAGATGTCCTCGCGGTCCAGCGGGGTTATGAAGGTGCGGTTGAGCGCGTCGGTGATTTCGTGGGCGAAGGTGTCGCCTTCCTGCTCAATCTCGCGCATGGCCTTGGCGCCTTCCTCGTCGAACTTGCCGTCTTTGGCCAGCTGGCGGAACTTCGCCGCGGCTTTCTGCAGGTTGCAGGTCTGCTGGTCGAGCAGGTCGAAGAACTTCGTTTCTTTCGGCAGGAATGAGAAGCCCATATTACCTCGCGCTTTGAGCGCCGTCCGGGGAGGGCGGCGGGATTGAACTCCGCTTCCCCTAAATTCTAGCAAACAGGCTTTTCGCGGAGTCTTGCTCTCCGGCAATGACATGGGCGCGTTTTTTTGGGTAAAATCAAAGGTGCTGCTGAAAAACAATGAGCCCTATTAACGCCGACCGAGAGCTGGTAGCCGCCTTCCTGCAGGACGCTGATTCCTTCCTGTGCAACGCCGACTCGCATTTCGACGCGCTGGACGCCAATCCCGCCGACGAGGAAGCCGTGCGCGAACTCTTCCGCATCACCCACAGCCTCAAGGGAAACGCGGGCTTCATGGGGCTGGAGAAGATGCAGGAGCTCTCCCACACGCTGGAAAACCTTTTATTGCAGCTGCGCGACAAGCCCGGTTCCTACACCAAGGAGGCCGGGGCAGTGCTGCGCAGGGGCGTGGACGAGCTTAAGGCCATCTCGGCCCGGCTGAAGGCCGGGGGCGAGGAAATAGAAAACGCCGACGCCTACGCAGCCATACTTTCCGGCCTGGACCAGGTGGCG
>JAAYTX010000168.1 GCA_012523635.1 Elusimicrobiota bacterium
ATCCCCAGGGCCAAAAAGAATGTGGACGAGATTAAGGCCCTGCTGGCCAAAAGCGACAGGCTGTTCCTGGCCACTGACCCTGACCGGGAAGGCGAATCCATAGCCTGGCATCTGGCCCAGCTGCTGGACCCGGAACCGGGCAGTGTGAAGCGCATAGCTTTCCATGAAATCACCAAGACCGCGGTGCTGAAGGCGCTTGAAAACGCCCGCGAGCTGGACATAAGCCTTGTGGAAGCCCAGCAGGCCCGCCGCGTGTTGGACAGATTGGTGGGCTACAAGCTTTCGCCGCTGCTGTGGGCCAAGGTCAGCAAGGGGCTTTCCGCCGGGCGCGTGCAGTCTGTTGCGGTGCGCCTGGTGGTGGAGCGCGCGGCCGAGATAGCCGGCTTCGCGGTCGAGGATTTCTGCCGCCTGAAGGTGAAGCTGGAAAAGCCCGGCGTGCCGCCGGTTTTCGAGGCGAAGCTGACGCAGTGGCAGGGCAAGCCCGTCGAGCGCAGCCGCACCATGCAGCTGTTCGCGGAAGAGTACCAGGTTTCCTCCACCTGCTTCCCCGGCGAGGAAGAGACCAGGCCGGTGTCTTCGGCTATAGAGAAGGGGCCGCTGACAGTACTGCGCGTCGAGACCAAGGAGACTAGGCAGCGCCCCAAGCCTCCGTTCATCACCAGCACGCTTCAACAGGACGCCATACGCAAGCTGCGCTTCTCCTCCCAGAAGACCATGATGGTGGCGCAGGAACTTTACGAAGGCATACCGCTTGAGGAAGGGGATGTGGTCGGTCTCATCACTTACATGAGAACCGACTCTTTCAACGTCTCTGCCGACATACAGGCCGAAAGCGCCGAGTACATAAAGCAGACTTACGGTCAGGAATTCCTGCCGCCCTCGCCGCGCATGTACGAGACCAAGGTCAAAGGCGCCCAGGAAGCGCACGAGGCCATACACCCAACCAGCGTGGCTAGGCGCCCGGAGAACATCAAGAAGTACCTGACGCACGACCAGGCGCTGTTGTACGAACTGATATGGAAGCGCTTCATGGCCAGCCAGATGGCCGATGCCGTTTTCGACACCACCGTGGCCGAAATAAGCATAGGCGAGACCGCTTCCCCGTCCGGCCTCTTGCGGGCCACCGGCCGCGTGCTTAAATTCGAGGGCCACCTCAAGCTTCAGACCGAGGACCTTCAGGACAAAGAGGACGACGAGAAGGAAAATGACGACGAAGAAATGCTGCCTGCGCTGTCCCAGGGCGACGCGCTGAAGCTGGCCGAGCTTAAGGCCGCGATGCATAAAACATCGCCTCCTCCTCTTTACAACGAAGCCAGCCTCATCAAGACGCTGGAAAAACACGGCATAGGCCGGCCTTCCACTTACGCGCCCATCATAAAGACCATACAGGACCGCAAGTATATAAGCCGCCAGCCCAAGACCGGGCGCCTTACCGCGACCGACCTGGGCGTCGTGGTCACGGAAAAGCTGAAGAAATTCTTTCCCAACATCATGGACATCTCCTACACGGCGAACGTGGAAGAGGGGCTGGACGACATAGCCGAGAGCAAGAAGAAATGGGTGGATGTCGTGCGCGGCTTCTACGACCCGTTCGTCAAGGAACTCAACGAGGCCTACGATTCCATGGAAGGCCCCGTTGCCGAGAAGTCAGACGAGCCGTGCCCCGTCTGCAAAGGGCCCATGCTGCTGCGGCAGAGCCGTTTCGGCAAATACCTCTCCTGCGCGCGCTTCCCCAAGTGCAAGGGTAAGGTGCGCCTGGACAGCGAGGGCAAGAAAGTGGTGCCGGAGCTGACCTCCGAGGTCTGCGACAAATGCGGCAAGCCCCTTGTGATACGCGTGGGGCGGCGAGGGCGCTTCCTGGCCTGTTCCGGCTACCCGGACTGCAAGACCACCTATTCCGTGGGGCCGGACGGGAAAAAATCCTCGCAACCCGCCACCGTGATGACCGACGAGAAATGCGGCAAGTGCGGCAGCCCGCTTGTGCTCAGAAACGGCCGCCGCGGGTATTTCCTCGCCTGCTCGGCTTATCCCAAGTGCAAGAACATCGTGGAAACGTCCGAGGAGAAGATACAGGCCATACTGGCCAAGGCAACCGGCGGCAAAGCCTGATTCCATGGACGAGATAGGCGGCAAATTCCTGCTGTACCTGCGCTCGCGGAATTTTTCCGCGCATACACTGCGCGCGTATGAAAAGGATTTGTCGGAATTCTACGACTTCATGAAGCAGCGCATAAGCGGCGCGGACCAGGCGCTGGAAAGGCGGCAGGTGCGCGTCTATCTGGCGTGGCTGAACTCGCGCGGGCTGGCCCGGAATTCAATGCTGCGCAAGGTCTCGGCCCTGCGCAGCCTGGCGGCCTATATGACAGAGCAGGGCCTGCTTAAAAGCGACCCGTTTCTGCTGCTGCCGCTGCCTAAAAAGGAAAAGCGCCTGCCCCGGCACCTGACCGAAGCCGAGGCCGCCGGACTGATACAGGCGGCGGACGGCGAGAAGCATTTCCAGTTGAGGGACGCCGCTTTGGCCGAACTGCTTTATTCAAGCGGCCTGCGCCGTTCCGAGGTGTCGGGCCTGAATGTGGGCGACCTCGATTTCATGAGCGGCTTCGTGCGCGTGATGGGCAAGGGCTCGCGCCAGAGGCTGGTGCCGGTGACGGACAGAGCGCTTGAGGCCGTGCGCGCCTATCTGGCCGGCCGCAACCCCTCGCCGTCTGAGCCGCTGTTCCTGAATCATCTGGGGAAAAGGCTGGGCGGGCACGGGCTGGCTTTGGTGGTGAAGCGTCTGGCGCTGCAATCAAACTCGACCCGCAAGATAACGCCGCACGCGCTGCGCCACTCCTTCGCCACCCATTTGCTTGACAGGGGCTGCGACCTGCGTTCCCTGCAGGAAATGCTCGGGCATAAAAACTTGGCCACCACGCAGATTTACACCCATGTGTCGCTGGAGCGGCTGAAACAGGTTTACGCGGGCGCTCATCCGAAGGCCGGGCACGGGTCCGGCGAAAAAAACGACGGAGACAAGAAACCATGATAGGCATAGGCATAGACGTGGGCGGGACCTATATCAAGATGCTGGCTTTGGCCGACGGAAACAAGCGCCTGCGCGAGGCGAAAATCCCCACCTGCCCCAAAGACGGCCCCGAGAACTTCGTGGCCAGGATAAGCAACGAACTGAAGGTGTGGCGCGCAGGGTTCGGCACGGCCAAGGTGGCGGCGGCCCTTGGCATAGCCGGGGATGTGGACCCTGAGCGCGGCATAATCCGCTTTTCTCCAAACTTGTGCAAGTGGCGCGGCGTGGAGATATGCGGCCCGCTGGAACGCCGCACCAAAATCCCCTGCCTGCTGGAGAACGACGCCAACATGGCGGCCTGGGGCGCTTACGCCTGCGAGTTCAAGCGCAAGTACAACGATTTGCTGGCCGTGACCATGGGCACGGGCATAGGGGGCGGGATAATAATAGGCGGGCGCCTGTATCACGGGGCTACCGGTTCAGCCGCCGAGATAGGGCATCTTAAAATAGCCGGAGAGGACGGCGCGGACTGCAACTGCGGCGGAAAGGGCTGCCTGGAAGCTTATGTGGGACAGTACGGCATAGTGCGCCGCGCCTACGCGCTGGCTAAAAAAACCGGCGTTTCCGCACGGTTCAGGAAGCTTTGCAAGGCCGGGGAGATTTCCCCTCTGGATCTTTCAAGGGCCGCCGATGAAGGCGACAAGACGGCCCTGGCTCTCTGGCGTGAGACCGGGCTGAATCTGGGGCGCGGGTTGGCTTCGCTGTGCCTGGTGCTTAATCCGGACGCCGTTGTGCTGGCCGGAGGAGTTTCCGGCGCCTCGCGCCATTTCCTTACGTATGTGAAGGAAGTATTTTCCACCCAGAACATAGAAACTCCGTTTTCGCATCTTAAAATCCTCGCCTCCTCAAACCCGGACCTGGGCAGTCTCGGCGCGGCCTCTCTGGCGCTGGACTGGCTTAAATCCGGAAGGAAAAACACCTTCGTGTTGTGATGAACAGGGGTTTCCGATACCTTGCGCTGCTGGGCGCGTTGTTTTGCACCGCCCCCGCCTGCGCCTACGACCTCCAGGCTCCGCCGGGGAACGACCGCGTCTATTTCGAGGCGGACAAGGCCGATTACGACAAGGGAAAGGATTCCATACATCTTCAGGGCCACGCGCTTGTGCTGGAATACGGCGTGAACCCGAGCAGCGGGCCGCTCAAGGTCACAAAGGGCGAGGACATCATGGTGTTCCCGTCCAGCCACGTGTTCGTCTCTTCGGGAGCTGTGCTGATGGAGGACTCCGGCGGCGCGCTTTTCGGCTATGACGCCGTTTACGACTGGGGCTCGCAGAAAGGGACCATAAAGAACGTGAACGCCACGTATTCGCCGTGGCGCGTGCTCAAGGCCAAGAGCGTGCGCCGCAAGCCGGGCGGCACTTACGTTTTCAAAAGCGGCCGCATCACAAGCTGTGATTACGAGGACGAGCATTACAGTTTCAGCTTCACTCGCATGCACTTCACCCCCGGCGACAGGCTGTGGGGCCTCAACGCCATAATGTATCTGGGTAAAATTCCGGTGATGTATCTGCCGTTTATTTACCGCCCGCTGGGCAACGACGCGGCCTATGTGACTTATCTTGAACCGGGCTACAACAAGCGCAACGGCCTGTTCATGAAAACCACCATATATCACCGCTACAGCAAGCTGATAACCTCGCGCCTGTTTTTGGACTACTATTCCAAGGTCGGGGTGGGAACAGGTCTTGAACTGGGCTGGGACAACTCCAAGAACTTTAACGGCAGCGTGGCCGGGTACCGCATACGCGACGGCGGCGTTGAGCGCTGGGGTCTTTACGGCGGCTAC
>JAAYTX010000169.1 GCA_012523635.1 Elusimicrobiota bacterium
AGCGTGGCCGCCCAGCTGGGTCATGCCCGCCTCGGTGGAATTGCGGGTGCGGGTGGACTGCTCGAAGAACATCATGAACAGCGTCTTGTCCTGCAGAAGGCGGTGGGGCTCTCCCAGCGCGAACCTCTTCTTGAGGTCGCCCGCCACGTCCAGAACGGTTTCCAGTTCTTCCTTGCTCCAGTCAACGGTCTCTATCCAGTCTTTACCGCGCAACATCGTCTGCATATTCGCTTGGCTCCTTGTATGTTTATTTCAGATACTGGGGCAGGGCGGCATAGAACACGGCCGCCTTGAGCAGGTGGTCCACGGCCATCTGCTCGTTGACAGTGTGTGCGTAAATCTCGTTGGAGGGGCCGAAACCGACTGTCGGTATCTTGAGACGTCCGGCGCTGGCCACGCCGTTGGTGGAAAATACCCACTTGTCGGCCTTCTGCGGCTTCCCGTGCACCAGTTCGGCGGACTTAAGCGCCGCCTGCACCAGCTTGTGGTTTTCCGGCATGGCCCATGTGGGATAGTATTTCTCCTGCCCGACCTTAAGGCCGGTCCAAGCCGTGGCTTCGTACTGCAGCACTTCCACTGCGGCCTGCGCCTTCTTAACGGACGGCAGGGATTTTATCTCCTTCACGGCCGAGGCCATGGTCTCGCCGTCGGTCAGGCGGCGGTCCAGGTAAATGGTACATTCGTCCGGTACGGCGTTGTAGGACGGCGTCTTGCAGTCCACGCAGGTCACGGCCACGGTGCCCTTGCCCAGGAACTTGTCTTTTTTCAGGCGTTCGTTGAGCTTGGTTATCTCCTGCATAATCGGAGACATTTTCACCACGGCGTTGTCGCCGCGTTCCGGCGCTGAGGCGTGGCAGGAACGGCCCTTGGTCACGACCTTTATTTCCATGCGGCCGCGGTGGCCGCGGTAGACATTGAGGTTGGTGGGCTCGGTTATCACCACATAATCGGGGCGGATTTTTTCCTTATTTATAATGTGCAGCAGGGGAAGGCCGTCGCAGTCTTCCTCCATGCAGGAACCGCAGGCTATGAAGGTGTAGCCGCCGTCCAGCCGCAGTTCGCGCAGCAGCTTGGCCGCATACACGATGGAAACCATTGACAGCTTCTGGTCAGTGGCGCCGCGCCCGTAAATCATGCCGTTCTCGAACTTACCCTTGAACGGGTCCCACTTCCAGGCCTTGGGGTCACCGATGCCGACGGTGTCTATGTGCGCGTCGAACATGATTTTGGGCTTGCCGTTGCCCAGGAAGCCCAGGACGTTGCCCATTTTGTCTATTTTAACACTGTCAAAACCGACTTTTTTCATCTCCGCCGCTATGCGGTGCACCACCTGCTTTTCGGTGCAGGAATAGCCGGGCGTGGCCACCAGGTCGCGCGCGAAGCGCACCATGTCTTTTTCGTATTTGCCTATGGCTTGGCTGAGTATTTTTCTATCCAACATATCATCTCCCCACTAATTATAGAACCGAAGCGCGATTTAAGCCCGCTCCGGCAACAAGATTGTAGCACTTTTTATCATGGAAACAGCGAACCGGTTACGGGGTAGTTCCTCCAGTAGGAACTGTCATGGCCGTATTGGTATACAAACGCAACCCCGTAGACTCGAAACGGCCGAAATATATCCTGGCTTTTATAAACAATCTGTGTGTTCCCACCATGCCGGAAGTGCGTATGCACATAGCGGCACGAGTATCCGCTGTCAGGGTACCATCGCAAATCGGCGTCCAATAAGGGCCGCCTATGCCGTCGACAGAACTACTCGCATTAAGCGTTGGCACCAAGCCAGACGGAACCCACTTCAAAAAACCACTCAATTGGGCATTAGTGGCGATATTCACCCTGGCATATGGCCCGAACGGAGACAATTCAATGCCTTGCCCAGCAAATATAACGGTGCCCCCCTTGCCGTTCAACGTGCCCGGTGACGAACCGTCAATCCGCAACGAGGCAGCCAGACAGCTTGCGCTGCTTCCGGCAACAAAACTTTTTAACTCAAAACGTTCCGATACTGTCGGCTGAACATGCGAACCGTATACTATTGGATAATAAGTTCTCACCGTAGTAACACCTATCGGCGGGTCATCTGCCACGGCCGGAACGCACAGGCACAAGGCAAATAACAATGCGAACACGGAAGAGCGCCCCGGTCGGGCGACACGCAAGCTGAATGATATTTCCCGTTCCATATGCTCTCCGCTACATTGCAGGAGGCTCTTCCTCAAGATGGGACGACACTATCGCGTCCATTCTGCACCAGAAACCGGCAGCGGCGCCGGTCGGGGACAGCGCATAGGTTCCGCCGGACACAGCCCCGTTCCCCATCCAGGTCCATGGGAAGCTGGGAGTCAAAGCCCCGTAAGACGTAGGGGTGATCGCGCCAGGATCCCATTTACAGACATTGCCGAAAGCGGCGCCGCCGGCCAAATGCATCCAGCCCGCATCCTGCGCCATAAACTGTATATTGGCCTTCTGACTGACACCGCTGCAATTGAGACAGGAATTCATATTAAGGACAAAGTTCGCCCCGCGCAGCAATATTCCGTAGCCCAATCCGGCGGCACTGCTCCCGATTGCCTTATCCAGGTCACCCATATAAAAAGCTGCCGCGCTGGTGTTTGTACCTATAGTGATGAAATGCTGCGCTCCCATTTTCTGGTATGCAGCGATAGGCGGCGGATAATATAGTGTTACGCTTACCGTTTCCGAACCGCTTACCCTGGCCATGACAGCAAGCAGGAAACATGCGGAAACAACCATAAAAAGCTGCCTTGGAAACGTAATCCTGATTTTAACAGGCGTAATCATAAATCAACCCTTAACGCCCCATTTTGCAGCACAACACACAGTATGTGCTGGCTATGTTGTTATTAGACATGGTATAGCCATCGCACAATCCACCGCTAATAGTCGGAGCTATAGCAAGCACGCTCCATTGCAAAGGGTCGGCCGCCGCGCCCTGACTGAGGCATGTGCTTATGGTGGTAGCGTGCCAGTAACAAAACCTGTCCATATATGCGGAATGGCCGGAAGATGCCAAAAGCATGATTTTATTATCGTAGGTGTTTACATTGACGGGATTAATGTTTATCGCGCTGGAGCTGCCATTGCGAACCTCTATCCTGAATGCCCCGCCATCAGCATAAAACGCATATCCATGATTATAAGAATTGATAATAGCACCTGTCGTGCTGAAGACTATGCCGTCCTGCTTGGGCCAAGAGAGCAACACAGATGAGCCATCGGTACCATTGCTATTCTTAGTCTTGACCTGCAGTTCCTTATATATGCTCAGACGCTGAAACCCGCCATAAGGCACAGGATAAAACGCTGAAATCGAATATTCCTCGGAACCGCATTCCAGAGCGGAAAACACGGCAATAAAGGCGGCAAACAGCACGGCAATATGCCGTCCTGTCACGCGAAAGGAAAACTCTACATTGTCGCCTTTTATAGTAGGCATAAACCCCCTGTAAACATTAGTTTAACAGAGGAAATCTCGCTTTTCAATGCGGACCTTGCAGAACTAGAACCTGATGCCGGTACTGGCCGTCATCAGCGGCCTGGAGTGGGTGTAAGAAGCCGCCGCGCTTATATATACATAGTGCTTGGCGCGAAAACTGAGGCCAAGTGTAAAGTTAGGTTCCACCACAGTGACATGCTCGCCCACAAGCCCGGACCCCGCAGGGGCCTCGCGCACCTCAAGACGAGTGCTGTCCAGGCTGGCGCCTATGTACGGCGAGAGGGTTTCAAGCCTCCAGGACAGCGCGCAACCTCCGCTGTAGTGGGTGGCGGAGAAGCTGCGGTGCACAGCCACGTCGGCATCAGCCAGAAGCATGAGCTGCGGCACGTAAGGGGAGTCGTTGACGTCGCTGAGGCCCCAGCGCAGGCCGCCGCCGGAAATGGTAAGGCCCTCGTAGTTAGCGGCGCGTATGAAGCCGTCCAGACGGAAAGGCATGCCAATCTCGGCCTGCAGCCACGGTATGCCGAAACCGCCGACCCCAGTGTTCTGCATGACCGTGTTCCCGCTGCTTGGCTTGAACTGCATGGCATAGCGCACGCCCAAATCAAAGCCGCCGAAGCCCAGGCTGCGCCCGGTATGGTACAAGCCGGAACCCATCAGGCCGCCGAGGTCTCTGGCGAAAGGCTTCATAGCCTCCGGCGTGATATAAGTGCTGAAACCACGGAACGGGTCCGACGCGAAAGCCGCGGACGGACACAATGCCAGTACCAGAAAAACGATTTTTATGGTGCGCATGAAGCTTTACCCTCCATTTGCCGCAACAGTTCTTTATCGGCAGCCGCCTGCAGCGCCACCATCAGCGCCAGCACAGCGGTACCTATAACCATTATAAAAAAGAAACACAATTCAGGTCTATGCGCCAGCAGCGCCAGGGCTATGAAAATAAATCGGGTATTGTCCCCCAGCAGGTTCCAGCCATGCACCAGCTTCCTGTTTGACCGCACATACGCGGCTGCAGCGCCTTCGTCCGCCACGCCCGAGGGGCAGCGGCCGAGCATGGCCTGGCGCAGTCGCAGATGGCTGCCCGCGAAAGCGCGCTGATACACGCCATAGGAAGAATAGGCGAATTTCCAGAACCCGGACAAATCCGGCGCGCCGGAATCCGGGTTAATAAGGCGTTTTTTGGATATGGCTGCGAACTGCGTCCTGTAAAAATCGTATAAACTGCTCTGTACGGCGCTGAACACCCCGCCTCCGACTGCCACCGGTATTATGAACGCCCAGCGCGCGCCCTCGCCTGACATATACAGCAGCACAAGACCCAGATACGAAGCCGTGAACATGAAATAACCGGTAAGCCCGTCCAGTATTCTGCCGGTGAGGGTCCCGCCGCCGCGCATCCTTGCCAACTGCCCGTCTGCGCTGTCCAGCACGCTGGAAAACACCAACAGCACAAAGCCCCAAAACGCCGTCTTCCAGGACGAGAGCATAAGCCCTCCGGCGAGGCCAAGCGCCATGCTGACGTAAGTTACCTGGTCGGGGGTAAGGCCCGCTTTGAACGCCAAGCGGGCAAAAAAATGTCCGAGCGGATGATAAAACCAGATATCAAGCCGTTCTTCCATTTCGTAAGCTTTGTACAGCGGTTTAGAGTCGGACATGTTTGCAGGTTTCGCGGAAAATTTCCGGCTGACGCTCAGAAAACCCAGGTTTTATTGTCGTCGCCCAGAATCTGCAGGGCGGCCTGTACGACCCTGGGGTCGAACAGCTTGCCGGAACCGTTGCCAAGCTCGGCCTTGGCGCGCTGGCGCAGTTCGTCGCCGGACAGGCCGGCCGACATGCGCAGTTCTTCAAGCGACTCCACCAGCCGCAGTATGCGGGCGCCCAGCGGTATGGCCTCGCCGGAGAGTTTCGCGGGGTAGCCGCTTCCGTCGAACTTCTCGTGATGGTGGCGTATCACCGGCAGCGCGCCGCGGAAAATGAGAATGCCCTCAAGCATTTTCACCGACATCGCCACATGCTGCTCCTCCGGCGGCAGGCTGGAAAGCACCAGCGACGCCTCGGAAACCAGCCGCCTGTTCTTGAGGCCAATATAGCCGATGTCGTGCAAAAGGCCGGCATAATAGATATTGCGGTAGTCTGCGTCTTCCACGCCCAGCTTGCGGGCTATGGCGCAGGCCAGATAAGCGGTGTTGGCCGGATGGGAATCCAGCTTGGGCGACACCGCCTCTATGGACTCGCCAAGCATTTCCAGCACGTGAGAGAAGAAATTTTTCTGCGTCTGCATCTGGCGCGTGTTGCTGATAGCCGCTGCGGCCAGGTTGGCCAGACTGGTGAAAACCTTCACGTCATAGTCGGTGAACTCGGAATTGTCCCTGCGGTTGAGCACCTCGGCCACGCCGATAAGCTCGCCTTTCATTATCATCGGCACGGCCAGCAGCTGGCGCGTGACGAAGCCGGAGGCTTTGTCAAAGTGCCCCGCGAAGCGCGGGTCTTTTTTGGTGTCGTTGACTACCACCGTCTCCTTGTGCTCCGCCACCCAGCCGGCTATGCCCTGGCCCACCGGTATGACCATCTTCTTCATGACGCTGCCCTTGGCCCCGGTGGCCAGTTTGAAATAAAGGGATTTGCGCTCCTCGTCCAGCAGCATGATGGAGCTGGCCTCGCAGTTGAGCATGGACTGCGCCACGTCGCCGATTCGCTGCAGCAGGAAATCAAGATCCATTATGGACGTGAGGTTCCCCGCCAGTGTCAGTATTTCAAGCGCGTCGGCGCCGTTTTCCGGGTTGCGGGCCATATTATTTTTTCTTCTCCTCGTCCTTCTCGACCTTATCCTCCACGCCGCCAAGCACCTCGCGCAGCGTGGTCCAGCCTTTCAGGGCCTTTTCAAGGCCGTCCTGGGAAATGGTGCGCATGCCCTCCTTCACGGCCATGTCGCGCAGCGGGCCGGCCGAATGATTATTGAGGGCAAAGGCGCGCATGGTGTCGGTCATCACCAGCAGTTCATGCATCCCGATACGGCCGCTGAAACCGGAATTGTCGCAGGCGGGGCACCCTACCGGCCTATAAAGCTTTGACCCCGGCGGCACTGACACCCCGGTTTCCTTGAAAACCAGCATGTCGGCCTCGGAAGGGTCGTAGGCCTGCTTGCACTTCTCGCACAGGCGGCGCGCCAGGCGCTGGGCCAGCACGGCCTTCATGGTGGCCACCACCACATAGCTGGGCAAGCCCATCTCCACAAGACGGGAAAGAGCCGACGGCGCGTCATTGGTGTGAATGGTGGAGAAAACCAGGTGTCCGGTCATGGCGGCTTCCATGGCGATATGGGCCGTCTCCTCATCGCGGATTTCGCCGACCATTATCACATCCGGGTCAAGGCGCAGGAAAGAGCGCAGGGCGGTGGCAAAATCAAAGCGCTTGTCCTCGCCCAGCTTGATGTCCGGGTTCACCGGCACCTGCACTATGCCATCGATATTGTATTCCACCGGGTTCTCGGCTGTCAGTATCTTGATGTCCGGCCTGTTGACGTGGTTGAGCGCCGCGTAAAGCGTGGTGGATTTGCCCGAACCGGTAGGGCCGCAGACCAGTATGAGGCCGAAATTCTTCTTGCCGCCTATGCCCTTGAGCAGGCCCAGGAACTTGTCCAGCGTGTCCGGCATGAAGCTGAGTTTTTCTATGTTAACCTGCACGGCCTTGCGGTCCAGTATGCGCATGACGCAGGACTCGCCGTACACCGTGGGCACGACCTCGACGCGGAATTCTATGGGGTTGCCCTTGGACAGAATCTGTATGCGCCCGCTCTGCGGGATGCGGCGCTCGGTGATGTCCATGGAGTTGGTCATGATTTTTATCTTGGCTATCACCGCGCCGCGGAAAGACCAGGGAATCACGAAATTGGCCTCGCGCAGCATGCCGTCTATGCGGTAGCGGATGATGACGCGGCTGGTCTTGCCGGTGGGGTCTTCAAAAGGCTCTATGTGTATGTCGGAAGCGCGGAAATTCAGCGCGCCCAGTATGATGGCGTTGACGAATTTCTCCACTTCCGGCGCGCTGGCGTCTATATCGGTGATGTCGGTCTTCTCTTCCTTCTTGGTCTCTATGGAAGAGGCCTTGCCGCCGAACTTGGACACCGAAGCCAGCAGCTTGTCCATGACGGCGCCTTCGCTTTCGCCGTAAACGGCGTCCAGAAACTTGTGTATGTCCTGGGGCATGGCCAGAAAAGGAGTCACGTTCAGGCCGGTGCGCATGTTTATGTCTTCGGAAATGAAGAAGTCGCGCGGGTCGGCCATCGCCACGGAGAGCTCCTCTTCGGTCTTGGCGAACGGCACTATCACGTACCTGCGCGACACGGATTCCGGCACCAGCTTTATCAGGTCCTCCTGAGGCTCCAGAGTGCCCAGGTCAACCGTCTTCACGCTCCAGGCCGAGGAAAGCAAATCCAGCACTTCATTTTTACCCACCAGTTCCTCGTCAACCAGCTGCTGGTGCAGCGCCTTTTTCTTTTCCTTGGCGCGCCCCTCGGCCTGGTCCAGAACGGCGGATTCGAGCAGCTTGGCCTGAAGCACAAGCTCCTTTATCGATTTTCCCCTGCTGAGACCGTCAGACATAATGTGGGTTCAGTCTACTAAATTGAGTGCAATACCGCCACGCCGAAAATTACCGGGCACGGCTTAGGCCAGTTCCAGCCTGTCGCCGCTTTCAAGCAGGCCCGCCGCGGCCCCTCCCGGCAGTTCCAGAACGCTGTCGGCTCCGTGCACCCAGGGCGAGAAGCCCCAGGGGCGCATCCTGTGGATTACCCGAAGGACGCGCAGGCCCTTGTCCAGAAACACGGCGTCCATGTCAAAGCGCATGAAGCAGGTATGCACCGCCGCGCACCGCGTTATCAGCATCCCGCGCCCGTCCTCCAAGCTTTTCCTGAACATAAGGCCCACCATGCGGTCGGCCATCCCGGCGGCTATTTCCACCTGTCCGGCCACCACCTCGTTCCTGGTGAGATTCCTGCAAACCGCTGTTTTCATAAGCCCCCGGCGCGGCTCAGCGCCGCGCGTAAAAAACCTTTTTCCCGGCGTCTATTGCCAGACGTCCGGCCTGTTCCAGCAAATTTTTGTCGCGTATCTCAAGGGAAGCCGGCGGCTCGGCGGCATACGCATCGACACCGCCGGAGCGGCGGCGGTTGACGCCGAAAACAGCCAGCAGCTCCCCGTCGAAAGAAATGCCCACGTCGGCTATTCTGAAATTCGATTCAAGCGCCCTGGCATATTCCACCTTCAGCGCCGGCGCGGTTTGCAGGATGCGCCAAGCCCGGGGCGCACCGCTTTTATGCGCGGACTCAAGGCGCTCAAGAAAAGCCTTGTCCAATATGAAGATGCCGGCGGCGGGGAATTTTTTGTCGGCAGCAAGCGCAAGGACGCGCCCGCCCGGGCCGACCCCGGGCCTGAGAGCCACGCCGGACAGCACCAGCCCGCCGGACAAGGCTATGTCAGACTTGCCTTCGGCGGGGCCGGGCGCCCAGGCGCACACCTGAAGCGCCAGCGCGGCGGCCGGCGCGAAAACGGACAATGCGGCAAAAGCCGCAAAAGTCAGCGGACGCATGCCCCCGTACCGTTTTCCTGACCGACGACCTTCAGCACGTCCAGTATGTCCAGCAGGACATAATCCGCGCCCGATTCCACGGTCTTGAACTCGTCGCCATACTTGGCCCAGGCCGTCTTCATGCCCATTTTTTTCGCGCCGACGATATCGCGCTCGGCCCAGTCGCCCACCATCAGGGCTTCCGAAGCCGGGACGTTCAGCCTTTCCAGTATGCACTTGAACGGTTCCGGGGAAGGCTTGCGCTTTCCGGTGTCATCGTAGGTCACCACGCTCTCGAAATAGTGGTGCAGTTCAAGCGTGACAAGGCGCAGCCAGACCGCCAGACGCGGCGCGTCAGACACTATGCCAAGGCGTATCCCCGTCTTGAGCAGGCCCGCCAGCGTCATGCGCACGTGCGGATACAGGGTCATGGCCCCGTCCTTGGCGCGGCGGTAGCCTATGATGCCGGCCGCCAGTATCTTGTGGTCCACGCGGCCGAACTCCTTCTCCAGCACCTTGTCGAATATGTTCTGGTCCTCAATGCCCTCTTTCCAGTAGATGGTGAATATCTTCTCCACCAGTTCCTTCTTGGCGATGGGCAGGCCCGCGTCTATCATGGCGTCTGCGGCCGCGTCCACGGCCGCGCGCTTCATGCGCATGAAGTCCATCAGGGTGTTGTCCAGGTCGAAAACTACGGCTTTTATCATGTTCAGTCGGCGCGGCTCACGTATTCGCCGGTGCGGGTATCGACTTTTATGTTATCGCCTTCGTTTATGAACAGCGGCACCTTGATTTCAATCCCGCTGGAAAGGGTGGCGGGTTTGGTCATGTTAGCCACGGAATCGCCCTTCACTCCGGGCACGGTGGACTCCACCTTCAGCACCACGCTGGAAGGCAGTTCGATGTTGAGAAAGCGCTCGTTAAGGTATATGCCCAGCAGCTGCATGTTTTCCACCAGATAGGGCTTGGCGGCGGTTATCTTCTCCTCTGGCAGGGCTATCTGCTCGTAGCTCTCGTTGTCCATGAAGTGGTACATGCCTTTTTCGGCGTACATATAGGTCTTGGGGCGCTTGTCCACGTTGACTTCGTTGAACTTGTCCTCGGGCCGGTAGCTGGTCTCTATGATGGCGCCAGTGTCCACGTTGCGCAGCTTCACGCGCACAACCGCGCGCGCCTGCGACTTCCTGTGGTGCTGGAAATGCACTATCTGCACGAACTGCCCGTTCTCGTCCTGGAATATAAGACCTTCTCTAAAGTCTGACGTGGTAAGCATGTTTCTGACTCCTTTATTTGATGTAGGCCATGGCCCTTAAAGCTTCTATGCGCTTAGCCACCGGCGGATGCGTCGAAAACAGGTCGGCAAAGAAGCCGGAACCGTCCTCGGCGGCGGCGCCGCGCGGATCCTCTATGCACATATGCGCCACACCCTGCCTTATGGAGCGGGTAGGCGAAGAAGCACTGCGTATTTTCTCAAGCGCCGAAGCCAGCCCCATCGGGTTGCGGGTAAGTTCGGCGGCGGAGGCGTCGGCCAGGTATTCCCTGCGGCGCGAGATTGCCATCGCCATGAGATTGGTTATAAGCGGGGCCAGTATAAGCACCACAAGCCACAGTATCAGCCCCAGCGCGTTGCCCTTCCCCCCGCCGTCGCGGGATGAGCCGCGCCGCATGCCGCCCATCCTGAGGGCGAAATCGGATATCAGCAGTATGGCCCCGGCCAGAGCGGCGACCATGGTCATCAGGCGTATGTCCAGGTTCCTGATATGGCTCATTTCGTGCGCCACCACACCCTGCAGCTCCTCGCGGTTGAGCGAATCCAGCAGGCCTTCAGTGACGGCCACATAGGAATTGTCCGGGCTGAAGCCCGTGGCGAAGGCGTTGGGGTCCGGGTCCGGAATCACGAAGGCCTTGGGCATTGGCAGACCGGAGGCTATATGCATTTCCTCCAGCACGTTAAGAAACTGCCTGTGCTTTGGATTATTCGGGTCTGCCGGGAATGCGCCCGACGACTGCAACACCATGCGCGGCCCGTTGGAAGAGGAATTGAAAACCATGACCGCGCCCGCTATAAGAGCCACCGCGGTGCCTATCGGAAAGCCGGTCCTGTTCAGCGGCGCGGGACGGCTGTGCCCGTTGTAGGCGGCATATTCCAGGTCGGCCTGGGCGGACGGGCCCATGCGCGTACCCAGCACGAAGACATCAAAGCCGAAACCTATGAGCAGGAAAAAAAAGACAAAAGCGGAGACTATAAGCCAGGTCATCCGCTTGTTGTCCGACTGTTGCTCGTAGATATTCATGCCTGACGCTGAAAATTTCTCAGACCGAGAGGTCCACCTTTGGGTTTTCGCGCTCGGCGCTGTTTTCCGGAAGCTCGAACAGCTCGGCGGCGGTGAAACCCAGCATCGCGCTTATCATGTTGGTCGGGAACACCTGCTGCTTGGTGTTGAAGCCGGTCACCAAGTCGTTGTAGAACTGGCGCGAGAAAGCTATTTTGTTTTCTGTGCTTGAGAGTTCTTCCATCAGCGTGCGCACGGCGTCGGAAGACTTCAGGTTCGGATAATTTTCCGACAAGGCGAAAAGGCGCCCAAGAGCCGAGGAGAGTTCCCCCTCTTTTTTGGAGATTTCGCTCATCTTGCCACCCGCGGAGGCCGACACCGCGGCGCCGCGCGCCGCGATGACCTTCTCCAGCGTGTCCTGCTCGAACTTCATCTCGCCCTTCACCGAATTCACCAGGTTTGGTATCAGGTCGTGCCGGCGCTTGAGTTGCACATCTATCTGTCGGAAGGCGTTCTGCACCTGGTTGCGCAGGGCTATCAACCCGTTGAAGGTGAATATCAGCCACGCGGCCAGCACGCCCAGCACTATTAGAGCTATTGTCATTTCAGTCCTCCGGTAAGCAGTTCGCAGCCCGGGCCTGTCACCAGGACTGTGTCCTCTATTCTTATGCCGAATTTGCCGTGGAAGTAAACCCCCGGCTCAACGGTCACGGCCATGCCTGTCTTCAGCGTGGCGGTGGTTTTGGTGTTCAGCCTGGGCGCCTCGTGTATCTCCATGCCCACGCCGTGGCCCGTGCCATGTATGAAGTATTTGCCGTAACCGGCCTCCGTTATTATGTCGCGGCAGGTCTTGTCCACGTCAAAAGCAGGTACGCCGTCGCGCACCGCCGCGACGCCGGCACGGTAGGCACGCTCCACCAAAGCGTACATTTCAAGATACTTTCGGTCCGGCTTGCCGATGAAAAAAGTGCGTGTGATGTCGGAGCAGTAATGCTTGTAGATGCAGCCGAAATCCATCAGCAAGACCTGGTTGTTCTTGAGCACGCGGTCCGAGGTGCAGTGGTGCGGCAGGGCTGAATTGGGACCGGAACCGATTATGGTATCGAAAGACGGGCCGGACGCCCCCAGTTCCTGCATCTTGTGCTCAAGCATCAGCAGTACGCCGCGCTCGGTCATGCCGGGGCGTATGCGGGGTTTCACGCTCTTGAAAGCCTGCGACGCTATTTCCCCAGCCTTGCGGAGAAGTTTTACCTCTTCGCCGCGCTTGGTAAGGCGCAGTTGCGAGACCAACCCGGGCTTTTCGGCAAAACCTTTCTTTTTCCAGAACGAACCCTGAAGATATGATTCCGTGGACGGGTCGAAAGCGATTTTCTTTACGCGCTGTGAAGCCGCCAGTTCCATCACGGCCGCCTGCAAGTTGTCCGTGGCCACGGCTCCGCAGAACGGCGCTATGCCCAGGAACTGGTCCCTGAGCATCACGGAAAGAAGCGCCCAGGCCTTTTTACGGCCCACAAACAGCAGATAATCGTTCATGTGGTAGCCGGTCAGAAAACCCTGATCGGTCTTGGAGGAGACTATGTAGCCGTCCAGTCCGTTCTCAGCCAGCAGGTCCTGGAATTCGCCCAGGCGCTCTTCATGTATATTCATGTTAATTATTATACTATACAGCCATGGGAGACTTGGACCCCGCAAAAATACTCTTGGTGTGGATAGGCCGCTTCGGGGACCTGCTGGTTTCCGGCCCTTTCATAAGCGCATTGCGCGCCAGATACCCGAAAGCCGAAATAACCCTGTTGGCGCGGGCCTACGTAAAAGACCTCGCCCCCCTTTTGCCCGGTCTGGACAGGACCATCATACTTCCCAACAGCCCGTCGTCCGCGTTGGCATACATCAAAGCCATGCTGCCTGGCTTTGATATCTGCGTAGACCTCAATTCCTCCTATTCCCGCACTTCCGGTTTCCTGTGCCTGCTAAGCCGCGCGCCCCTGCGGGCTTCCTTCGATAAATTCCGCGCCGGCTGGTTTTACAACAAAACCGCTGCCGCACCGTCGGAAAATGAACACATGCTTTCGCGCTACGGGCGGCTTGCCGCCCTTTTCGGCGCTCCATATGAAGAAAAACTGCGGGTAGCGCTGCCGCGCGAAGCCGTGCAGGCAGCGCTGAAACTGCGGGACAGCCTCAACCTGCTAAACGATGCCCCGCTTGTGCTGGTTCACCCTGGAAATTTCAAGAAATACGACCACCGCTGGCCGGAAGAAAAATTTCTGGAACTGTCCCGCCGCCTGCTGGACCTGCCCGAAAAACCGCAGCTTGCGCTGATGGCCGGGCCGGGCGAGGAAGGAAAAGTTCGCGAAATGCTCTCCTCGCTGCCCGGCGAAGCTAAGTACCTCCCGCCGCAGACGGCCCCGGTTTCAGCCGCTTTCATGTCCGGCTGTTCGCTGGTGATAGTAAGCGCCACCGGCACCATGCATCTGGCGGCCGCGCTGGATGTCCCACTGCTCAGTTTCCACAGCCAGTACACCTTCGAATGCTGGCGTCCGCTGAACGAAAAAAGCCTCTCCCTTTCATCCGGGGAGTGGAATTCCTGCCGTTCAATAAGCGTGGATGCGGCGTGGGATGCCGCGCTGAAGCTGCTGGCTAAAAAACCTTAGCCAGCTCAAGATACTTTTGCAGATTGATTTCCTGCGCCCGGCACCGCGGGTTAACGCCAGCCGCGCGCAGTTTCCCTTCCAAAAGGCCGCGCTCGACGCCCCACGACAAGGAAAGCGAGTTGGACAAGGTTTTCCGGCGATGCCTGAACGCGCCGTTCACCAGCCGGAAAAACGCGGTCTCGTGCGCCGGAGATTCAAACAACGGCTGTGCAAGACGCTCAAATACCAGCACGGAAGACTCAACCTTGGGCGGCGGCGAAAAACTGCCGCGCCCCACATTCATCAGGCGCGTAACCTTGGCGCGACTCTGCGCGCTTAAGGCCAGCAACCCGTATTCGGCGCCTCCGGACGGAGCCAGCAGCCTGTCCCCGACCTCTTTCTGGAACATGAACACTGCGCGCCTGAAACCCTCGAAAGAGAGCACCTTCTGCAATATCGGCGCGCCGACGGCATAAGGCAGATTTCCCACGAAAAGGATATCTCCGCCCGGAAACGCCGTGCGCAGGTCCAGTTCCAGAAAATCGGAATTTATAATATTCAGCGCAGTCGCGTCCTGGAATTCCCGCTTCAAAACCGCGAACATCTCCGGGTCTATTTCCACGGCGGTAAACGCCCCTTCCCTGCCTGGCAGCAGGCGGCGGGTGAGGAAGCCTTTGCCCGGCCCGATTTCCACCGTATGCGGGCACCGAAGGTTATTGCAGGCGGCAACAATCCCGTCTGCAATCAAACCGTTTCTAAGGAAATTCTGGCTGAACTTGGGCATAGTCAAATAGGCGTCATTTGGACACGCTGGACGGAGTTTTAAGCCATTTCAGGTTAGTTTTGGCTATTTCGTTGCCAGGGTCCGTTTCAAGCACTTTCTCGCAGTATTTTACCGCGGCGGACTCGTCGCCAAGAACCACTGAAGACACAGCCAGCCCCAGATAGGCGCTGCTTTTGTCGCCAAGCGCGGCGGCGCGTTCAAAGCACTGTCCGGCCTGTTCCGGCTCGCCGAGGATGACGTGCGCCAACCCCTGCGCCAGCAGTCTTTCCGGGTTATCAGCCGCGTTTTCATTCAAGGAAGGCAGAACCTCTTTTACCAGTTCCAGCCAGCTCATGCCTTTTACCCACAGGCCCAGATCGTTGCCTACCAGACGGGGGTTATAGGCCACTTTCGCGTTTGAAGATGATGGGCCGCCTCCGCCTTCCCTGGGCTGTCCGCGTCCCTCGCCGCCGCCCTTGCTGGTTTCCACGCTGAGAGCCATGTGCAGTTGAGAATCCTGCGGCACGCTGTCCAGGGCGTTGCCCAGTTCCTTGGCAACCGCCTCTATCTGGCGGCGGCGTTCGCCCGGCGAAGCGGGCTGCAACGAAAATTCGCGCTTTATTCCCATCGCCTGCGGCTGTGCGGCGGCCTTTTTGAAAGCGGAAGCCAAAGCCCCGCCCTTTTTGCCGGGGCCGCCGAGAGCGCCCCCTTCGTCAGCCGGCACCTGCTCAAGTTTGGGCTGTTCCTTGGGCATGTAAATCACTTCAACCGTGATGTTGGCGGTTTCTTCAGGCGAAAGCCGTTCCAGGTTCTTTTTCAGCTTATCCACGGTATTTTTAACGGCGTTTTTTTCCTTGTCCGACTGCTCGCCGTCCTGCCCCGCGCCCGAGGAAGATGAAACCCCGGCATACGACACGGATAGCGCCAGCCCCTCGCTTTTGTCCACTGGGACAAGGTTGAAGGCGCGTTCAAGCGCCTCGCGGGCTTCAGCAGGCTTGCCCTCCTTGATAAGAACCGCGGCAAGGCGAAGCCGCGCGACGGAATCCATAGGCTTCAGCGAAACAGCTTTTTTATAAGACTTGTGGGCGTTCTTAATCTTGTCCATGCGCTCGTAAACAGCGCCCAGTTCCAGTATAGCGTCCTGATAGGAAGGATAAAGCGACACCGCTTTCTCAAGCGATTCAGCGGCGGCCTCATCCCGGCCCAAAGACGAATAGAGCATTCCCAACTGGAACCTGTAAAGCGGGCTGCGCTCATCCAGGTCCACGGCGCGTCTGTAGCAAGACAGGGCTTTGTCCAACTGCCCCAGCGACTGGTATATGGAGCCTAGATTCATCTGCACGTCAGGCCTGTCAGGCGCGAACTGTTCGGCCTTGATGAAATTAGACAAAGCGCCCTGCTGGTCGCCTTTCCAGGCCGAGGCTATGCCCATAAGCTGCCAGGCATGCGCGTTCTGCGGGTCTATGCGCAGGGCTTCGTTATATTCGGTGACGGCCTGGTCCACCTGACCGGCCCAATACAGCGCCGAACCCAGCATTATATGGGGCCAGGGGTCATTGGCGTTCTCGGTGACGGAACGCCCGAACTCAGACGCCGCATCTCCGTATCGGCCCATCTCCATCAGCACCAAACCCTTTGCCATATTGCGGTAGGACTGCGCGGCCATAATCCTGTCCCATACCGTGCGATACGGCTCATCGCGGCGCGGCTGCGACACCGCGGCAAAAACCTGCCCGGACAGGCACGCCAGAAAAATAATCGCGGCAAGTATCCGCATACTGGTGAATTTTACTATTTAGTTGCCCCGCCCTGCGGCGCAAAAAAAGCGGCGCGCCCAATGGACGCGCCGCCTTATGTCTTAAGAAATGCTTACTGTTTGCAGTCTGCCTGCGGGTGGCCGAGTTCCGGTATACACATAAACGTATCCTTGGTTTTCTCGGCTATGCCCTGGGCCGTGGAGATGCTGGCATCCAGCTTCTTGGTCACGGAATCCAGCTGTTTCACCACCTTGGCGACGTTGGTCTGCATGGTCTGCAGGCGGTGCACGTCCAAGGCCCTGTCGGAGCCGTCATAAGCCTGCGGGACGGCTGAAACCGTGGTTGACGCGTCCGGCGAAGACAGGTCTTTCTCGGCCTTAGTCAGCCAGTCGTTAGGCTGCACGGTCTTCCAGTAATCGCTTTCTTGCGTCTCCGAGTCCTTGGAACCGGAAGCCTTGTTGATTATCTCGTAGGCCGACCCTGACGCCGGATTATCCGGATTGCCCAACTGGGAGCTCAGCGAGGACAACTTGCCGGCATAAGCGCTGGGCGCAGTGCCGTTAAGTTCCGAACCAAGGCTTATCCGCACATTGGAAACTATAGACTTGCCTGACTCCAGGCTGTCTTTTGCGTCTTCCAGGCCCGTGCTCAGCATTTTCATGGGCTTCTTGGAATTATCCAGCACAGTCCCGACCGCGGTATTATATTCCTTCAGCACAGCCACTACCGCCTGCTGCTGCTTAGGATTGAGGTTCCTGTATGTAGCGCAGTTAGTGCTCTGGTTATCCGCCGTGCACATTTTGTCCAGCGTGGCGATATCCTCGGCCAAAGACGTCAGCGTGGTTTCCGCAGTTGTCAGAGAATTGTCGCGCTGAATCTTTCCGCCGGTAAAGGCGGTAGTGATGGAATTCATCTGCAATTCAACCGCCCTGTTCTCCTGGGCAATAGCGGTCGCTGCCTTGGCATAGGAATCCTGCGCCTCGTGGATAGGATTTACAGCCTCCAGGAAAGCATCCTTGGCGTCGACGCAAACACCGGGCACGGGGCCACTGTCGTCCGCATTCTTGTCTTTGCAGGCCTCCAGTGTGTCCTGAGCGGACTTGAATGCATCAACGTATTCCGTCTTGCCCTGATCACCGCCGGACACGGAACCGTCTCCTGCCGGCAACGGGTCAAGCTCGTCGTTATGCACCGGTTCTGGCGTGGCCTCGCCGCTGAACTTCTTTTCTATCGCAGCCTGCATATAGGCCTTCAAAGGATTCACTAAAGCGTTATCCACGGCCTCTTTAATGCTGTCGCGCAGCCATTTCTGGAATTCCATTCTTGACTGGTGCTCAAATGCCGCCTTGGCCTTGGCCCTGTCTATTTCACCCTGGGCTTCCATTTCCTTGGACTCTTTGAACCAGGGCTGCATGGGAGAACCGCTGCCAGGCTTTGCGGGCTTTTTGGCCTTTGGCGCCTGCAACTTATATTTGGACTCATTTTCGCTTTTTTCGGGATTTTCCTCGGCAGTCGAGGGCCTGGACGTAACGGCCTCGGTTTCAGTGCCGCCGCCGCCCAAGGCGTTAATAGCCTCTATGGCGCTGCCGCGGTTCATCCGGGTGGCGATATTGTCGCTGCGGCCCTTAAGGCCTTCAACGTCGGAATATGAACCGACCGATTTTGCAAAACCATGCACACCGGGCGCATAAGCACCGGACCCGGACAGATGCGCAGGCGAACTGGGGGCCGAACGCGCGGCCGCCATCACCCCGCCGCCGCCGGAACTTCCGCCGCCACCGCCGCCAAGGCTCATGCCGCGGAACGTAATGGTCTTTGGCGTAGGCACGGCTGCGCGGGCGCGCTCAACAGCCCGCTGAAACGGCTCGCGAACGGTTTCGCGGAAACTGTCCGAGGGCTTGGAAGCCGAAGCGCGGGAATCATCCGGCACAGGGGAAGCGGCCTTTTCCGCATCCTCGCCGGAAAGTATCAGGGACATGGGATCGCGCGCAGTCAGCGGGGTTATGGTGGCCCCGCTGCCGGGAGAGCCGAACGAAACGGTTCCGTTTGGCTCAAACAATTCCGACGACTTGCCGGCCTTGCCGCCCCTGTCCTCAGACTTCATCATGTAATTCTCGGCTAGAGGCAGCGTGGCCATGAGAGCGCCGGCGGCGGCCATCAGGCCGACATCCTTCTTGGCCATGCCGCGGAAACGCCCGAGCAGCCCGGTCCGCGAAGCCGATGATGGCGTGACTCTGGGTATCCGAGTCAGCAGCGCACCGCCCGACTTGCTTTCAGTATCCTTCTTAGTATCGGCCATAAAGCCTCCCGCGCAAATCCCTCTCAAAATCTCCCGACAACTCCGCAGCCTACTTCAGCTTGCCTACGGAGGTCCAGTCGCTGAACACAACCGTGTCTTTGGTCAGCGTCGTGTGCACTTTCTTCAGGGTCTCGGAATTCTTTTTCATATCGGAGACCAGCTTGCCCACCTTGACCCGGTACTTGTTGAGCGGGTCGTGCTGATTCTTCAGGTTGGCGCGCAGCGTCATCAGCCTGTACAGCGACCACGGCGATTCCCTGTTGTACACCAAAGCCTGTTCGGCCCTGTTGATTTTCAGGTCGGCCGTCGGATGATGGCGCTCTTCCCAGTAATCGTTTTCGTCAAGCAGATGCGATGAACCGGAGCAGGTTCCGGCGACACCGCGGCAGCCAGCGGCTTTGCGCAGTATCCCCACCAGATGCTTGGTTGTCCTGCCGACGTTGCTGGTGTCGGTGTTGGAGAGGTCTGACGCAGAACCTTCCAGTTCCAGGATGTCATTGAGACGCCTGGGATAGTCGAAAATAGACTGCGTCATCGGCTGTATCTGTTCCAGCAGCGCTATTTTCTGCTGTATCTCGCTCTCCTTGCCGGCAACCTTGCCCTGGACAAGTTCGGACAGTTTGTTGACGCCGCTTTCAAGCTGCGTCACCGGCCTGGGAGTCTTCTTCATGGCGCTGGCAAGCCTTTCTATGCGCGCTTGCAAGTCTTCGATAAACTCCAACTGTTTAGCCGGGTTGTCCATCTGCGCCATGATTTTGCGATAGGCCACGCAGTCGCCGCTCTTCACGGATGCCGCACAGTTTCCATCGGCCTTGTCGAAATCAGGCTTCAGCGATTCCACCAGAGTCTTAGCCGCCTCGATTTTCGAGGTCCATTCGGTGTTGTCGGTCTCAACCTTGGTGTTAAGCTCTTCAAGCTTCTGGCGAATCTTGTCTTTTTCTATGCTGAGGCCGCCTGCCGCGCCCTCGGCTCCGGCATTGACCCGGACCTCAAGGTCCTTCACCTCGGCCAGCAGCTGCTTCTGGACATTCAGCAACTGCGCGGCCTGCGTGCAGGGGGCCGGAGGAACCAGCATGGTCTGACAGGTCGCCGCAGTCTGCGGATTGGCCAGGCAAGCCTCATAGCGAGCCTTCAGGGACTGAAGCTCGGCATCGCAGGTGGTTATCTCCTGCTCAAGCTGCGTAGCCTTCTCTTTATAGCTGCTGAGCTTCTGCTCAACCTCGTCCATTTCGCCTTTGTAATACCACATGGCCTCGGAATCGGAGGTCCTAGTCTTCACCTCTATGCCGTCCAGGTCCTCGACCTTGCCGTTGGTTCTGCTGGCAGTGAGGTCCAGGTTGGCGGTGTTTGACGAACCGCCATCCGTAGGTTCTGTTTTAGGCGCGTCGGCGTCTTCCGTTTTGGGCCCGTCGCTATCGCCGCCGGATTCGGTTTTATTGCCGTTATCGGCGCTTTCGGTCTTGTTGCCGTCAGAAGTCTCGGTCTTTCCGGAATCGGAACTTTCCGTTTTGCTGCCGTCGGCCGTTTCGGTCCCGGGCGTTTCAGTGTTCGCTTCCGGCGCCTCAGGGTTCGCCTCGGGCTCGGTCGTGGTGCCGCCGCCGGAAGATGAGCCTCCGCCGCCAGCCGCAGCCTCTTTATCTTTAAGCCCGGACATCATCTTGCCCTGCAAGGCCATGCCCAAAGGCTGGAAAATAAGACCCTGGGCCAATTCATTGCCGACAGTCATGAAAAACTGCTTGTTGGCCTGCGCTTCCTCGCGGGCGTTCTGCTCTTCAGCCAACTGCCTGTCTATTTCGCCCTGCAACTCCAATTCCTTGGCTTTCTTCCACCAGGGTTCAAGCTGCTGGCCGCTTCCAGGCTCGGCCGGTTCCTTGGGTTCCGGAGGCTGGAGTTCATAGCTTTTCTTTGAGTTACTGGCAGGCGCGGATTTGCTGTCCTGGTAATACATCATGCCGGTGCTGCCGGAACCTGATGCCGCACCCTTGACGCGCATCACGCCCAGCTTGGCCTGGGACAACGCAGTAGTGGCGCTGCCGGAGGTCAGCCTGGCGAAAGCGCTGTCGCCGATGGTCTTGAGACGCTCCGCACGCCCTCCCACTGAGCGCCCGGAACCGCCGTAACCCCTTATATCTCCGGAGGCATAAACGCCGGCCATCGAAGACGTGGCTCCGCCGCGGCTTGCCGCATCGGCCGCCGCCGCGATATCGCGTCCGGCAAGGCCGGCTCCGGCCTTGCTGCCGCCGCCGCCCGTATCAAAGCCTTTCAGCGCGAACTGCACTTTAGGAGGCACGGTTGTGGGCATCGAAGCCTTGGCCTTTTCAGCGGCGCGCTTGAACGGAGCGCGAACGGTCTCGCGGAAAGCGTCCTTGACCTTCTGGGCCGCGGAAGCGACAACTGACGGCTTCTTGGCCGGCACCTCGCCGTTGTCTATCAGAGAAGCTGGGTCGCGCGCGCTCAGCGGGGTGACCTCCTCCATGCCGG
This sequence comes from Elusimicrobiota bacterium, assembly GCA_012523635.1. GTDB lineage: Bacteria > Elusimicrobiota > Elusimicrobia > Elusimicrobiales > Elusimicrobiaceae > JAAYTX01. Next base: position 21,232 of record JAAYTX010000169.1, read on the forward strand.
GCGCTCCGGGGGCGTAACCACCGGTACCGGGCTCGAAGAGATCGACGCCGCCGCTCTCGCGGGTCGAAAAACCGGGCTTCATCAGGCTCTGATCGGCGGGCTTGGTCATGAAGTGCTCGGCCAGCGGCAGCGAGACAACCAGCGCTCCGGCCGAGGCCATCATGCCCATGTCCATTTTGGCCAGGCTCTTGAACTTGCCAAGCAGGCCCAGGCTCGACTGGGGGGTGGCTTTTATTTTCGGGATGCGGGCCAGCAAAGAGGCAGAAGCCTTTTTAGTTCTGCTATCCCCCGACGAGCCGGATTTAAAAGCTGCGGCTCCATTTTTCTTTTCCTTGTCGTCCGCCATAACGGCCTCCCACAACTCTGATTTTACTCAGTCCCGACTTTTGTCTTCAGCGGATTTGCTCCGCATCAGTCTAAAAATAAAACTTCTGTCAAGAGACAAGAAGTTAAACGGACTTGAAGTCCAAACTCTTTCTCTTAGACAAACAGATTTCAAGTGCTGCGCAATTCTCAAAAACTTTTACTTCTTCAGGCATAGTCTAGCCTTGGGGCCGCCATTCAGCAAGGGACAAAGGACCCAGCAGCGGCTAGGCCCTAAGACCTATGCCGCTCCACGGCTGCCGGTCCATGCAGAGTAAGCGCCGACAAAACCCCCGCGACGCACAGCAACAAGCCCGGAGCGCCCCCAAGAAGAGCGCCGGATGCGACAGCCGACCCAAAAACCACATAAGCCGGTCCCAGGGAGGCGAACAAAGCGCCGCCGATCAGAATTGTGATTCCGGCAATAAACAGCGCAAGGCATCTGGCCGGGACGGCGCGCAACTGCTGCGGCCTGTACTTGGAACAATCGTAAGGCTGATATGGCGACCCGCAGGCTATGGATACCCTGGACAGGGCGCTGTTAAAACCGTCGCAAAGCTGAGACATCCGGAGCATGGAACGGCTCCATGAATCAATGGCGGAATACTGACAGCAGCCTGGAGCGCCGGTTTCACGCAAGGCCTGCCCCAAGGTGCCCATCTCATGTCCTAAAGCAAGCATCTCGCGTCCGGCTTTTTCTTTGACGTCATTGCAAGCCGTGCCTGAATCCCCGCCGTTGCTCCAGGTATTGACAATGATATCATCCTCCACCCCTACGGAAGACATATCGAAAACGGCCTTAATATTGCCCGGGATCGCGCCGGTGCCGTCGAACATGGCGCCGGAAAGCGCGGAACCGCGCTCGCCCTTCGGTGCTTCCTGCTCGACCATCTTGGCGGAGAGGAACCCTGCGGCCAGCGAACCCGCAGCCTGCTGGTCGTCAGTCAGGGCGTCATGCAAATCCTGGCTGTCAATCTTCGACAGAGCCGCCGGGTTCGGGCGAGGCTTTGGCGGACCCGGATAAGTCAGCATGGGAATCTCTATATCAGTCGCATAGGCGGCGAAATCTTCGGCCCGGGTGTCCTTGCCGGCAGCATTCTTTGCCATGCTAAGCTGCTCCGGCGTGATAGGGGTCACGGGCAATTCCGCCTCGGGCACTTTGGCGTCCGCCGGGGCCCCGGGTTCATGCAATGGAGCTGCAAGATTGGCAGCCTCCCTGGAATCCTTAGGCAAAATACCGACTATTTCCCTTGGAGAAGCCGGCTTGACGGCGCTGTCTTCATACAAAGTCGGACCGCCGACCACAAGCGCCGGGTCGTAATCAAGCGTCTCGGTGGCTTGCTCGGATACTGGGTTGGCGGAGGAAGCGCTTTTTTTATCGCTTTCGCCTATCCAGCTCTCGCCTTCTCCCACCTTGCGGGCGACTTCTTCCGGATTCATAAAATAAAATGCCGCTCCCGCGCCAGCCAGCAGCAAGAAAAACGCCGCGGGCAAAAATACATTGCGCCCGGACTTGGCGGAAGGACTCTGAAATGGTTCCGGCATAGGAGGCTACTCCTGGTCTCCCCAGCGTCTGGTCAGCGCAGCCGCCGCGTTAAAAAACGCCGGGACAAGCATTACCAGCATGGTAATCCAGGACAGCGCCACGCTCCCCAGCACGCAAACACCGCCCACGACATAAACAGCCAAAGACTCTCCCCCCGGCATTTTAGACGACAGCACCGAAGACATCGCCACAGCGGCGGAACCCCAATAAGCCGCGGCGGCGCCGCAAGTTGCCGCCAGCACCCAAAAGACCTGGCCGAGGATAAAAAACAGCCATAAACCCACCATGGCCAGAACCGAGAGGATGAAAGTGCGCTTCGCCTCCGAAAGAAGCGGTTCCCACAGATTCTGGCCCAGAATTTCCGTTTTCGCGGTAGCCTTGAAGGAGTCTTCGCCGGTCTTGGAAGCTGAGCTTTTAGCGGTATCAAATGCTGATGCCGCCTGCGGAGCGGCTTCCGGCGCCTCTTGCCCCAGGCTCCGGGCCGGAGACAGCGACAAAAACAATGACGCCGCCAAAACAACAGCCCGCAGTTTATTCACCGGTTCCTCCGGATGCGGAAGCGCTGATCGATGATTCTATCCCTTCCGCGACTTTTCTCAAATCTGCCGACGCCTTCGCTTTCGCTTTGGCCACCGCCTCTCCCGAGCCGTGCTGTTCCTGCGATTTTAAAAACTCGGCCAGCGCGCGGCTCAGCTCATCCGCGGCATTTATATACACCATTCCAAGCCATGAGGGCGCGCTGTCATTTTCCGTCAGAATGCGCCCGTTATCGCGCAGCTTGTTGGCACATTCCAGAACCTGCGCAATATGTCCGTAGAACTGCGGAGACGGCTTTTCAGAAGACAAAGCCAGCAACGCCTCACGGACAGTGGCTGTCAGTTCCTTGTTTTCAGCGTCAATCCTTTCCCATTCCTGGCGGGAAATCTCAGACAAAGCCGCCGCTGGACGCATCTGGTCGGATCTGCGCTTAATCAGGTCTTCCTCTTCCACGCCGGCGCCCTGAACGATAAACAGAATTTTCTCAAACTCCGGCCTGGTAAAAATACCCATTACCCCTTCATAACCGGCACGCGGGCCGGCAGCGCGCGGCTCGCCCGCGGCCACATTATTTTTATACAAACGCAGGGCCAGCACGGACAAGAGCGCCAAAGCAAGCACTACACCTACTATCTTGCCCGGCAAGGCCAGGGTTTTGACCCGGCGCGCGCGAGACCCGGCGCCGCCTACCGCTGAAGAGGCGCCGTTTGAAACAGAGTCTTTATTGATATCGGCCATGCGCAATGTCCCAGGCAGGACCTCTTGATTTTATAAAAAAAGCAGGCCGCGGCGCGTCAAAAATGAGCCTCGGCCTGTCACAAAAAATGTCAGCTTCAAAGTTTGAATACGGACTTCAGCAACGGACTGGCTATCATAGGTATCATCGGCGCCAGCGCGGCAAAACCCAGCACAAACTTCATGCCGCCGCCGGCGAAACAAGTGGCGGCCCCGGCGATAATCGCCGCGGCGCTGGCTATGCCCGCAATTCCTTCGGCTGCCTGGCCGTATTGCGACCATAGGGTGATGGCGTTGTACAAAATGAAACCGATAGAAGCCACTATGGCGGCAACCGCAACCACTACGGCAGCTATCAGTATGGCCTTTGTAATAGGTTCCGGGTCTCCCTGCAAGGCCTTCCAGAGCAGGGCCAGGATGCCCAAAGCAATGGAACCGGCAGTGGTCCACATTGTGACAGCCTGCGTGTTCTTAAGAAAGGGGGTTTCCAAATTTTCCATATAAGACTGCTCTTCCAGGCCAGGTTCGCCTACTTCAGCGCCGCCTGCTCCGCCGCCTGCCGCGCCGCCCGAAACCGACGCATCAACCCCGGCCGCCGATGCATTAGGGACTGAAACCGAAGCTGAACCTCCGTCAGAAGAACCGCCGCCTGACGCCCCGCCGCCGGAAGCGCCGCCATCCCAGGTATTAGACGCCTGGGCCGAACCGGCTTCTCCGCCGCTGGAAGCCGCCCCGTCCAAAGATGTTTTAACAACGCCGGCTTGCGCCCAGGCCGTACGGCTGCGTCCGCCGGCTCCGCCGCGTGCGGAATGAGAGCCGCCGCTGGCCCCGCGCGACCTGTTCATGGCGGCCAAACCGCCCACTCCTACTCCGGGCCTGGCTCCGCCCCGCGCTGAAACCGCGGATGCGCCGGAAGCTATAGCAGTGGAAGCAGAGTCTTTTCCGGATGGGGCATCCATGCTGAACGCACCCTTAGAAGCGGTCGACAAACCTCCGGCCTTTCCAAACTGTTTTGCAAACTCCCCGTCCAACAGGCTGTTGGACTTAGCCGCCTGCCCTTGCTCGGACTGACCGGCTTGAGAAGCGGCGCTCTCTCCGGAAGCCGCATAGTAGCCTTCCTCCTCTGAGGAAGCCTCTGCGGCGGAACCAGCCCGTACCGGCTCATAGTCCTCGCCGTCAGCATACCCGGCGGCAGGAACGCCTGAAGCCGCGCTGCCGCGCGCCTCAGAACCGCCAGAAGAATTTTCCCCGCCAGCCGTAAACTGGGCCGCATATTTATTGTTGGCCGCGGACCGGTCTGCGAAGTACATCGCCGTAGCGCCAGCGGCCACGGCCACTCCGGCCAGAAGCAGAATGAACCCCGCAGGAGACCCGAAAAATGAACCTATCGTGGCGGACAGTCCCATGCGGCCGGCACCAGCCATACCACCCGACATAAGCTGCTGCCCTACGGCCGCGCGAGAGGCAGCCGAACCCAAACCTCCGGAAACGGCGCCGCCGCTTTCTGCGGCGCCGCCAGTAATCGGCACGCCCTGGGTGCGCCCGCCCTTCCCGAACCACCGCAGGAAGAACCCGGCCTTTTTCTTTTTCTCCTGGTTATTGGCTGCGTTGGTCTGTTCCATAAAATTACCCTTTAGCCCGAAACGCTAATCTTTCTGAGTCTCGGCAGCGCATGACTCCGCAGCCTCACCCTCGTTAAGCATCTCGCTCAAACCCTTCACAGAACCCAACTTGGATTCAAAATCCTTCACCGGCTTGAGACTTTGCTTAGTGAACGGCTCAATAAGGCTGTTGTATGCGTTGATATAGTTGTTAGCTACGGTAACAACAGGCGAACAGTCCACATTGTGGTTCGCACTCATCGCCGCCTGGCAGCTTTCCACATACTGCGTGGCCTGTTTCTGATTGCTGTAGGCCTGGCAGTATTTCTGCACGCCGTCGGAAATGAATGTATCCACTGTCTCTTTCATCTTAAGAACGACATTGCAGCGCCAGTTGTTCATCTTAGTATCGTTGATATATCCGGCGTCGTTCATGTCTCCCAACAGCTCCAGCATATCGTTGCTGTTCTCATGTATCTCTGCGAGCTTGGAAGACAAAGTGGTGGAATTGCAGAGCTTTTCGGGATCTCCGGCCATCTCAACAAGGTCTTCAAGAAGCTCTTCCGCCTTGTCCTTGTAGTCCTTAAGCTTTTCCGTCATCTTCGCGAGCTCTTCGGCAGCGCTGCCGGAAGCGCTCATGCCGCTGGCGCCGCCGGACTGATCGGTGTTATCCTTCGGGTCCGGCAACTCCACATATGAATCTTCAGTGGGCACGGAAATGTCCGTAGAAGTGGCGTCTTCCGCCCCGGACGCGCCCACTCCGGCTGATCCTATAGAAGTCTCGCCGAACTGCACGCCGGCCGCAGCCTTCCGGGCTTCAAGCGCCGTCGGCACCAAGGAACTGGTGCCTTTGTTCATATCCGAGCTCAAGCCGCCTGTTTTCATGTTGCCGTGCGCGCCGCGGCCCTGATTGCGGACCGAATTGGCCGCCCTGGCCGCGTTGCCGGTGGCAGCAACTCCCTTGGCCTGTGAAGAGGAACCCTTCATGGCAGCATTTGCGGCGGAACCGTTTTTCGCCGCATTTTTTGAGCCAGAGCCGCCGCCGGCTTTACCCGCGCCGCCGCCGGACGAGGCCAGACCGCCCGACTTCTGAAGAGCGGCGGCTGCGCCATCCATTCCGGCAGCCTCTGTTTCGGCGGTTTCCGCCTCATATTCCGCGGCGGGATCGCCTTCCGAATAATCCGGATTTATGGACGCCTTATAAAGTTCGTCCGTATATTCCTTGTTGCCTTGGGCATACGGGAAAGACAGCATGCTGTCTTTCGCGCCGGCATTGCCCACGGAATAGCTTTCGTAAGGCTTGAAGGCCAGGGCCTCGCCATAGCCTCCGCCCCGTTCCGACTTGTCGCCAAGGGTCATGGTAGCTAAGCCGGCAAGCGCAGTGACGCCAAGCGCCAGCCCGACGAGCGCCGCCTTGCTGGCCATAAGCCGAGCCACCAAGGCGCCCGCGCTCCACCTGGCGCGGAGCGCAGATTTGCCCAGCAGGAACCCGCCAAGAGGTTTCTTTTTCTTTTCCTCCTCCTGCTGGTCGCCGCCTACGGGAGGCAAATTGACCTGTTTATTATCTTCCATAACCCCTCCTCAACATCAGAACCCAAGCCAGTTGGTCACGCTGTTCCAAGCATCACCCAGTGTGTCGCCCACGTCGCTGACAAACCCGGAAACGGCGTCTCCAACGTCATTCGCGGCATTTGTTATCCACTCGCCGGCATCGTTGGCCGCCTGAACAGTCCAGTCCACAGCGTCGTTAACGGCATTGTTGACCCATTCGGACGCGTCTTCATACGCGTTGCCAATCCATTCGCCGACGTCGTCGACTGCCTGTTCGGTCCACGCCACGGCATCATTGAAAGCATTTTTTACCCAGGTCGAGGCGTCATTCCAGGCATTGGTCACCCAAGTGCTGACACCGTTCCAAGCATCGGACAACGCTCCGGTAACGGCATCATACATTTTCTTCCACTGGCTATCCCCGCCTACCACATCCGCCTGGTCCGCGGTAAACTCGCCTATGCCCTGCTCCTCGTAGGTACAATCGTTGGCATAATAATTGGACTTCATCTGCGAAACGCCGTCGTTCGTACCGGTCCCGGTGCCGTCAGAATCGCTGCCGTTCATCTTCTGGTCCAGGTTGGTCATGTCCTCTATAGCCTTTTTATAGTCGTCACTCTCCAGTTGCTGTTTGTAAGCCTGCTCGGCTTTCAAATGCTGGTCGGAGTAATTCATATAACCGGCGCTGCCCGTCCAGAAATTCGTCTTGCCCTCTGTTTCCTCCAGAGAGCGCGACACGAAATAATTGCTGCACATGCTGTTGACCTGTGTCAGGAACGCGGCTGCCTTGGTCTGAGTGTAGTTGATAACACCGCAGGACCAACCGTTGTTATCGAAAGCATCCTGACAGCTTTCGGCCGTCAACTGCTCGTTAGCGGCGTTCATATCGTTCAAGGCGCCGTTAACGTTGTCTATGTTCTGGTCGGTGGTTCCGCTTTTGTCGTAATTGCACAATTTATCCAGGCTGGCATCATCACTTTTGGCGGTCATGTCAGCCAAATTCCCGAT
>JAAYTX010000170.1 GCA_012523635.1 Elusimicrobiota bacterium
CAGGAGGAAATCTTAAGGCGAAGGGCGGAACTTAAGCGATTGACGCTGGAGAAACGCAAGCAGTACAATCTGGCAGGGAGGGGCGAACCGTAAGCTTCACGCTAGGCAAAAGTGTCCAATAAGGTCTGAACCGCAACACACGCTTGCGCGGAAGCCAAAAGAGATAACGCTGCTGGAAACGCTGCAGGCCATGGAAGGCGAAATGATGCTCTCCTCCTTTTATATGGAAGACCCCGCAGTAGGCGATATCTTCAACGATGCAGAAGAAGCACTGCGGCAAAAACTAGCCATTTCGATGGCGGATTTGTTGACGATAAGTAACCAGCGCAATGGAGCGCTGTTTTTCGAAATCTAGGACGCGCGGAGAGGAAAAAACATGGAACACATATACCCGGATATAAGCCGCACCACCGGCAACACGCCCCTGGTGCGCATAAACCGCCTGACCCCGGGCGGAGCCGCAATACTGGCCAAAGTAGAATCCCGCAACCCGCTTGCCAGCGTAAAAGACCGTATCGGCGTAGCAATCATCGACGATGCGGAAAAACGCGGACTGATAAAAGAAGACACCACCATAATAGAACCAACAAGCGGCAACACGGGCGTAGCGCTGGCCTTCGTCTGCGCCGCGCGGGAATACAGGCTGATACTGACGATGCCCGAAACCATGAGCGCGGAACGCCGCCAGATATTGAAAGTGCTCGGCGCCGAACTGGTGCTCACAGAAGGCGCGAAAGGCATGAAGGGCGCGGTGGAAAAAGCCGAGGAACTGAATAAAACAATTCCCGGCAGCATTATAGCCGGACAATTCTCGAATCCGGCCAACCCAGAAATCCACCGCAGGACCACCGCCCCGGAAATACTGGCCGCCACCGGCGGACGCGTCGACTACTTTGTTGCCGGCGTGGGAACCGGCGGCACGATAACTGGGGTAGGCGAAGTTGTGAAATCTAAAAATCCCGGCGTCAAGATAATAGCGGTGGAACCGTCTGACTCGCCCGTGCTCTCAGGCGGCAAGCCCGGCCCTCACAAAATACAGGGCTTAGGCGCAGGGTTCATTCCAGCCGTGCTTAACCTGAAGATTGTGGATGAAATAATAACGGTGTCCGCCGGAGATGCGGGAGAAACCGCACGCCTGCTTGCAAAAAATGAAGGGATATTAGCAGGGATTTCAAGCGGAGCCGCCATGTGGGCCGCGCTGCAAATAGCCGCCCGGCCCGAGGCCAAAGGCAAAAACATCGTCGTACTGTTGCCCGATAGTGGAGAACGATACCTCTCCACTTGGCTGTTTGAAAGCGCCAGGCAATAACCGAAATTACCTGCAACTGCAAAAAAAGCGCAGGCCCCTGATATAGGGCCTGCGCTTTATAATCTGTTCAGCCGCTTACTGCGCCAGCATCGTCCTGCGCGCGGTATGCGTCAGAGGCGAATCTTCAACCACCTGGTCCACGCTCAACGTATTCTTCAGGTCGGTCATCTTGGGGAAGTCGTTGTCGTTGGGATTGGAGGTGTAGGCTATGCTCATCATACCGAAGCTGATGACGCTATCGAGCTGCGAGTAGTCCACGCGGAAGTATCCGTCCTCGCCCCAGCCGGTGCCCCAGCTGTTTTTCACTATGAAGTAGTGGCCGGGGTCATTATAGCCGACGAGAATCACAGCATGGCCGCCGAGTTTTTTACCGCTGGTGTAGGAATACACGCCTGACTGATAGTGCATCAGGTCTTCATAAA
>JAAYTX010000171.1 GCA_012523635.1 Elusimicrobiota bacterium
GAGCGCGAAACCGCCAGTGAAGCAATGCAGGTCCAACACCTTGCGCCCGTTAAAGTAAGGCATCAGAAAGGCGCGGTTCTCGCGCTGGTCGTAGTAGAACCCAGTTTTCTGGCCTGCCAGCGGCGAGGCGAGGTATTTCACCCCGTTTTCCTCTATTTCCAGCTGTTCGGGCACGGAGCCGGAAACCGAGTTGAGATTGGTAAGCCCTTCCAGCACGCGGAAATCGCTGTCGTTCCTGTAAACTATCCCCTTCGGAGAGAACATCTGCTGCAAGGCTTCGTCAACGTCGGACTTGAGCCTTTCCATGCCCGCCGTGAGAATTTCCACCGAGATGCAGTCGCCGTACAGGTCCACGACCAGTCCGGGCAGGCCGTCGGCCTCGCCGTGGCAGAGGCGGCAGAAACGGTCCAGCCCCAGCGACTGGCGGTATTGCAGGGCTTTCTCAAGCCGGCGGCGGACGAAATCGTCCTCCGGGGCCTGGGCGCCCCTTGAAAGAACGCGCACCGCTATCAGGCTTTTCGGATTGAAATAGCCCCAGCACAGCACTCGGCCGTCAGCGTCAAGCACCCGGCACAGGGACCCGGGTTCCGCGGAAGTGTCCACGTCCTCCAGCTCGTTTGCGAATATCCAGCCGTGTCCGCCCTCTATGCGGCGTTCCTCGCCCGCCTTGAGTTTCAGTTCCAGCACAGTATCCATTGTCATTTGAAAACCACCTTGTCGCCAGCTTCGGCCCTGAATTTTTCGGCGAAACTCCAGCCGTTTACAGCCAGTTCCAGAAATCCCGCGGAACCTTCCACCACTGCCGCCTGGCCCTTTTCTGCAAGCCCGTAGGTCTTGCGGGACGCCCCCAGGCGGACGCCCCCGAAAAAGCCTTCCCTGTTTCCGGCCTGCGAGGCCTTTACGTTGGTTATGCAGTTGCCAAAGCTGTCAACGAAAAGCACGGCGCCCTCAAGCTTGCCGTTTGAGTCGTGCGGGCGCGGGAACGGCAGGCGCTTCATATCCTGCACGCGCGGCCCAAGCTGCTCCGGCGCGAAGCCGTTCAGCAGGCGCGCAGCAGCCGGAGCGAAAATATCCCTGCCGTGGAAAGTGCCGCTTACCGGCTGCAAAAACAATTCGCCATTCTCCACGGAACGCATTTCCTCGAACACAGCCTGGCCTTCGTCGAGCCAGCTCAGCAGGCCGTTGTCCGGAGCCAGAAACTGCCGCCCCCCGCTTGCGGCCCACAAAAGGCGCCTGTCGGTGCCCACCCCCGGGTCCACAACGCAGACGAACAGGGTGCCCTCCGGGTAATAGGGCGCGCCCTGCATCAGGGTGAAAGCCCCGGCCGCTATATCTCCGGGCGGCACGCCGTGCGAAAAATCCACTATCCTGGCTGAAGGGCACAGGCCCAGCATGACGCCTTTCATGACCGCAGGGTAAACGGAGGCCGCGCCGAAATCAGTAAGCAGCGCGGCCAGCGAAGGCGTTTTCGGCCCGTTCATTCAAGAGGCTTCAACGGCGAACCCGGCAGGGTAAGCGGTATGTTCTGCGCGCAGAGAGGGCATTTCTCCGGCGTGTAAAACTGAAGCGGATAGTTGATGAGAGAACGCACCGGAACGTTCACGGGAAGCGGGTCGGAAGAGCGGTCCACTATGCCGGCTATGCCTATCGCCGCGGCGCCGTAGCGCTGCACCAGCGAGACGGCCTCTCCTGTCAGCTTGCCGGTGGTGATGACGTCGTCCACTATCAACACCTTCTCCCCCTCTTTCAGGGCAAAGCTGTGCTTGAGCATCATCACGCCGTTCACGCGCTCGGCGAAAATCGAGCGGGCCTTCTTCACCCGCGCCAGTTCCTGCCCCAGCGCTATCGAGCCGTTGCTGGGCGCCAGCACCACGTCCACCGCGCGCGGGAACTTCTCGGCTATGGCCCTGGCTATTTTATTGGCTATATGGGGGTACTGCAAAAGAATGGAGGTTTGCACGTAGCTCTGGCTGTGGAAGCCCGAAGGAAGCTGGAAATGCCCGCTTGCTATCGCGCCGTGCTCCTGCAGAAGGCCCACCAGGTCGAGATTATTCATGGAACTCATCATTTTCCTCCGCCGGCTAGTTTTTCAAGCTGCGCGTTTTGCGTTCCAGCGCCGCGCGCCACGGCATTGTTTATGGACGCCGCCACCTTTTTGGGGCGGTTGAACAGCAGCTGCAAATGTTCCATCTCTCCGCTTATGGCAAACGACAGCGCGGGCTTGCCGCTTTCGTCCGTCATGCTCTCGGAAAGGCCGCTGTGCTTTGAAACCGCGCTGAACAGCGTGTCTACGGTGATATTCATGGTTTCCGCCGGCCAGTTTATGTTGCCGGAAATGGCCGTTGAAAGCACCGGGCCGTCAACCACGAAATTGTCGGACTTCATGTTGCCCGCCTTGAAATCTGCCGACAGCACCATCTTGCGATACGCCACGTCCTTCAGGACGGAGCCTACTTTGAACGCCCCGCCCTTTTCCATTTTGTTAAGCATAACAAATGGCGTATAGGCAATGCCAAGGGCTTTTTCCCTCTGGGACATGGTGTCCAGCTGGTGTATGATGCCGTTGCTCATCTGGCCGTCCACGGAGCCATTTAACTTGGCCATGCCGGGCAACAGGCCCTTGAGGTCGTATATGACAGCCAGGTTGCGGCCGGACATCATGGGCGTGTCGAAATTGTCCGCCGTTATGGTGCCCTTGAAATTGGACATGAAGGACGGGATGGCCGCGCGGAAATTGCGCAGCCAAGCCAGCTGGCCAGTGGCCTTTGGCGCCTTCTGATGCGGCTTTCCGTCGTGTATGGCCTCGGCGGTTTCGGCCACGTTGGTGAAGAAGTCCATCAGCTTCAGATGCGCGAAATAGGTGTTCATCTCTATCTCCCGCTTTGGCGAGGAGAGTTTTTTTATGTCGAGCTTCACGCGGAACGGTGAACCGTTGAGCAGGCCGCGCAAGGGGCTGACTTCCAGCCTGTCGTCGCCGTATCCGATCCAGCCGCTGAGTCGGCTGTATTCCTGCTTGAGGAATTTTACGCCGGCAGACCTTATGGTGACCGAGGACTTGGAGAAATTGTCTTTGCACACCATGGTGGCGTTTATGCCGGATGCGGCGAAGCGCCGCCACCTGGCCTTGCCGTCTGAAACGGAAACTTCCAGCCGCGATACGTCCGGCCTTGCCCCGGGCACGGAAACCACGGAGGTTTTGACAGCTATCCTGCCTTCCGACAGGTATGCCGCAAACGGCGGCCAGTTGGCGATGACGTCGGCCACAGGCACTTCCCTGGTCTCGGCGCTGAAACGGTATTCCGGCTGGCCTTCCCCGCCGTATTTATACCATCCGCTGCCCGAAAGGGCCAGCGACCCGACATCTGCGCGTACGGAACGCAGGTTGATGTTCTTCTCATCACGGAAATAGGAGCCGTTCACGTCCCAGGTGGAGGAGGGTATCCGCAGGTCCCCTGGATACCAGGGCGCGAAATTGAAATCGGAAGCCTGAATGTACGGCACCGTCATGTGGAGCTGCAGCTCCGGGTTAATCAGGTCCGAAAGCTCCAGAGTGGCGTAAATCGGTTTTCTGCCGACTGAAAGCTCTATGTTTGTCTCGCTCAGGCGCGCGCCAGCGAGGTTGAACGACGCCAGAACCGCCTTTCCCTCCGAATAGAAATTCACATCAAGCGGTTTCCCATTAAGTTCCGGCCTGGAAGCGGACGCAAGGCGGAACGGGAACGGCTGGTCCGGCGAGAAATTCCACACCCGGAAATCGCCGTTGTAAAACTCCTTTACGGTTTTGTCGCGCTGGTCGCGTATGCGCAGGGTGGCGTTCTTCATCTGGAGCTTGGCCAGGTCCATCTTTATTCCTATGCCGGCCACGCTTCTCTCCATGCCGGGGTGGGCGGTGGCTGTCGCCGCCGCGCTGGATATTTCAGGGATGTTCCAGGTGCCGTCTTCGCGCCGTATCAGGTTGAAATGCGGGGAATTTACTGTTATTTCCTTAATAACAAGCTTGCGCTGCAAAAGAGGAAGCCATTCATAGTCCACCACAAGGTTGTCCACGCTCAGAAACTCGGAACCGTCCTGCCGCCCGCCGCTGTAGATGCGCAGGCCGTCCAGCGAAATGCCGCGCAACGGGTCCAGCTTAGCCGACTCTATCTGCACCTGCGAACGGAACATGTCCTTTAAAATGGTGGTGGACAGGGCCGCTACATCGTCGGGCGTCACAATCTTCTGCACCAGGAAATAAGCCGTGCCGAGGGCGAGGGCCACGGTCAGCAGGGCGAGCACCACCACGCGCATGGAAACTTTCAGCACGGCCCAGGCCGCGCGCAGAAGGCCGAGCAGGGCTTTGAGAAGGCCGCGAGGGCTGACAATTGGCATATCAGGCCTGCCCCACGCTTACGCGCAGATAAGCCCAGGCAGCGGCTGAACAGCCGTAGTGCCATGCCGAGCGCCAGAATGAAAGGGTGGACTCCCATACCCTGCCTGAAGTGCCCGACGCGTTTATCAAATCGGGATACATAAGCTTGAAGGCGCCCAGAAGGACGATGCCGTTGACCGCGCTGATTACGGAATAGGAAAATACGGAGCCGCCCGCCATTGAAACGTCGC
>JAAYTX010000172.1 GCA_012523635.1 Elusimicrobiota bacterium
AAGTGGTATCTTCTGAAACCCACCGTGAAAACCCCGACGCCCGCGGAAGACCCGGTGAAGGCTCTGGATGTGAGCGTGCTGTCGGACCTGGTGCTGGACAAGATACTGGGGATAAAGGACCTGCGCAAATCCGACCGCATAGACTTCGTTGGCGGCATACGCGGCCTCGGCGAACTTGAGAAGCGCGTTAACTCCGGAGAAATGAAGGCGGGGTTCGCGCTGTTCCCCACCTCGCTTGAGGAACTCATCTCCGTTGCCGACGACAACCAGGTCATGCCCCCCAAATCAACCTGGTTCGAGCCGAAGCTGGCCGACGGACTTATCTCCAACCCGCTGATGTAAAAAGTTTCAAGAGCAAAACAAAAGCCCCGCTTCTGCGGGGCTTTTTGTTTCACAGAGTGCTGTTGTACTAGAATTCAGACGCCTCAAACGGCATTGTCCCCGGCTTCAGGAGAACCGGTAAAATATCTTCTTCTTATCCACAACGCGACGTTTACCAGCCCAATTAACACAGGAACTTCCACAAGCGGGCCTATTACTGCCGCGAACGCCGCCCCATGCCCGATTCCGAAGGTAGCCACCGCCACGGCAATAGCCAGCTCAAAGTTGTTTGAAGCCGCAGTAAACGACAATGTTGCGGACTGCGCATAATCCGCTCCCGCCTTCTTGCTCATCCAAAACGAAAAAACAAACATGACCATGAAATATATCAGCAACGGAACAGCCACCCGAAGGACGTCAAGAGGGACCTGCACGATGTTCTCGCCTTTTATGGAAAACATTATGATGATGGTGAATAGCAGCGCTATCAGCGTCACAGGGCTTATCACCGGAATGAATTTAGAGGAATACCACTCCCGCCCTTTCGACGCAAGAAGAACGAACCTGGTAACGATTCCGGCTATAAACGGAATACCGAGATAGATAAATACGCTTTTTGCTATTTCCCCCATGGTAATATTAACCACCGCGCCGTTAAGCCCAAGCCAGGCCGGCACAAGGGTTATGAAAAAATAGGCGTAAACCGAAAAAAACAAAACCTGGAATATCGAGTTAAACGCCACTAGTCCGGCGCAATACTCGCAGTCGCCTCCCGCCAAATCATTCCATACAATCACCATGGCGATGCACCGGGCCAAACCTATCATTATCAGCCCGACCATGTATTCCGGCCTGTCTTGCAGAAAAAGCACAGCCAGGGCCGTCATCAGCACAGGACCGATAATCCAATTCTGAACCAATGAAAGGGCCAGCACTTTTTTGTTCCTGAACACGCGGCCCATTTCCTCATATTTCACTTTGGCAAGCGGCGGATACATCATCAGTATCAAGCCGACGGCGATAGGGATTGAGGTAGTGCCCATGCCGGAGGCGCTGTTAAACCTGGCGACCGTATCAGGTGTCAGCCACCCGATCAACACTCCGGCAAGCATTGCCGCAAAAATCCACAACGCAAGATAGCGGTCCAAGAATGACAGCCGTTTCGCGCCACATTCCATATATTCTCCCTGCATTATTGCCTGGTACCCGGCAACAGTTCCGGCATTTTCATCACAAAATTTTTGATTTCATCACGCACTCGCCGGTAATGGGCCAGCGCCTCCTCCTGGGAAGCGGCGCTCTCGGCCAGGGTCAGCGGGTCGTCGAATCCTGCGTGTATTTTCACGGCTTTCCCCCAGTAGACCGGGCAAGACTCGCGCGCGCGGTCGCAAAGGGTTATGACATAATCAAAACTTTCGTTTTTGAATACGTCCAGATGCTTAGGCCTTTGGTCCGAAATGTCCAGCCCGGCTTCCCGCATCACCTTAATGGTCAGGGGCATTATCTGTTTTTCCGGCCTTATGCCTGCGGAAAAGGCGATGATTTTGCCCTTATGAATATGATTTGTCCATGCCTGAGCCATCTGGCTGCGGCATGAATTGCCGGTGCAAAGAAACAGGACTCTCAGCATCCCGGCTATTTAAGAAAACCCTTAATATGTTCTACACCCGGAATGCGTCCCGCAGATTTCAGCACCCCGTCCACGACCAGGGCCGGTGTAGTCATGACGCCCATTGCGACTATTTCGGCCATGTCGCTCACTTTTTCAATCGTGTATTCTATTCCAAGTTCTTTTGCCGCAGCTTCGGCATTCTCGTAAAGTTTCCCGCATTTCTGGCATCCCATTCCGCAGACCTGTATCTTTTTCATTTGTCCCTTCTCCTTTACTCAACCCAGCAAAATATTGAACAGGAAGCCGGTAAACATTATCCCCAGCCCCACTATGCCGAAAAAGATGAACAGAAGTCGTAGTTTCATCACTCGCCGCAGAATCATGAACTCCGGCAGGGATAATCCGGTCACGGACATCATGAATGCCAGCGTAGTGCCCAGCGCAACACCCTTTTCGGTCAATGCGCTGACAAGTGGAATCACGCCCGCCGCATTGGAATAAAGCGGTATGCCCACAAGCGCGGCCATGGGCACCGCATACCAGTTGCCGGAACCGGCATAGCGCGCCAGCAGGCCCTGCGGCACATAGCCGTGTATCCACGCCCCTATTCCTATGCCGATAAGCACGTAAGGCCAGACGTTGTTCAATATGTCCTTGGTATATTCCCTGGCGTAGGCAAAACGCTCGGCCCACGAATCAAATGTCATGGATATGGCGCAGTTTCTGGACGGAGCCGCCAGCGGTTCAAGCAGGTGCTCCAGCTTTAGGGCCCCTATTGCCAGCCCGGCCAAAACCGCTATCGTAAAACCGCTGAAAGCATAAATGAAGGCAATCTTCGCGCCGAACATCCCCAGCAACATGACCAGAGCGACCTCGTTTATCATCGGCGAGGCCACCAGAAACGAGAACGTCACGCCCAGCGGTATGCCGGCGTTGACAAAGCCCAGGAACAACGGTATTGCGCTGCAAGTGCAGAAAGGCGTTATTATCCCAAGGGCGGCCGCCCAGCAGTGGCCTGACAGGCGGGTTTTAGCGGCCACTATTTCGCGGACTTTCTCAGCCGGGAGGAAAGTGCGCAATACTGCCACCGCGAAGATTATCACCGCAAGCAGCATGAATATCTTCGCGGAATCGAATATAAAAAAATTCAGAGCCTGACCGGCCAAACTTTCCGGCGACAGGCCCAAAAGAGAATAGGACAGCCAATCGGCCAGAACTTGAAGAGGATAAAACATGTCAGCCTTTCCTCGCCGACGCGGAACGCGCAACCCGGCCTATACACGACAGGAATTGCGGGACGCAGCGGCACTTAAGCGAATAATACATCCAGTTCCCCTGCCTGCGGGCAGAAACCAGCCCGGCGCGCTTAAGGCGCAGCAGATGCAGCGACACTGTGGAGATATCCCCGCCGACGGCATCCCTCAGCTCGCAGACGCAAAGCTCTTTTTTGGACAGCAGGCGCACAAGCCGCAGCCGGGCGGGATGCGCCAGCGCCTTCAGCACCGAAGCCTGCAGGCGGATTTCACCGGATTTCAATTCAGCGGGCATGGAAGTATTTTGCATTTTTGCAAAATAGTTGTCAACTGCGCCGCGGCGGCAACCGCGAAAAACCGGGCAAAAAATGCTATCCTGCCTGCATATGACGCTGCCCGCCAAGATTTCATACATTCTGGTCGCGCTCCTGATAACGCTGGTGATGGTGTTTCATCTGGGCCATGTGGTGCTTGCCGCACTGTTCGCCTTCATGTTCATGGAGGTGCTGTTCCGCCTGTTCAAGCCTTATATGCCCAAACTGGCCGCGCGCTGGCTGGCCATGCTTGGTTTTCTGAGCATAGCGGCGTTTCTGGGCTTTATTTTCGCCACCTTCATCAAGCAGACACTGTTCACCATACCCAGCATAGTGGAGGCGGCCCTGCCCAGGGTGCTGGAAATAGCTGGCAAATACAGCGTCAGCCTGCCCTTCGAGAGTTTCCAGGACCTGCGCGACATCGCCAACAGCAAACTGCTGCTAAACGCCATGACCATAACAAAGGCCAGCACCTATCTGACCCGCGAGGTGTTCCATATGGTGCTGGGCATCTCGGTGTCTGTCTTCTTTTTCCTCGCCGCCAAAGCTCCGGAGTACAAATCAAACCTCTTCGACGCCGTCCGAAAGGAAACCAACGCCCGCATACGCAAATTCATGTACAGCTTCCATAAGGTGCTGGGCGGACAGCTGGTGATTTCGGCCATAAACGCCATGCTGACGGCGCTGTTCCTGTACCTGGTGGGCATGCCGCACCTGGCTTTCCTTACGGTGATGACCTTCGTCATCGGCATAATGCCCATCATAGGGAACATTGTAAGCAACACGGTTATAGTCATAACGGCACTAGGCATTTCCCTGCAGATAGCCGGGCTGGCGCTGGCCTTCCTGATAGTGATACACAAGCTGGAATACTTCCTTAACAGCCGAATCATGGGCGCCAGCATAAACATGCCGATGTGGCAGACCCTGCTTTCAATACTTGTGGGCAGCATCGTCATGGGCTTTGCCGGCATAATGCTGGCCCCGGCGATACTGCACTACATCAAAAGCGAACTGCAAGCCATACCGCTGGAAAAACCCCTCACCTCACATCCGCAGGACGCCTGCCCTGGCTGACCCTGCGGCTTATTTATTGACCCTAAACCGCTTAAGCGCTACAATCTTGTGAGCGGACATCTCATCCGTCCGCCACTCAACCGAGGAGAAAATGCATGAAAAAACGCATGCTTTACCTGTGCTTTTCAGTGTTGGCCGCAAACGCCTGGGCCGGCGCCGGAGCCAGCGCCCAGGAACGCGCCGATGTGCCTGAAAAATACAAATGGAATACCGCCGACCTTTACCCTACGGAAGAAGCCTGGAAAAAGGCCGCCAACGACATAGCCGTCCGCATCCCTAAGCTTTCCAAACTGCAGGGCAAGCTGGGCAAGTCGGCCTCGGGTTTCTACAACGCACTCAACAACGTGCTTGAGTTGGACAGCGACCTTTCCCGCCTGGCCACCTACGCCAGCATGCGCAGCGACGAGGACACCCGCGTGGCCGCCACGCGCGAGATGGAACAGACCGCCACCGACCTGGCCGTAAAATACGCGGCCGCGGTGTCGTTCCTGCGCCCCGAAATACTCTCCCTAGGGGAGAAAAAAGTTGAGCAATTCATCGCCAAGGATAAGCGTCTTGCGCCGTTCAGGCCCTGGCTGGACGACATACTGCGCTACGCCCCCCACACGCTCACCGCTCAGGAGGAGAAAATAGCCGCGCAGGCCGACATGTTGTCCGACGGCCCCTCCAACGCCTACAACATCTTCACCAACGCCGACATGCCCTACCCCGAAGCGAAGCTTTCGGACGGGAAGACGGTTCGCCTTGACGCCTCGGCCTACACTCAGTATCGCGCAGTGAACAACCGCGCGGACCGCGACCTGGTGTTCAAGACCTTCTGGGCCAAATACAAAGAATTCGAACGCACGCTGGGCACCACGCTGGCCGCCCACGTGAAGACGCACATGTTCAACCGGGAAGTGCACAAATTCGGCAGCTGCCTGGAAGCGGCGCTGTTCAACTCCAATGTGCCCACGGCGGTCTACAAGCAGCTTATAGCCGACGTGCATTCCAACCTGCCCACACTGCACCGCTACCTGAAGCTGCGCCAGCGCCTGATGGGCGTGGACCAGCTCCGCTACGAGGACCTCTACGCGCCGATAGTGAAGGACGTGGACCTGAAATACACGCCCGAACAGGGCATGGACCTCGTACTGAAGGCCGTGGCCCCGCTGGGACCGCAGTATGTGGCCGACCTGAAGTCCGGCTTTGACAACCGCTGGGTGGACTTCATACCCACCACAGGGAAAAAATCCGGCGCTTACAGCACCGGCGCATACGGGGTGCACCCCTACCAGCTTCAAAACTTCACCGGCATATACGACGAAGTTTCCACGCTGGCCCATGAATCCGGGCACTCGATGCACACCTTCCTGTCGGACAAGAATCAGCCCTACGTAACGCACGACTACAAGATATTCGTCGCGGAAGTGGCGTCGACGCTTAACGAGAACATGCTGTTCCACCTGATGCTCAACAACACCTCGGACAAGGCTACCCGCCTGTACCTGCTGGGCACTTATCTTGACGGCCTGCGCACCACCCTGTTCCGCCAGACGCTGTTCGCCGAGTTCGAATGGCGCATACATGAAATGGCCGAGCAGGGCCAGCCGCTGACCGGAGAGAAGATGACCGAACTCTACCTCGGTCTGCTCAAGGAATATTACGGAGACGCCAAGGGCGTGTGCAAAATAAACGACCTATACGGCATAGAATGGGCATACATACCGCACTTCTACTACAACTTCTATGTCTACCAGTACGCCACCAGCATCATGGCTTCGGCCCAGATAGCCGCCGACATCCGCGCGGAAGCGGCCGCCGCCACGCCTGCCGCCAAGGCGCGCGACGCCTATCTGCGGATGCTGTCTTCCGGCTCGTCTAAATACCCTATAGACCTGCTCAAGGGAGCCGGAGTGGACATGACGACCTCGACCCCGTTCAACGCCGCCATGAAGGAAATGAACGCCATAATGGACGAGATGGAAAAACTGCTGGACTCCAAATAAAAGCATAAGCATCACGAAACGGACGCGGGTTTTTGGCCCGCGTCCGTTTTTTTACGGCCATAAACTGCGGCTTCCCAGCTGGAATTTCAGCTTGACAAGCGGAGCCCTTATAGATATATTTCTCTATGTTGGAGGGGTTTTTCCCTATCCAGGAAAAGTCTAGGAGAAAAGAGTAAATATGCGAAAACTGAACATACTGGCGCTGGCGGCAATGTTCGGCTTCGGCTTCTGCGTGTCCGCAATAGCCGGAGACGGCACCGTCCGCAAAATAGTGGTATACAAAAAAGGCTCTCAAATCGACAGCAAGAAGCTGACCGCGGAAGGCTGGGAAGTAGGCCGCAAGCTGAAGATTATCAACGCTGTCGTTATAACGGTCCCAGAACAGGACTCAAAGAAAGCCGACCGCATGGCCGGCACCAAAGACCACGGCGACGTGCTCATAGTCGAAAACGACTTTTACACCAACTGGCTTAAGGCTGATGCCGCCGCGACGCTGAGCAACACAAGCGTGAAGCTCGCCGAATCCGAAATAGAAATCCCGGTTCCGGACATGAACGTGGCCGCTTACGGCGCAGACCTGGACCCTGAGATACCCTGGGGAGTGGCCAAAGTGGGCGCGCCGCTGGTATGGAAAAAGTGGACCGGCAAAGGCGTCAAGGTTGCCGTTGTCGACACAGGCGTAGACCTCAAGCACCCCGACCTCGCCCCCAACATCGTCAAAACCTATAACGTCACCAACGGCGGCGAAGGACAGGACGACCAGGGACACGGCACTCACGTTTCCGGCACCATCGCGGCAGTCCGCGACGGCAAGGGCGTGGTGGGCGTGGCCCCCGAAGCCTCCCTTTACGTGGCCAAAGTGCTGGGTGCAAACGGCAGCGGCTCCCTCTCGGATGTGGTGGCCGGCATTGACTGGGCAGTCCAGCAGGGCGTTGCAGTCATGAACATGAGCCTCGGCTCGCCCTATCCCAGCGAATCGCTGGAACTGGCCGTCAAGAACGCCAAAGAAGCCGGAGTGACCGTGGTCTGCGCCGCAGGCAACGATTCCGGTCCCGTTGGCTACCCCGCCGCATATGCAGGCGCGATAGCCATTTCGGCCGGCGATGAAAACGGCGGCATGGCTTCGTTCTCCAGCCACGGCCCCCAGGTGGCCTTTATAGCCCCCGGCGTGAACATCAACTCTACCTACCTCGGCGGCGGCTACAAGGCCCTGCGCGGGACTTCCATGGCCTCCCCCCATGTGGCTGGCCTGGCTGTTCTCGCTGTTCAGGGCGGCGCAGTCGGCCCCGATGCGGTGCTGAAAGCCCTTAAAGGCGCTGCCAAGCCGACACCCGGCATGGAAAGCGACAACCAGGGCAACGGCATGATTAACGCCGGAGACATCACCGTAAAGAAAATGAACAAACAGCTGTCCGCTCAGTAAGCGTTCATCTGCTTTGACCGTGAAACCCCTCCATATGGAGGGGTTTCGCTTTTATATGTCCCGCGCGCTAGACCCCTTGACCCACCCCCGGCGAAAGGCTGGCCCTTAACGCAAAAAAGCCCCCGCTGATGGGGGCTTTTTTGCGAAACAGGGTAGAGCAGGGCTACTTCGAAATGCGGGCTGCCTCTACAGCGGAAAGAAACTCTTCCACAGTCTTAAGATACAGATCCCGCTCCTCTATATGCGGCAGATGGGAGCTGTTTTCAAAGATAACCCATTTGGCTCCGGTTATTCCCTTGTAAAGCTCCCCGGAAACCTGAGGGGTGGATTCGTCATGCCTGCCGCTCAATATCAGTGTAGGCACCTTGATATCGCCTAGACGAGGGCGGATGTCCCAGCCTGTAAGCGAACCGTTTGCGTGAAATTCGCTGGGGCCCCACATGGCTTCGTAAACCTCCGGCGAAAGCTGGGCAAAGCTTTGCTGGAGAAACTCGGGCCAGGGGTCAAGACGGCACAGGTGGCGGTTATAGTACACCATCATGGCGTCCTGATATTCTTTAGAGTCGGTGGTGGCGGCCTGCTCGTGCTTTTTCAACGTCGCCTGAGTATCTGACGGAAGTTCCTGCCGCAGGCGCCCGGCCTCGGACATCCAGGTATTGAAACTGGCCAGCGAGTCGCTGAGGGTCAGGCTTGCGACGCCCTTGTCCCCCCCGCCGAGATAGTATTCCATGGCCAGCATCCCGCCCCAAGACTGCCCGAGCAGATGCACGGTGTCGAGCTTAAGCTGCCGGCGGACCTCAGCGAGCTCCTGCACATAATTAGGAACTGTGAACAACAGCGTGTCCTTCAGCCTGTCGGACTTTCCGCTGCCCAGCTGGTCGTAAAAAATCACTCTCCTGCCGGAAGCGGCCAAAACCTTCAGGGGGTCCATATACAGGCTGTTGCCGCCCGGCCCGCCGTGAAGAACAAGCAGCGGTATCCTGCCCGGCTCCTCTTTTTTACCGACTATTTTATACCAGACGTTGCGGCCATGTATGTTCAGATAACCCTCTTCTTCCACTTGCACGTTCACTGCCTCCCGCTGAGGCACGGACGAACACCCGCACAACAGCGCCAGACACGCAAAAAAGCATATTTTGGTTCGCATTGCCCTATTTTACACAAAAATTATCGTTTGCACGCAAACAGATGCAAGCAAAACTGCAACTTAGCGTTTATGTGCCGAAATTATCACTTACAATGCCTTTGCATATATAGTAAAAATAGATATTAAGGGGTTAAAATCCGTTACTGACATGTTAAAAACTGCTTCTCCCGCATTCGGGGAACCAATACCATGCTAGAGCTATATCTAACCGCACTGCTTTACCTGGCAGCAGCGTCTGCGCTGACTGTAATCATCGTCAAAAAACCAGAGATGTTCTGGGAATGCGTTATTTTCATAGCTCTTCTGTCGTTAAGCGTAAAAATCTGCGGCTATGCCGTGCTGGACGAATTGCTGGCAGGAACTATGCTGCTTGGCGCTCTGACTGTCATCAGCCGGGACAGGATCAAACCCGCTCCTTTCGCCAGTACCGCAGCCAAATGGTTCTGTTGGCTATTTGTATCTTTCTGCATTTACATGACACTGCAAAGCCTTCGGGGCGCTGCCGTTAACCACGACATAAGAATATTGCGCTTCGCGTTTTATTATGCGGTTATCGGGAGTTTGGGCTACATTTCGGCCAGAGGTTATTTTCCCATGCCGAAGGGCAACAGGCTGTTAATGGTCCTGCTCCTGGGCGCGTTAGCAAACTTTGCTCTTTATCTGCTCAACGGCTGGATCGCCGAGCACTTTGTCGGTGAAAACCGTTTTCTCAGCCAGGACGAATACTGGGCCGGCTCTGCCTATGCTGTCTTTCCTCTTACGGCACTTCTGCCCCCGGCCCTGCTCCTGGGCAAAACAAGGAAATTCTGGCTGTCTTTAGCGGCTTTTATATGCGCGCTGACCGTGGCCGCCTACTATGACAGCCGAACCTCATGGCTTCTACTGCTTAGCTTTATAGTCCTTTCGTTTTTCTACTGGAACTGGAAAAAAGCCCTGCTGTTGCTGGGCATATATTCGTTGGCAATATGCCATGTCAACAATTACCGTTATGCGGACATCGGCTCGATGCTTGTTAAAAGTTCGCTGATGTTCGTGGCGCCGCGCACCTCCGACTACGACAGGAACCTCTCGGCACGCCTTGGCTGGCAGGCGCTGAACGGCGCCATGGAGAGCAGGTCCGAAGAGACTAAAGTGCAAACTCCCCCCCAAACGACTCAAGCCAGCCCATCAACAAGCGAATCCGCTTCCAAGGCCGCGAAAACAGCTTCGACGCCGGTGCCTGAACAAAAAACGCAGACGAACACGATGAGAACAACACCTGTCCCGGCTGCCACGGACAACAAACCGGCAGATACGTCTGCAACGACAGCCAAGTCTTCTACAACAACTATACCGAACGATAATGCGGCGGAAATGCCGAAAAACAAAATCCCGGCGGCCAAAACGGCAGTTGTCCCGGAACGCCACGCGAAAAAATCTGCGCCGGCAACTAGCGGCATAAAAACCGCCTCCACTGCTTCAACTGTTCCGGAAAAACCATTACCAATAGAAACCTCCGCGGCCACGGTGTCAAAATCCGCTTCCCAGGTGCCGAATAGATTTGCCGAAGCGTCCGCGCAAATGCTGCATATGCTGTTCGGCTATGGCGTCTATTCTCATCACGCGCAGGCAGTCGAAAGCATGAAAGCGCTTTACAGCCAATACTTGCCGGACACCAAAGTCGGGAATGTGGTGCGCCCAATCGGCTTTGCCGTGCAGGCCATAGACACCGGCTGGTGCGGAGTCCTTTTGTTGTGGAGCCTGTTTATCTGCCTGCTCATCGAGCTGCTGCAAAGAAAATTCAACCTGACAACCGTCATATATCTCTGGCTGACGGCAATAATTTTCCTCTGGCCTTTCATAAGCAACATACAGGATATGGTTTTCTACTACCTGCTGCTTATGCCGGGAGGATTGCTTTCCGCCTTGTGGAAAATCTCGCCGGAAACGGCGGAGCAGGCATAACCCTCTCCCCCTGCCTCATCTGGAACCTTTCCGCGGGTTTTTACTATAGTTTTGTGAAGCCGCGCTATGGCGGCCTATCAGACGCTTAGGCGTCTTTAATCGAGGGGGCATACACAAATGAAAAAACAGTGTGTCTGTGCGGGCATATTGGCCGCTTTAATATCGCTGGCCGCCGTTCTGCCTGCCGCATCATGCAGTACAGCGCGCATAGTGGCCAAAGACGGGTCGGTTATCAGCACACGCACCATGGAGTTCGGCTATGAAGTGGGCTACGGCCTGCAGGCCGTGCCAAAGGGAACCAAATTCGCCAGCCCATCCCCTGCCGAAGGCAAGAAAGGCCTGCAGTGGAAAACCTCGTACAATTATCTAGGCGTTTCGGTGTTCGGAAGCGAGGAGATACTTATTGACGGGATGAACGAAGCCGGACTGGCCGCCAGCGGCCTCTGGTTTGAGCCCACCACGAAATGGCCGCAGGTGAAGGGCGGAGATTCAAAAGCGCTCGCCCACTCTCATTTTATCTCCTGGGCACTGGGCAACTGCAAGAACGTGGCCGACGTGAAGGCCAAGCTCCGCGACGTAAAGCTCTTCTCGCTGTTTGTCCCGCAGATGAAGATGGCGCCGCCCCTGCACTTTGAACTTGACGACGCCACCGGGGCGTCCTTAGTTGTGGAAGCCGCCGACGGCAAGGTCAACATCTACGACAACCCCATCGGCATTCTCACCAACTCGCCGGACTTCCCCTTCATGCTCAACAACCTGCGCAATTTCGTGGGCATGAAAAACATGGTGCCGGAAGCGCAGACCTTCGGTTCCTACCTGGCCCTCCCGACCGGCCACGGCAGCGGCATGTTCGGCCTTCCCGGCGACCTTACCCCTCCCAGCCGTTTCGCGCGCTTAGCCGTGCAAATACACTCGGCCGACCAGGCGCCCGACGCAAAAAGCCTGCTCAATCTGGCCCAGCACCTGGCAAATACAGTAGATATAGTGCGGGGAATGGCTGTTGACAAAAACCAGTCCGGAGAAATAATCTCTAGCGAGACCACGCAGTGGACCGCCTTCAGGGACCTGACCAATAAAGTGTGGTATTACCGCACCTACGACAATTCCAACCTCCGCATGATTGACCTGAAAACCCTGGACCTCAAGGACGGCAAAATAAAGAAAGCGCCGCTCTACGGCGCGCAGGAAATCATAGTGGATTCCGCCCCGCTTCTTAAATAACCATGAAAAAACTCATATCTTCCGCCTCGCTGCTGCTAGCCGCCGCGCTGTCCTGCGCGGCGGCCTACGCGGACGACTCTTCCAACGAGGAACTGGCGAAAAAACTCCAGAACCCGGTGGAACCGATAATCAACGTTCCGATACAGAACAACTACAACTGGAATGTGGGCCCGTAACACGACGGCAACGCCTATATGCTCAGGCTCCAGCCGGTGATACCCCTGCCGTTTGACAAGGAATACGCCGTAGTCTCGCGCACAGTCCTGCCGTTCATAAGCCAGGACAAGGTTGTCGGGCGTTCCTCCCAGACAGGCCTGGGCGACACGGAACAGAGCTTCTTCTTCACGCCGATGAAACCTGCCCCGGACGGGATTAAATGGGGCGTGGGCCCGGTATTCTACCTGCCCACCGCCACAAACCCGGACCTCGGGCTGGAAAAGTGGGGCCTGGGACCGACCGGCGTTATCCTGACACAGCAGGGCCCGTGGACGGCCGGCCTGCTGGGCAACCATATCTGGTCTGTAGCAGGGCACAAGGACAGGCAGGAAATAAGCCAAACATATCTCAAGCCCTTCGGAGCGTACACCTTTTCA
>JAAYTX010000173.1 GCA_012523635.1 Elusimicrobiota bacterium
CTGTGTTGGTGGGATTTGCTTCTGTTTTCGTTTCCATGCTACCCCCTGGGTATTTTAGCTTTCTTTTACCAGGGAGGCGGCGCAACCGTAAGTTATTTTCTAGCTAGAAGTGTCCAACCCTTGCTGAACCTCAACACTTCCTCAGAAGTTACTGACAAGTTTCGTCTTTGGGGAAATATCGCTTGCAACATTCCCGACAATCTTGAACTTTCCGGTGACCCGGTCAATCTCCCCGAAACGGTACAGCCACGTCATATCCCGACCACAATGTTACGGTCCTATCTATCGCTTTTAGGAATCGCCAACAGACTGGAAGAAGCTGTGGGCGTCACAGGGTTCTCGGAAGCGGTTATTTCAACAATGCAGGATGCAGACAGGGGCTATGCGTTACATATGAGCCCGGAAATCCGCCGAGGATTGGCGGCAGGATACCTCCTGTCCTATATAAATAATCCGGAGCACCCACCACATCCAGAACATGGCTACCGTCTGGATGTACTTGCCGCCTATTTAGAGCAACTAGACGCCGAAGCTTTTACTGACATGGACGCGACAGAGCTGGGCAAAATGCTAGCTCAAATGCGAATTGGAATAACCTCACGGGTCGTGTTTCCAGCAGAGCGCGGAAGACTTAATCGAATTTGGAGGACATGTATTGTGTTCTCCGAAGAAGGAAAACTAAAGATGGAGGAACAAAGCAATGAATTATAAATCGAAGTATATGCCGAAGGGATTGCAGGACCTCAATGACAAGAGAAACATCAAAATGGTCCGACACGCCATAGCCAACCACCCAATCCATATGGCCCTAGTCGGACCGTTTGGTACAGGAAAGACTACATTAGCGAGACTAATCACCCAAGGAATGTATTGCACGGATACGGATCCGCAAAACAGACCTTGTGGAAAGTGCAAAAACTGCGAGCGTATTGGCGAATACTGGGGAATTCGTCAATACTGGTGGCCACCGGAGGGAGGAAAGAGTATTGTCGGTGGCTATGAGTGTATCGATTGCACCAGTGTGACCAGCGAGGAGATCGCTCTGCTCTCCAAAGACCAAAGGTACTACGAAAGAAGACATATCGTCGTGTTTGAAGAGTTTCACCGTACGACAACCCCGCTCCAAGAACGACTGCTGACATTCACAGATATGCAGCGCAACAGCACTGTTATCATCTGCTATGCGCTCGAGAACATGTCGAGGGTAAATGCGGCCATACGTCAGCGTTTCCTTCCGTTCAACCTGAAGAAACTCGATGATTCTCATGCCGAGGCTTTAATAAAGCGCGTGGCGGCATCCGAGTCAATCAACATCGGGGATCCCTCAGCCATCTCCATGCTTGCGACATTGTGCGACGGTATACCTCGCATAGTGCTCGCAGCTCTTGAGATGATAAAAATCGAAGGTGGGGAAATCAATGAAAAGAATCTGGTACAGATCGAATCCAGAATTAAGCTTATGCTGTCTGAAGAATAGGCATTCTTGGAGGTGAATATTATGGTAAGACACGAACATGTAAATGGGCTGCACTATTGTCCCGGATGCGGCAAAGACCTGAGCTCGTATCTAGATATAGACACCTGCGGAGCTGGGTTGAAGGATGGCACCGGCGGATATAAATCCGCCGGTGCTGTAGGTCTTGCCAAATCTGCGCAAGCCACTACTACGGATGCAAAACCGGCATCCGACACGGAGAACGCTATGGATAAACGATTGATGAACATTACGGAGCTGAGCGCCTATCTGGGTACGCCTAAGGCCTCTATTTACACCAAGGTCTGCACCCGGAAAATACCGCCAGAGTGCGTGGTAAAACTGGGGCGGTCCCTGCGTTTCGACAAAACAGCCATAGACGCATGGATAAACAGTCATCGGGCCCAGGCCTAGCGGAGAATCAAAGCGCGCCAGAACACCGGATATCGAGCGTTTATGTCGATATACAAGAAGAACGGGAACTGGTGGATAGACTTCTACCTCGACGGGAGGCGGAAGCGGGAACGCATTGGTCAGAGCAAAAGTCTTGCCCAGGAAGTGCTGTACAAGCGCAAGGCCGAGATAGCCGAGGGCAAGTATTTCCCGGAGCGCGTGCACCAGTCCATCAACTTTAGAGAAATGTCCGAACATTATATGGAGCTGCATGGGCAATACCGCGCCGTATCGTGGCGCTATATGCTGGGACGACTAGTGGAAATATTCGGCGACAAAAAACTCTCTGATATCTCCGTGCCGGAACTACAGCGCTATTACCACCGCAAAAGTCAGGAGACCAGCGTAGCGACGGCGAATCGAAACATGACGCTTATCATCTCCATGTTCAACAGGGCCAAGGCGTGGGGCTACTTTCACGGAGACAATCCGGCAGCACAGGTAAAACGTGGACGAGAGACCAACCGCCGCATCCGCTATCTGGAAGAGGAAGAAATAAAGCGCCTTCTGTCCGTATGCAACCCCCGCCTGTTTCCGGTACTGGCCTGTGCCATAATGACAGGCATGCGCAAGGGAGAAATGCTCAATCTGACGTGGGAAAACATCAATCTGGACCAGCGGATTATCTATATTCTGAAATCCAAGTCCGGCAAGCCCCGGGAAATCCCGATAGCCACGCAGTTACAGGAGGTTCTTCTGAACCTGGGGCCCCGACCGACGGGGAATGTCTTCGAACTGCCGGATATTTGTCTCAGGAGATTCTTCGCTCAGGCGCTCAAGGACGCTGGTATAGTAGCCTTCCGCTTTCACGACCTGCGGCATACATTCGCCAGCCATTTTATAATGCGGACCAAGAACCTGCCCGCATTGCAGCAGCTCCTGGGACATGCCTCTCCCCAGATGACGCAGCGCTATGCCCATTTGGCGGAAGGGCACATTACCCAGCAGATGCGTCTTTTTGCCGCTTCCATGCCAGTCCAGCAGCCCCCGGAACAGGCAGAAACAGTAGAACCGGTTAGACCAGCCATAACCCTTCAAAATCCAGCAAATTAGGGCAAGAAATCAGACCCATTTTCCAATTGGATGGACACTTTTTGGACACCAAGCTTGTCCCGGTTTTTGGAAAATGTGCTAAAATAAGAATACAGACGGGCAGTTAGCTCAGCGGAAGAGCGTTCGCCTCACACGCGAAAGGCCATAGGTTCAAATCCTATACTGCCCACCAGCTTTAAAAAAACAGCGCCGCCCATCGGGCGGCGCTATTATTTTCGGTGTTCAAGAACCGGCTACATCAGTTCCGCCACCAGCGCGGCCAGCGGGCTGCGCTCGGTCTTGGTGAAGGTGATGTGTCCGTGAATTTTTTGCCCTTTGAACTTATCCACAGCGAATGTCAAGCCGTTTGACTCCACATCCAGGTACGGGCTGTCTATCTGGTACGGGTCGCCGGTGACAACCACCTTGGTACCCTCGCCAGCGCGGCTCAGGATGGTTTTTATCTCGTGCGGGGTGAGGTTCTGGGCGTCGTCAACAATCATGTACTGCTTGGGCAGCGTTCTGCCGCGTATGTGCGTCACGGAGGCTATCTCCACCTTGCCGCTCTGCATCATGTAATCTATCTGCTGGGTTCCTTCGTCGGGGTGCTTGCGGTCGCACAGGAATTCCAGGTTGTCGTAGATTGCGCCCATCCACACGTTAAGCTTCTCTTCCTTCGAGCCTGGCAAAAAGCCTATGTCGCGGCCCACCGGCACTATCGAGCGGCACACTATCAGCCTGCGGTAAACGTTTTCCTCTACTGCCTTCTGCAAACCCGCCGCCAGCGAAACCAGCGTCTTGCCGGTGCCCGCCACGCCCACCAGCGTGACAAGCTGTATGGACTCGTCCATCATCAGTTCCATGGCGAAGCGCTGTTCCTTATTAAGCGGCTTTATGCCCCAGGGGGCCGGGTCGTTCTGCGAAAGGGGCACTATGCTGGCCGTCTTTCCGTCAGAGGAGACCACCTTCCCCAGCGCCGATTTCTTGGCGTTGGCCTTGGCCTTGAGCACTATGAACTGGTTGGGAAAATACTCGCCCTTAAGAGTCAGGGACTTGTTTTTGTAAAACGCGTCTACGTCCGACGGGTCGGCGTCAACTTCCGCCATGCCGGAGTACAGTTCGTCCACGTTTACCTTGCCGGTCTCGTAGTCCTGCGCGTCCAGGCCCACAGCCTCGGCCTTCAGGCGCATGTTTATGTCTTTGGAAACGATTATCGTCGTCTCGCCTTTCTTCTTCCTGCCGAAGGCTGAGTTGAGAATGCGGTTGTCCGCCGCCGAGAGGTGGAACTCCGGCGGAAGCACATGCTCATGGTCCAGCTCTATGCGCAGGGTGCCGCCGTTATCCAGCTTCACGCCCTTGTTCAGCTTGCCGTTCTTGCGCAGTTCGTCAAGCTGGCGCGAAATCATGCGGGCGCTTTTGCCGCGCTCGTCGCTATGGGTTTTAAAGTGGTCCAGTTCCTCTATTACCGAAATCGGGATGACTACCAGATTGTCGCTGAAGCTGAACATGGCGCGCACGTCATGCAACAGCACGTTGGTGTCCAGAATGAAGGTCTTTCGCATTGACACGGCTCCTTTGCGGCTGTAATAACGCTCTGCCGACATTCTAGCATAACGCAGCCCTTTACCAGTGCCGCACACAGTGGCTATAATTCCATATATAAAGGATTACAATGGCACTGATATTACTTGCAGAAGACGACACAGCACTTTCCGGCCTCCTAAAGGAAGCGCTTGAGGCCCGCGGCCACCGCATAGAACAGGCGTTCAACGGCGTTGAGGCCTCGGAAAAAGCGCTCCTGCTGCGCCCCGCGCTGATTATTCTCGACGTGCAGATGCCCGACCTCTACGGCGGGGCGGTCTACAACATGATTCAGAGGCAGGAAGCCACAAAGGGCACCCCTGTCATTTTCATGAGCGGCCTGCACCGCGACACCCTGGAAAGCATACTGCCTTCAGGCCCGTCGGTACGAATCTTAAGCAAGCCGGTTGATTTGAAACTGCTGGAAGAAACAATAAATTCGCTGCTGCCGTCGCAGGCTGCCAAGCAGCCAAGCGCAAAAGCCTAAGCCTCGTCCACCGCCGCGATGGGCATCTGCGCCTGCCGGTGCGTCCTTTCCATTTCAGGCAGCAGGCGCATATACCAGGCCGAAGCCGCCAGCACCCATCCCGCCCCGATGTACAAAGCCGCCGCAATGCCGAACTTTTGCCCCAAAAACCCCAGCAGCAAACTGCCCAGCGGCGCCAGCCCGAAGTAGCCGAACATGTAAAGGCTGGCCACGCGCCCGCGCAATTCGCCGGAAACCCCGCTTTGCAACTGCGTGTTGGTCCCCACGGAAACCAGCAGCACGCCAAAGCCCGCCAAGGCGCTTCCAAGGCACGACAGCCACGCAACCCTTGATACAGCCACCAGCAAAAGGGACACGCCATACAGCAGGCCTGCCCTGCCTATGTTGCGCAAAAGATGGTCGGATTTTCCTGCCGCAAGCAGCACCGCGCCGGCCAAAGACCCGGCTCCAAGGCAGGAGAACATCAGGCCCAGGGTTTTGGGGCCGCCGTTAAGCAGGCGCGCCACCACCGCAGGCAGAAGCACCAGCACAGGGGCCACAATCATTCCGCAACACATAAGCAGCACCAGTGGGTTGCGCATGTGGGGACTGCTCCACGCCAGAGCGAGCCCCTCCTTAAGCGATTTCCACACAGGCGCGCTCTGACGCTTTTCATCCGATTTGGGTGAAACCGACCGCAACTTAGCCAATACGGAAATGATTCCGGTGAAAGTCAAAGCATTTATAAGGAAGCACGGGCCTTCCCCCAGGCTGGCCACCAGCACGCCGGCAAAAGCCGGGCCAAGTATGCGGCTGACATTAAAAAACATCGAATTCAGGGCTATGGCGTTGCGCAAATTTGCCGGACCCACCAGCTCTATCAGGAAAGCGTGGCGCAAGGGCAGGTCAAAAGCATTTGCCGAACCTATTACAAAAGCCAGCGCTATTATGTGCCAGGGTTTCACCACGCCGCTCACCGTCAGAACAGCGAGCAGCACCGCCTGCCCGAAAGCCACAATTTGGGTGACCAGAAGTCCGCGCCGCCTGTCCCACCTGTCGGCCAGCACGCCGGCCACCAGCCCAAAGGCTATCAACGGTATCTGCGCCACAAACCCCACAAGCCCCAGCATCTGTTCGGAATTAGTCAGCCGAAACAAAAGCCAGCCTTGCGCGGTTTGCTGTATCCAGTTGCCTATCAGCGAAAAGAAATTGGCCGCCCAGAAAGCACGATATGTCTTATTGGAAAACGAAGCGAAGAGGCGTTTGTTGAAGTTATCCATATGCGCCATGCAAGCGAGGCCCGGCAATCAGACTATAGTATAGCGAAATAAACGCCACCGCCGCTTTAGCTGGAGGCTGCTCCATTGACTGGCGAAAAGTCTATTTGTTAGCCTAGGCTCTGACGGCAATTCGCCGTACGGAATGATGTTGGCCTAAACACATGCGCATACCATCCTTGCTTTTCCTCGGCGCGGTTCTGCAGTTTTCCGCTGCGGTTTGTTCTTTCGCGGATGAACCCGGCCCGCAGCCTCTCACGTGGCAGGACTGCGTCGGCCTGGCCTCGGCCTCAAACCCTTCGTTGCTGGCCGCGAAGCACGATATGGAATCGGCGCGCGCGCTATACTATGTTTCGCTCAACAACTTCTTCCCGTCGCTCAACCTGCGCCACAGCTTTTCGCGCTCAGGCGACAATTCCGGCCTCGACCCGGACTCCTGGTCAGCAGGCGCGAACATGAGCATTTCGCTGCTGGATTTCGGCAACATCAAGGACCTCAAATCCAAGAAGACCTCGTTGAAAAAAGCCGAGGAAGTGCTGCGCCAGACCGGGGTGAACCTCAGGAAAACCCTTAGCACCGCCTTCGCAGAACTGCTGTACGCCCAGCGCAAAATAGGGCTGATGGAAAGCATAGCCGAACTGCGCGTAAAAAACGCCAAAATGGTGGCCCTGCAATACGAAGGCGGGCGCGAAAGCAAAGGCAACATGATGCGCGCCACCGCGCTGGCCGACCAGGCCAAGGCCGACATAGAGAAAGCCCGCCTGAGCCTGCGCACTTCCCAGCGCAAACTGCTGGCGGCCATAGGCCAGGACTCGCTTTCGGTGGCGGTTGCCTCGGGCACGCTGTCCGTCCCGGAACGCCAGCCAGAACCAGATATAGAGGCGGTAGCCCAAAACTCGCCGGACGTGAAGGTTGCCGGGTACGCGCTTGAACTGTCGCGCATCTCGCTTGAATCGGCCCAGACCGACGCCTACCCCACGCTCACAGCCACGCAGTCCCTAAGCTGGACAGGCAGGCAGGAATTCCCCGGCGACCGGTCATGGGGCGTCGGCCTTGCGCTGAACCTGCCTATCTTCTCCGGCGGCCCCACGAGCTACTGGCAGTCTAAATCCAGCGCCAACCAGCTCTATCTCAGCGCGAAGGAATCCTACCGCAACACGCTGCTGTCCACCCGCCACAGCGCCCAGAACGCCTGGACCGCCCTGCTTTCCGCGCTTTACGACTGCTCCCTGGACCTGGAAATGCTCTCGGCCTCGCAGCAACGGCACAGCGAGTCCACCATCAAATACCTGGCCGGAAGAATGATTTTCGAGAACTGGGAAACCATAGAACAGGAGCTCGTAAACGCCGAAAAGGCGTATCTGGACACTTTGCGCGACACAGCCCTGGCGCAGGCAGCCTGGGACGCCCTGAAGGGCAAGACTCTCGGAGAAAAGCCATGAAAAAGACGCTCTTGGTTCTGCTGGCGCTGCTGCTGTTGGGCGGCGGAGCATATCTTTACAGGAAAAACACCAAAGACCGCTCGAAGAAAAAGACATATATAAGCGCCGTGTCCCGCACAGGCAGCATTGCCGACATAGTGGACACCACCGGCGAAGTGGCCCCGCTAAACCGCGTGGAAATCATGCCGTCCGTATCGGGCCGGGTCGACAAACTGCTGGTGGAAGAGGGGGCAGTGGTAAAGCAGGGGCAGGTGCTTGCCTATATAAGCTCCTCTGACCGCGTAGCCATACTGG
Source organism: Elusimicrobiota bacterium (assembly GCA_012523635.1). Taxonomy (GTDB): domain Bacteria; phylum Elusimicrobiota; class Elusimicrobia; order Elusimicrobiales; family Elusimicrobiaceae; genus JAAYTX01. The sequence goes on from JAAYTX010000173.1 coordinate 8,020, forward strand.
ACGCCGCGCGCGCCAAGGGCCCCGAAGAAATAAAATACTGGGAAGACGCGTACAAAGCCACCCCCGTGGTTTCCCCGCTGAACGGCAAGGTGATACTGCGCGACGTGGTGGAAGGCCAGACGGTCAACACCTCCTCCACCCTCTTCGCGCTTTCCGATGAACTGATAATCAAGGCCAGCGTGGACGAAGCCGACATCGGCCGCGTGAAGCTCGGGCAGGACGCGCTCTGCACCCTGGACGCCTACCCGGATTCCACAGTTTCAGGCCGCGTTTTCCAGATTCTGCACGAAGGCAAAAACGTCAACAACGTCATCACTTATTACGCGAAAATAAAACTTTCCAAGGTGCCGCAGTATTTCAAGTCGCAGATGACGGCCAACATTAAAATAGTGGTCAGTGAAAAAAGCAGCGCCCTCCTGCTGCCCTCAGTGGCGGTTTCGGTGGCGGCCAACGGCGGGAAATACGTGCTGTCCGGCACGCCGCCGGAGAATCTTCAGCGCGTCCCGGTGACGGTCGGGCTTGACGACGGCAACAACGCCGAAATACTTTCCGGCCTTCAAAACGGCGCCACCGTATACTACTCCGCCACCGGCTATACCCCCCAGAAACAGCCCTCGGGAGGCATACTCAGCCCGCCCGGCGGCAAGGCCTCCAAAAAAGACGAAGGCGAGGAAAAGCCCGCGAAAATAAGCGGGCGCGCCCGCAACGCGATGCGCCTGTAAAATGCCAAGCCTCATAGAAACCTCCGGCCTGCGCAAGGTCTACACCGTAGGGGACGGCCCGCTTGAAGTACTGCGCGGCGTAAACCTGCGCGTTGAGCGCGGGGAATTTGTGGCCATAATGGGGCATTCCGGCTCGGGAAAATCCACGCTCATGCACATACTGGGCCTGCTGGACAGGCCCTCTTCCGGCTCCTACAAGATAGGCGGGCTGGACATTTCCTCACTTTCGGACTCCGACCTGGCTTTCCTGCGCTCCAAGGTCATAGGCTTTGTGTTCCAGCAGTTCAACCTGCTGAACCGCATCTCCGCGCTGGACAACGTAGGCCTGCCCGCCATTTATTCCGGCGACGGCTTCGACCGCGCAGCCCGCGCCCGGAAACTGCTGGAAAAAGTCGGCCTCGGGGACAGGCTGCACCACAAGCCCAACCAGCTTTCAGGCGGACAGCAGCAGCGCGTGGCCATAGCCCGTTCGCTCATAAACAACCCTGAAATCATTTTTGCCGACGAACCCACCGGCAACCTAGCCTCCACGCAGGCCGACGAGATAATGGCCCTGCTCAAGGAACTCAACGGGCAGGGCATCACCATAGTGTTGGTGACGCACGAGCAGGACATCGCCGCCTGGGCCGACCGCGTGATAATGATCAAGGACGGACAGGTGATATCCGACCAGAGCAAAAAACAGCCAACCCCCCGTTCCGACGGAGCCGGGCAGTTGAAACCGCCGTCCTTCGGCTTCACCTGGAACGAATTCAAGGAAAACTTCCTTTCCGCCCTGCGCGCCATAGTTTCCAACAAGGTCCGGGCCGGGCTAACCATGCTGGGCGTCATCATCGGCGTGGCCTCCATCATTTCCATGCTGGCGCTGAGCCGCGGGGCGCAGAAATCGGTGGAACAACGCCTGTCTTCGCTGGGCTCAAACCTCATCATGGTGGTGCCGGGACAGAACCGCATGCGCGGCGTCAGCATGGGGCAGACCGCTTCCAGCAGGCTGACGCTTGAGGATGCGCATGCCATAGCGGCCAATAAAGAACTGTTCTCCGCGGTGGACCCGAACGCCTCAGGCGCGGGCATGGCGGTCTACGGCAGCCAGAACGCCTCCACCCAGATAGAAGGCGTGACGCACGAATACGCCAGGATGCGCAATTCGAACCCGCCTTTCGGCCGCTTTTTCACCGAACAGGAAGACCAGAACATGGAAAAGGTGGTCCTGCTGGGCCAGACCGTAGCCAACAACCTTTTCGGCACTGAAGACCCCATCGGCAAGATAATCAAGCTAAACCGCAAATCCTTCAAGGTGATAGGCGTCCTCCCCATCAAAGGAGCCGACAAGTTCCGCGACCAGGACGACATGGTGGTCATACCCTTCAGGACGGCTATGAAGCGCAGCCTGGGCAGGAAATACCCCTCCACACTGTGGATAGAGGTACGTGACCCGGCCCGCACGGACGAGGCGATGAAATACCTGGACCAGCTTTTGCGCAAACTGCACAGGATTCCGGAATATAAAGAGGACCCGGGCTTCTCCATCTTCAACATGGCCGACCTCCAGGCCACCATTACGGCCACCACGCAGACTTTCGGCCTGCTGATAGGCATAATCGCAGGCATCTCCCTGCTAGTGGGCGGCATAGGCATAATGAACATAATGCTGGTTAGCGTCAGCGAACGCACCCGCGAAATAGGCTTGCGCAAGGCTATAGGGGCCACAAACACGGCAATACTATCTCAGTTCCTGATAGAAGCCTCGTCCCTCTCTCTCGCCGGCGGAGTGATAGGCGTGCTGCTTGGGGTTGGGGCCGCACTTCTGCTGGCAAAAGTAGCCGACTGGGCCCTGCTTGTTTCGCCGGGCTCGGTGCTGCTGTCCATAATTTTCTCGGCGGGCGTCGGCATTGTGTTCGGCTTCTGGCCGGCGCGCAAGGCCGCCGCCCTTTCACCGATAGAAGCGCTGCGCTACGAATAACCCCAGGACACTCCGTTTGACCAAAAAGCGCTTTTCCCGCCTTTCATAAACGCGTTTTAGTGTTATATAATTCACAATGGTAACAGGCCCGGCTTCTCCTGCAGGGAAGCCGCCGCCATCCGGAGGATTCATGAAACGCGTTTTATTCCTGGCCGTACTGCTGCAATGCCAGTTGGTTTCCGCGCTGGACAATTTCAGCGTAACGGCGCAATACACTTCACTCTCTTTCGTCAAGCCGTCCGACGCGGTTCTGCGCGGCGGCGTCATGTATGTGACGGACGCCGAAAAGGATTCCCTTTTCCTCCTGCGCGAGGGCCAGACCTCGCCTCAGATAATTGGAGGCAAAGGCTCCGGCGCCTCCCAGTTTGACGAACCGGCGGCTGTCGCCGTCGGGCGGGACGGACGCGTTTACGTGGCCGACTCCGGCAACAAACGCATACAGGTGCTTTCCTCAGCAGGCGAGTTCCTCTTTTCCTTCGGCTCCGGCGGCTCCGCGCCGGGACAGTTCTCCGACATCGCCGACATCGCCTCGTCCCCGGACGGGCGCATATACGTGGCCGATTCCGGCAACAAGCGCATACAGTTTTTCAGCGAAGACGGCATCTTCGCCGGATACTTCAAGACAGCGGCCCCGGCCGCGGCGGTTGCGGCCGACATCTCCGGTTCGCTGTATTATCTGGCTGAAGGCAAGCTTTACAAGCTCTCCGGAACCGGCGAACAGCTGTGGCAGATACAGGTGCAGGGCGAACGCTTCTGCGTAGATGCCTACGGCCTTATCTACACCCTGGACGCCAAGCGCGGCAAAATCCGCATCTACTCGCAGGAAGGCCTGAAGACAGGAGAATTCGGCACCTCCGGGCAGGGGAGCGGCCAGTTCTACAAACCCACCAATATCGCGGCCAGCGGAGAAAACATTCTGGTTGTGGACGCAGGCAACAGGCAGATAACCTCCATAAACACGGAAGATTCGTCCAAGCAGTCCAAACTGCCGCCGCCGGGCAGCACAAACGTCATAGTTTCCGGCCCGGCCGCGGAACTGCCCCTCAAAGTTTCCGTGTTCGCGGTGACTGACGCGGGCCTGGTAGGCGGCTATACCGCCGCAGACAAGAAATTCTCGGTTTACGACAAGGAAGGGAAGCCGTCGCTGGCAATAGGAGAAACAGGCAAAAAGCCCGGCCAGTACCGCGAGCCCTCCTGCGCGAACTGGAGCCAGTCCTCCGGCTGGATACTGTCTGACACCGGAAACGACAGGCTTTCAGTCTTTTCCGCAGACGGAAAATTCTCACGCCTGATTGGAGCTAAAAGCAAAGGCGCGGGCGAGGAAGGGGTTCTTGACGCCCCCTCCGGTTCCGACATAAACGACCAGGGCCAGCTCATAGTCGCCGACCGCGGCAAGAAGCGCCTTGTGAAGTTCAACGCCGCCGGCATGTTCATGCAGTCGTACGGGCCAAAGATAAGCGCCACCCTGGAGCTTTCCAAACCCGTAGCGGCGGTCTGGGGCCCGGAATCCTCAATTCTGGTGCTGGACGCCGGACTGAACCAGGTGCTGATGCTTGACCAGGCCGGACAGCTGGTGAATTCCTGGGGCGGAGAAGGCCGCGAGCTCTGGCAGCTGCAGGAGCCGGTTTCGCTGGCCTACGACGGCAAACGCTTCGTTTATGTGCTGGACCGCAAGGCCGCGGCCGTAAAAGTGTTCGACACGCAGGGCAAATGGCAGGCTTCGTTCTTCGCGCAGGGCCAGGGCCGCACGGAAATCAAAGAGCCGTCCGCACTCGTATACAAGAACGACAAGCTCTATATTTCCGAACCGGAACGCGGACGCCTGTCCGTATTTCCCGTGGAGATAAGCGTCGCCCCGCCGCAGGCCATCACCGCCTCGGCAAATGAAGACTCGGCCTCGCTCTCCTGGAAAAACCCGGCCGCAGGCCTGGTTTCAGGCTACGTGGTTTACCGCTCCACCAGGCCGGGAGAAGGCTACGCCGAAGCCGCGCGCACGGCCGCAACTTCGTTCACCGAAACCCTTTCCGAACAGGGCGGCACGTATTATTACCAGCTTGCGGCGCAGTCCCGCACCGGCGAACTAAGCGTGCTTTCGCAGGAAATCACGCTTTTCGTTCCCGGCATACCCAAGCCCAAGACTCTGGAAATTTCCAAGGTGGACATAGACCACATCTTCTCGGCGGGCTACAAATACTACGTCAACAACCCGGTGGGCACGATAACAGTGGTTAACAACACCGGAAAGAACGTGGTCAACGCCAAGGTGTCCTTCTTCCTGAAGGATTACACGGACTTCCCATACGATACAGTCCTGCGCAAGGTCAACGCGGACGAGGAAGTGGTGGTCCCGCTGAAAGCGACGCTGAACAACAAGGTCCTGCAGATAAGCGAGGATACGCCAATACAGGCCCAGTTCACGGTTTCCTACATGGACGAAGGCGCTGAGAAGACGCAGACGCTGAACAAGCCGATAACCATACTTTCCCGCACCGCAATAGTGTGGGATGACGCCCCGCGCATAACCAGCTTCGTCACCCCCAACGACCCGCCCGTGCGCCAGCTGCTGGCGCAGGTGCTGCCGCTGGTGGACAAGGCTGCGCAGGACGAGGACCTGCCGCAGCAGTTGCGCAAGGTGATAATGATATGGGACGCGCTTGCCGAAATAGGCATCAGCTACCTGGCCGACCCGACCAGCCCCTACGCGGAGGTGAAGGCCAACCACTCCATGCCCATAGACCGCGTGCAGTTCCCGCGCGACACCCTGAAGCTGAAGACCGGCGACTGCGACGACCTTACCGCCCTTCTTGCCACGATGCTGGAAGGCGTGGGAGTGCAGACCGCCATCATGGACTACCCCAGCCACATAGCCCTGATGGCGAACACAGGCCTGAACAATTCGCTGCAGGTGGGACTGCCCTACCACCGCCTTGTGCAGTACGCCGACAGCCTGTGGGTGCCGCTTGAACCCACCATGCTGGGCAAGCCGTTTGAATCCGCCCTGGTGCAGGCGGCGGCCACCTACAACCAGTCCAAGGAAGAGGTGAAGATAATAGAAACGCGCAAGGCCTCCAAGGTGTTCGAGGCAGTCACACTGCCCGAGACCGACTGGGCTGTGCAGCGCCCCGGAGACCCGGCCCTGCTGGCGCGCTACGGCGGTGACGTGAAGGCGCTGGGCCGTGTGCGCTTCAAATACCTGACGGCCTACTATGAAGGCGTCCTAAAGAAGACGCCGGACGATACCTCTACCCTCAACAGCCTGGCCATAGTCTATGCCCAGAACGGCGACCCGGGCAAAGGCAAGGAATACCTGGCGAAAGTGCTGGCGGCCGACCCGTCCGACCCGACGGCCCTCAACAACATGGGAAACCTGGCCTACAGCGCAGGCAACTACGAGGCTGCGGCGGACTACTACAACAAAGCCTCGCTTGCCGACCCGTACGATTCAGACATCTGGCTCAACCGCGCGCGCGCTTCTTACAAGCTTAAAAACACGGCTGAAGCCGAGGAATTCGTAAACAAGGCCGTAAGCCTTGACCGGTCGGCTGAAGAAACCGGCTATAAGCTGATACATCAGGATTAGTTCAGCAATTAAGGAGAAAACAGATGAAAACACTGTATATCATCGCAGCGCTGGGCATATTGCTCTGCCAGGGCGCGCAGGCAGCCGACACGAAGGCCAAGCAGGCCCCCGCCGGCAACAAGACGTGGTTTGAAAGCACCCTCAAGAGCATGAAAACCCGGGTTTCCGGCAAGTTCCACAGCTCGGGCATGAAGGCAGGAGCGGTGGCCGCCGTGCGCGGAGACCAGAAGGGAGAGGACGCCGAAAAACCATACTGGAAAGGCGGGATATCGGAAAAGGCAGCCAAAAAACTGGAAACCGAAAAAGCCGAATTCGCCGCGGGACTTGAGTTGGCGGTGTCCGGCAAAAACGACGAGGCCTACCAGGCCTTCCAGAAATTCCTGACCGACAATCCCTCCAGCACGCTGGTGCCGGACGTGAAAGAGGCTTTGACCAAGCTGAACCCGCCCGCGCAACAGGCGGTGGCCGCTTCCACCGAAGCAGCGCAGCCCCAGGCACCGGCCCAGCCCGAACCTGAAAAGCCGGCAAAGAAATAGTCAGACCGCAACCTTCAATAAAAAACCCCGCCTTAAGGCGGGGTTTTTCTTTCCAGTAAAACGCATCCGGTTCAGGGCCCCCAGCTGGGAGTATAGCTCAGGCCGGGCAGTTTTGACACCAGATGAGGGGCGCTGCCGTCGGCGTCCATCACGTATATCTGCCGACCGCCGCCCCTTGTGGACGTAAAGGAGATGAAGCGCCCGTCTGGCGACCAGGAAGGGTCCTCGTTCTTTCCCGAATCGCGGGTAATCTGGCGCAGCTGCCCGCCAGTTACGTCGGTCAGGAAAATGTCGATGTCGTCGGAATATTTCTGGCGTCCGGCAAAAACTATCCACTCGCCTGTCGGAGACCAGCGCGGAGAATCGCACCAGTTAAGGCGCGTCAGGCGCTGGGTCTTGCCGGTGGCCAGCTCCACCGTGTACACCTGCGGATTGCCGGACCTGTCGGAAATGAAAGTGACGAAACGCCCGTCAGGCGAATAAGATGCGGAACTGTCCACGCCGCTGCTTGAGGTAAGTTTCTTGGCCTCTTTTTTGTCCGGCGCGACTATATAGATGCTCGGGTCGCGGCCGCGCGAAAGCGTCATGGCCAACTCCTTGCCGTCAGGCGAGAAACCGCCCGCGATGTTAAGCCCCTGGAACACGGAAAAAGGCCTTATCTTCTGCTGGGCCAGGTCTATCTCGAAAGAGTCCGGGTTTCCGTAGCGGTAGGTGGTGTAATACAGCCTGCTTCCGTCCACAGACCAGCGGGGCAGCAGGTTTATGGACTTGTCGGCGGTCAGGCGCACCAGGCCCTGCCCGTCATAGTCCACCACATATATCTCCTTGTGGCCCGTGCTGTCGTTAGAGAAAGCTATCTTCGAATGGGCGATGCCCTTCTTGCCGGTCAGGCGCCATATTATTTCATCGGCCAGGCGGTGGGCGGCGGCCCGTTCGTTCACCGGCAGGCCCCGGTAACCTTTCTGCGTTATGGGGTCGCCGGAATCCGCGTTGCGCAGTTCCGCCGTCATCACCCATTTGCCGTCCTTCACCTGCCGGACGGTGCCGCCGAGCAGATAAGCCGCGCCGGACTTTTTCCAGTAGTCGGGCTCCTGGGCGGCCTTGTCGCCGGGAAGCTTCTCCAGCACCTCGAAATAGCGTGAGAACAGCAGGTCGGCGCGCAGCACATCCTTCATGCGCGCGGCCAATTCGCGCTCAGCGGGGTCTGAAGGGGTGCGCGGGGCGAAATCCTCAAGCCCTATGCGCACGCGCCCGTCGCGGCCGCTCTTGGCGGCAACGCCGATGTATATCTCTTGCTGGGCCAGGACAGGCGAAACGCCGAACACAAACAGCGCGCACGCCGCGATAAGCGCCCTCATTTGGCGTCCTTGGCCGGAGCGGGAGTCTTTACCTGCTTTTTGGCCGGAGCTTTCGGCTCGCCGGAAGTTTTTTTGGCGGGCTTGGGCTCCAAAGACTTCAGCAGGTTCTGGGCCAGCACAGCCTGCGGGGAAGACGGATATTCCTTGGGAATGGATTTCAGATAGCTTACGGCCTCGCCCTTGTGGTCGTCGGGCAGTTTCAGCAGGGTCTGCGCATACTGCAGGCGCGCCGCCGGAGTGAACTGGCTGGCCTTGTATTTAGACAGCAGGGTGGCGTAAGACACCGCCGCCTCCTGCCACTGTTCCAGACCGCCGTAGGCTTCGCCGAGATTGTAATAGGCGTTCTCGGCCAACGCGCCATTGGGGAACTTGTCCAGATACAGCCTGAAGCCCTGCGCCGCCATGGCGTAGTTCTTCTTCAGCAGGTGCGACGAGGATTCCGAAAATATCTTGCTGGGCAGCATCGCCGCCTCGGACGCGCGGCGCTGTTCCTGCTCCTCCTGCTGCTGCTTGGTTATCGTCTGCCCCAGGGCCTGCATACGCGCAGAAACCAGCGAATCAAGGTCGTCTATCTTCGTCCCCAGCCGGGTAATCTGGGCGTCGAAATCCTTGAGATTCTCGGAATGAGCCTGCAGGCTGCGGGAAAGCTCGTCCATTTTGCTGTTTATTTCGGCCTGGTTCTTCTGCATCTGCTGTATAGAGGCGTTGAAGGAATTGAGCTGATATTGCAGGTCGCGTATATGCTGGTCGGTGGCCAGACAGCCGCCGCAAAACAGCGCGGCGGCGCAGGGCAGGAAACGTAACTTGTTCATCGGATGGCAGTCCCGGGGCTGCTATTTCTGCACCAGGCGGGTCTTAGTTTCGGCGCGCCTGTTTTTGGACCAACACGCCTCGTTGGCGTCGGCGCAGACTGGCTTTTCCTTGCCGTAGGAGATGGTGCTTATCTTTTCACCCTTGGCGCCGAGCATGATGTAATAGTCCCGCACTTCGCGGGCCCGCTTCTGGCCAAGAGCTATGTTGTACTCGATAGTGCCGCGCTGGTCGCAGTGGCCTTCCACCAACGCGTCCTCATCGGCTTTGGCCTTTATCTGATCCGCGTTCTTGGCGGCTTTTGCCTGTTCGGCCTGCGACAGGCTGTATTTGTCGAAATCGAAATAAAGCGTCTGGAGCCCCTCGTGCGCGGCAAAGCCGGTGCCGCGGACATCCCCTTCGCCGGCGGCCGCGACCTCATCGGCCGGGGCTATTATGGTCGTGCTTTTGGAAGACAGGGTGTTGGGGTCGGACACTTCCTCCAGGCCGCCGTCGGTGGCTGTGCCGGACGCGGACGTGGAAGCCGGAATCTGGCGTCCGTCGGGGGCGGTTATGAAAGAGGTCTTAGGGGTTTCCTTGGCCTGCTTGGAACAGGCGCCGAGGAACAACGCAAGGGCCATAAGCGAAATCAGGGATATGGCAGAATTTTTTTTCATGAATGGCTCCTTCACTGCTTGTTTCATCGTTCGCGCTACATGCGCGCGTTCAAAAAAATTCTATGATATTGCATTTTTGCAGTCAATGAAGCCGGAGCGCCCGGCTCCGCCGTTTTTTATACAATTGTCAGACCATGCCGCCCGAGATAAGCGTCGTAATCCCGACCTATAATCACGCCCACTGCATTGGCAGGGCCGTGGACAGCGTGCAGGCCCAGGATTTCCGGGATTTTGAAATTATAGTGACCGACGCTGCCAGCACCGACGGCACTCCCGGGGTCATGGCCGGGCGCGCCGCGCCCAACCTGCGCTACCTGCGCCTGCCGAAACGGGTGAACCTGCCGCAGGGCCGCAACATAGGCATCCGGGAAGCCTCAGGCCGCTACATAGCGCTGCTTGACAGCGACGACGCCTGGCTGCCTTCCAAGCTGCGCATGCAGCGCGAACTGTTCACCCCCGCCAGGCCCGAACTTGCGCTGGTTTACACGCTGCTCAGCGTCGTCTCCGAGAAAACAGGGGAAAGCCTTGTGCCGGAGCAGCCGCGGCTGCGCGGTAAAATACAGGCGAGATTGCTGGAAAACAATCTGCTGCTGGGCGCGCCGAGTTCGGCGCTGATACGCCGTGATTTTCTTGAGGAAACGGGCCTTTTCGACCCGGACATGGACACCTGCGAGGATTGGGATTTGTGGCTTAGAATCGCCGGACGCTACGAAGTGGATTTTGTGCCGGAACCGCTTACCCTGCGCTACGAATATGCGTCAAGCATGTCCGCGGCTCCCGGAGCGCTGAGAAACGGACGCGCAAAAATCCTGGAAAAGCACATGACTCTGTACAGACAGCATCCGGCGATAATGGCCGAAACGCTTTATATACTGGGCCTGCAAAGCCTGAAGCTTGGTGAAAAAAGCGCAGCCAGAGCCTATTTCCGCAGGGCTTTCTCAGCGGCCCTGACGGGTGCGCCGCTAAGGGCGCTTAAAAGCCTTGTCAGGGCCGTCCTGCCCTAACAACCCTTCAGCACTTTGGATAATTGTGCGGCCACAAACCGGCACTGTGCCGCGGTCATTTCCGGATAAAGCGGCAGCGAAAGCGCGCTTTGCCAGGCCTTTTCAGTTCCGGGAAAACGCCCCCTGCACGCGACATGAAGATGCAGGGGCCGGAACACGGGTTTTCTGGCGCAAACCCCGCGCCTTTCCAACCGGGCTTCCACATCTTCAGCCTTAACCTTGCGCGGCAAAATCACCACGTAGCGGTGATAAATCCTGCCGTCTTCTTGCCGGGGCAGTCCCACGACCCCGCCCAGCAAGTCCCCGTATTCTCGGGCAAGAGCCGCCCTTCTGGCCAAAAAAGTTTTAAGACGGCGCAATTGCACGCGAGCCACCGCCGCCTGCAGGTCGGTAAGCTTGAAATTGAAGCGCGGCTCGTCCGGGACCAGTCCGTCATAGGCCCGCAAGTCCCTTACCCTGCGGATTACTTTTTCAGACGCGGACAGCACCATGCCGCCTTCGCCGGCAGCCGCCAGCTTGGTGGCGTAAAAAGACAGCACGGAGGCCGCGCCCGAAGAACCGCACCGGCGTCCGCCGCTCCTTGCGCCCAATGCCTGCGCGCAATCCTCCACGACAGGCACCCCCAGGCGGGCTATTTCCCTTACGTGGGCTGGCAGCCCGAACATATGCGGGACAATCACGGCGGCGGTTTTGCGCCCAAAACTCCGCTTAACGGAAACCGGGTCAAGATTGAAAGTCTCGGGGTCGGAATCGGCCAGCACTGGCGCAGCCCCGCAAAGTTTCACTGCATGCCACAGCGAAGAACATACATATGAGGGCATGACCACTTCCCGGCCCGGCCCGGCCCCAAGCGCGCGCAAAGCCAGATACAGCGCCGCCGTGCCTGAACTGACAGCGGCCCCCTGCCTGACGCCTACGAGACTGGCGCAATCCCGCTCCAGACCCGCCGTTTCAGCGCCCTGCGCCAGAAAACCGCTTTTAATAACCTTTACGGCGGCGGCGCATTCCTCCGCGCCAAGCGACGGCCGGCTGTGGGGTATGATTTTTTTCATAAG
>JAAYTX010000174.1 GCA_012523635.1 Elusimicrobiota bacterium
GGCCTCGGCCCTGCAAAACGCCGCCGAGCTTGAGAAGGCCACCGCCCGCCGCAACGACCTTGCCGCCAAACTGGCCGAACTGGACGGCGACGCCGCCGCGCTTGAAGCGCGCCGCCGCGAGCTTGCCCTGGCCGGGGACCGCCAGCGCCTTGAACGCCTGAAAAACACGCAGGCCCGCCTTGCCCAGACCCAGCGCTCCCTTGACGCCCTGCGCGGGCTGGACCGCAGCCTCTTCACCCGTATACAACTGATGCAGACCGAACTGGACGCCGCCGAAAAAAGCGCGTCGGAACGCAGGGCGGTATCGTCCCGCCTGCTGAAGAACATAGAGGACACCGCGCTTGAACTGTCGCAGACGGACAAGCTGATTTCCGCCATAGACGACGCCTCAAGGCGCCAGCGCCTTCGGGCCGCCTGCGAGGAACTGCTGGCCCTTGAGCGCCAGACCCCGCCGGCCCTTGCGGCACTGCGCCGCGCCGCGCCGGCCCTGCTGGCGCTGCTTACTGCGCTTACGCTGGCCCTGGCGCTGCACGGCCGTTTCGGCGCGGCAGCCGCGCTTGGCGTGGCCGCGCTGGCCGCCGCGGCGGTGTATTTCGCCGCAATGGTGCTTCTGCCGCGCGAGAACTACGCTACCTTGCGCCGCGCCGCCGACGCCAAGACTGAATATGAAAAGGCGCGGGCCGCCCTGCACCGCTCGTGGCTGGAACTGGAGCCTGCCGCCGCGCTGGACAGGCTTGAGCGCGAAGCCGAGGGCGAGGCCCGGCTGCGCGAACGCCGCGCCGTAACCGCCCAGCTGCTTGCCCGCTACCGGGAGGAAAGACAGCTTGAGGAAGAAGCGCTGGCCGAACACGGCAGGAACGCCGCCCGCCTGCGCCGCGAACTGGAGACTGGACTTTCGCCTTTCGGCGCGAAAGACCTGTCGGAACTGCGCGCGTCAGTCGAAAAACTAGAGTTTCTGCGCACGGAACGCCAGGAACTGCGCCGCTCGGCCCAGGCCGAGGCGGACATAAAACCCGATTCCTTCGACACCGACCTTGAAAAAACCATACGCGCCATGGAGCGCGAACTGGCGGACCTGCCGCCCGAACCCGCGCCCCAGGGACCGCAGGAGAACGCAAGGCAGGCCCAGCGCGCCGCCGAGGAGCTGAAACAGCTTCAGCGCCGCAGGCTGGAGCTTTCGGCCCAGCTTATGCACGAAAGCGAGGGGCTGGCCCGGCTTGAGGGCGCGCTTGGGATGCCCGCCGCCGACGCGTACCTGCTGGCGCGGGAAAACCAGTCGCGCCTACAGGACCTTGAGCTTTGGGCCCGAGCCGCCGAGGAGGCTTTCCAAGTGCTGGCGGGGCTGGCCAACGCCAATGAGGAGACGCTCAAGAACTGCGTGGAAAACGCGGGCCCGCTTTTTTCGGCCATGACGGGGGGGAAGTACCTCGGCCTGCGCCTTGAGGAAAATTCCCCGCTCGAGCCGGGGGCGCTTTTCGCCCGCCACGAGCAATTGGGGGAAAAACCGCTTGAATGGCTTAGCGCCGGAGCGCAGGACCTGGCCTGGATGGCCATGCGCATGGAGTTCGCCTCCTCCGGCTGGCGCGAGCCCTCATTCATGCTGCTGGACGAGCCTTTCATGGCGCTGGACCCCGCCCGCGCGGAACTGGCCCTGCGCGCCCTCAGCACCGGCCCGCTCAGCAAGTGGCAGTTCATACTGCTCACCAAAAGCCCGGACTGCGCCGACGCCTGCGTCCGCGCCGGGATGAAGCTTTTCAAACTTGAACCCGCACCACAGGAGACAGCTTGAACACAGACAGCGCGAAACTTCCTCCGGACCTCTTCCGGGCCATGGCCTACGCCAGCTTCTCGGCCGTGCTTCTTCTAACGGGCTACGATTTCGCACGCGTAAGCGCGGCCTCGCTGTTCATAACGCACTACGGCAGCAAGAACATGATTTACGCCATGGCCGCCGCGCCGCTGTGCATAGCCGCGCTGGTGTACGCCTACGGGCGCGCTCTTTCGGCGCTGGGCAGCCGCAGGGCCATGCTGGGCTCATATCTGGTGTCGGCGGCAGTGTTCATCTCCCTTTACGGGGCCATAAAATCGGGCTTTACCGCAGCGTGCATACTGCTCTACATCTTCGCCGAGGCCTACATAGTGGTTCTGGTGGAGCAGTTCTGGTCCTTCTTCAACAGCAAGCTGACGCCCGCGCAGGCCCGCACCTGGAACGGCCCAATAACCGGCGTCGCCGCATTGGGCCCGATAGCCGGGGACCTGTTCACCAAACACTACGCCGACAGAGTGGGCACAGAACAGTTCGCCCTGCTGACAGGGCTTATACTTATACCCGCGGGCCTGCTGTTCCTGCGCAGTTTCGCGCTGGCCGGCGAACCCCAGCCGCCCAGGGAGGAGGCGGGCGGAGCCATGGGCCACCTGCACCTGGACCTGCTGGGCCGCATACGGACGCTCAAGCTGGTGGCGATAATAATCTGCCTTTCGCAGATGGTGGCCGTGGCCGCCAACCTGCACGTCTACGACGAACTGGCCGTGACAATCCCGACGCTGGACGGCCGCACCGCCTATATGGCCGGGCTGTGGTTCTGGGTGCAGCTAAGCGGCACCGCCTTTCAGTTCGGGCTGGCCCCGCTGGCCCTGCGCACGCTGGGCCCCGGGCCGGTGATGCTGGCCGTGCCGCTGCTCAACATCGCTTCCGCCGCGTGGCTCATATTAAGCCCGGGCCTGCCCAGCGCGGCCTTCGCGCTGATCACCTTCAAGGTGCTGGACTATTCCGTGTTCCGCGCCGCCAAGGAGACTTTCTACCTGCCGCTGAGCTACGACGCGCGCTTCCGCGCCAAGCAGGTCATAGACTCCTTCCTCAACCGCTTCTCCAAGGGCGCCACAGCCGGGGCGATTGCGCTGGTGCGCGACGCGGCGGGGCTGGCCTCGCCAATCCTTCTGCCGCTTGCCTGCCTGGGCGCTTCCGCCGTCTGGCTGGGCGCGGCCAAAAGCCTGTGCTATCCCGGCAAATCCGCGCAGGCACTGGCCCAGCAAGACGAAGAGCAGCCAACTCCCGCAAATTGAAACGCAAACTCCCGTTCTGGGCCAAAGGACCTATGTTTGACTAGGCCCATTAGCCATTGCGGCCCCATACCCAGGACAATATAATTTAGTACAAGATTTTCTTACCCCAGACCCAACCCCGGGGCGCAGACCACCCAGTCTGCGCCCCCTCTTTTTCCAAACTCGCCGCATGCAAAAAACAAAAGCCCCGTCGGGAAACGGGGCTCGGTGCGTTGCGCCGCGTTCAGGCGGGCGGCGGCTTCCAGGGAACCGTAATGGCGTAATGCACCGTCTCCACCAGCGCTTCAAGTGAAAAGGGCTTGGGCAGAAACCCGCGCACCTGCGGGAAAGACTCGAGATTTTTTTTGATTTCCACCAGCGCCGTGGCCACCACCACCGGCAGGCGGGAGGTGGCGGGATTTGCGGCCAGCTTGTGCAGTATGGCCATGCCGTCCATTCCTGGCATCATCACGTCCAGCACAAGCGCCTGCGGCATGAAAGATTCTATCGCTGGAAGCACGTCCCGGCCGTAGGAACACACCAGCACCTCGTGGCCCGCGTTTGAAAGCGCGGCCTCGATTACTGCGGCTATGCCGGGTTCATCCTCGGCGCAAAGAATTTTTGCCATGAAATCGTGCCGCTCCCGGCTCGGGAGACGGCCGCCGTTCAGCCTTTATGAAGCGAAGCCTGTATTGCCGACAGCAAAGTGGAGGCGGAAAACGGCTTCACCAGGAAATGATGCACCTGCGAATACTGGTCCAGCGCCCGCTTTGCCTGCCCCAGCGCGGTGGTGACGATTACCGGTATTTTGTCCCGGCCGGGCGTCTCGCTTATCTGGCGCACTATGTCGAAGCCGCCAAGGCCGGGCATCATCAGGTCCAGCACCATGATTTCCGGCTTGAAAGAGTCCAGCGCGGGCAGGACGTCGCGGCCGTTGTCGCAGACCAGCACCTCGTGCCCGGCGCTTTTCAGCGCCTCGGACAGGACTGCGGCAAGGTCGGTTTCATCTTCGGCGTAAAGTATGCGGGCCATGTCAGAGCGTCCTCCTGTCGTCGCTTCTTGCGGCTTCCATGGCCGCGTTCTCGGAGGCCCGCACAAGGCGGGCGCAGTCCTGAGCCTTCCGGGCAAGGTCGGCCTTGCCAAGCTTCTCGTAAATGCGCGCCAGGTTCTCAAGCGCGGGCACGCTGTTGGGGCGGTTGCTTATGAATTCCAGCGTCTTCTTAAGCGCTTCCTCGGCCTGAGCGCGGCGCTCCGCCAGCAGGGCGCGTATGCCGATTTCCTGGTAAATGTAGTACGCCAGCAGCAGCGCCAGCCCGGTGCCCGGAATCACGAACATCGGGGCGCTGGTCTGGCTTTTGGCCAGCGCCGTTATGGAGAAAAACAGCATCAGGAAAGTCATGGCTATGCCCATGAAAAAGACAAGGCCGTAGGTGGAAAGCGGAAGCTCGCCGTAGATTTTCTCGCGGCGGTTCACTATCAGGCTCAGGCCGCCCAGGTTAAGAGCGATTACTGCCACTACGAATATAAACATTCAAATATACCCGAAGGCATTATAGCGCTTTTTACGCCGCTTTCAAGAGCCGCGTCTCAACAAAAGGAACCGCAGGCAGGACTTATCCTTAAGTTAATGACAAAAATGTACAATGACACTCTAACAGGCATACGACTTCAAGCCACATATGTCATTTTCACAAGTACTTCGCGAATATATACCGTCAGCAACCGTGGCGGCCAATCTGATTGTCATGCTTGCCATAAGCTGGAGAAAATGGGCTGACATCTGGATAGACTATGGGCGGGAATTATATACGGCATGGAGGCTGGCTGACGGAGAGCCATTGTATCACTCCGTGGACTCCATGTTTGGGCCTCTCCCCAGCTATCTTAACGCGGCAGTTTTCAAGATTTTCGGCCCCGGGGTCATCCAGCTGGCACTGTGGAACACGGCTCTGGTGCTGTTATTTTCCATTTTCCTATATCGATTCTGCCTTAGCATAAGCAACCGCGCGGCCGCAGTGCTATGCGTAATAGCCTTCCATTCCATATTTGCGTTTTCACAATACACATTCATGGGCAGCTTGAACTTCATTTGCCCATATTCCCATTCCCTTACCTATGGGGTGATGCTGGCGCTCCTATCCTGTTTTGCCATATGCCGATACGCCGAAACCGGCAGATTCGCAATGCTGGCAGGCGCCGGTATACTGTGCGGCCTGGCTTTCCTGTGCAAGGCGGAAACTTTTCTGCCGCCTCTCCTTTCGGGGCTCGTCGCGCTGGCCTGCCGCGATATCTCCGCAAGGCATCGTGCCCGCACACTATTGCTGCACCAGACGCTCTTCCTGATATTTTGCGCCTTTCCAGCAGCAGTGGCAGCTGGAGCGCTAACCCTGCAGATGCCGCTAGGAACGGCAATCTCAGGGATACTCCTGCAGTATAAAGCGCTCATATTCAGCGGAATTCCAGACTCTTATTACGGCAGTGTAATGGGGCTGGAAAACATCAGGCAAAACATGGCCCATATCGCCATGCATTTTCTTGGATATTTGGCATTGGCCGCCACCGGGCTGGCCGCCGCCCGCCTTTACGCTAAAAGCGGGAAAAACGCCAGACTTTTTTTAACACTCCTGTTCTTTGCGCTTCTTGCCGCGATTGCCTCTACCAAGGCGATATTCCTGATAGAATGGCACAATGCCCTGCGCGGCCTCCCGCTGTTTCTTATTCTTTTATCCGGATCTGCGCTATGGAAAGTTATCGTGAAAATTCGCAGCAGAGCGGGCGGATATCGCGAGATTGCCATGTTCACATTCTCACTGTTCTCCATACTGATGCTCGGGAAAGTTTTCTTCAACGTTTGGCTTGGGCATTATGCATTTGCGCTCGCCGTCCCAGGCACCTGCCTGCTGATAATAACACTGGCGCACCATATCCCCGGGAAATCAAAACCCGCAGAAACAGTCATCCTCGCGCTGATATTATTCTGCATCGCAGGATTCGCGCGGAATTCCGCTTTTGTATACGGGGCAAAAACCTATCCGGTCTCAGCCGGAGAAGACCTGATGTACGATTACCCGCCTCAGCATTTTACCAGGGGGCAGACAATGAATATGGCGCTAGCATACATAGCGCGAAATCTGAAAGTATCCGAAAGTTTTGCCACTCTTCCGGCAGGTTCGATGCTTAACTATCTCTCCAGACGCCCCTCCCCGATGAAATATGTGGCGCTAAACGTAACCGAAACAGCCTATTACGGAGAAAAAACAATAAATTCCGCGCTGGAGTCGGCATCGCCATCACATATTTTTCTCATCAACAGCCCGGCCTTCGGCATCTCTTACGGGAAGGATATCATGCGGGGAATCTTTACGGGATACAGACCGATAGGAATCCTTGGAACGAAAAAGGACGGGGCATTTCAAGCCAACAGCTCTCTTATAATTTTAATAAGGACAACTGCATCAGACTCAGCTAAAGGCAAAAAAGCATAACAATTCGGCGGGCGACGCCTCTCAACAGCAGAATGGCGTTAAGAAAACAGGCAGCGGCTATTTTGCTCAGGCGGGCCGGTCCAGCACGGTGAGCTTCTGCACGCGGTAGAGCATGAGAAGGCCGGTTATCAGGAACAGCGCCAGCGCCCAGCCCGCGGCGTTCAGCCCCACGCGGTCCAGAAACTCGCCCTCCAGCCATGAAACAAGGGCAAGGCCGGTCCACGACGAAAGCGTTATCAGGTTGCCAAGCGCGGCCCTGTTGCCCGCGCCGGGGAACATTTTGGGCAGCGTCATCACAAGACCCATGGAATAAAGCCTGTCCAGCATCACAAAGGCGGCTATCAGCGCCACCGACGCCCACAGCGGCAAGGCGCCCGGCGCGAAAGCCGCGAACACCAGCGGCGACGCCAGCATGCTGCCCAGCAGCACCCGCCTGTAATTGAGCTTCAGCAGCGGCGCCGTTATGAAATTAACCAGCGTCTCGGCCAGCCCGATGAAAAGCAGGCAGGCAGTTATCTTCTCCACCCCAAGGCCGTAGCGCCGCCCCAGCCAGATGCCCAGGAACGAATAGAGGCCGAAATAGCACATCTTGTTGACCAGCAGGCCGGAGTAGAAGAACCGTGCGTGGGGCTGGGAGAGTGAATTGGCGTATTCGCTGAAAATGCCCGCAAGGCGGAAGGGGCGCTTTTGCGCCGCGTCGCCGGGGGCCCGCAGCAGGCAGGCCGCGCCCGCCGCCAGCAGCAGCGCAAGGAAAAACCCGAAGGCGAAACGCCAGCCGAACTGCGTCTGCAAAAGGCCTGCCAGCGGCACGCCGGTGGCCACCGCCATGGGGCGCGCGGCCATGAGCACCGTCAGCATGGCGTGGTAGTGCTTTTTATCCAGCCCGTCGTAGGTGAGCCACCACAGGCAGGAACTGAGCAGGCCGGAACCCAGCCCGAACACGAAGCGCAGAAGCAGCGAAACGCCGAAATCCGGCGAAAACAGGAACAGCGCAAGCGCGCAGGCCAGCAGGGCGTTTGCCAGGTTGAGCAGCTTTGGCGCGGCCCATGATTTGAGAAACGACGGCCCCGCTATTATGCCCAGCACTATGCCCAGCGTGCAGGAGGAGATTAGCCACAGAACCCGCGCCTCGGGCCTGCCGAAGAACCCGGCGAACACTGAGACCATGGGGGCTATGGCGTGGTCCACCGAGGAAAATGCGTACACCAGCACGAAGGAGGCCGCCACCAGCAGGCGGCCATGCTCCGGCTGGACGGGGGGGGTGGCGTCGCTCATGAAAGCTCCTTGATTATGGCACGGCTTAGGCGGCGCAGCGCGGCGGCGGAATCCGCGGCGGCCAGCACCCCGACCCGACCGTTTTTGGGCTTGCCGCAAAGTATGGCTCCGCCGCGCCGCGTTCCGGCATTAAGCGCGGAAATTTTTTCCGCAATCAGGCGCAACGAAGGCTGCCCCAGCTTCAGCGCTGCCCAGTAGCGGGCGTGGGTTCTGGCAGGCGGCAGGCCGAAGGCGTCGCGCGCCAGTTCCAATATGTAGCCGAAGCCGTTGTCGCGGAAATTGCATTCTATCGCAAAGACACCGTTGCGCGGGGTGGCGAACCAGTCCAGGTCCATTTCGCCGCGCAGGCCCTCTTTCCAGAGCAGGCGGGCCAGCCGCAGGGTGTGGCGCTTTACTTCCGCCGCGCCGCGCCCGGAATAGGGGAACTCGCAGCCGTTCCAGGCGTCGTTTACGCAGTCCTGCCTGTCCAGCCCGAGAAATTTCACGCCATCGGCGTCCAGCAGGGCCAGCGCGCCCACAACGCGTTCGTCGCCCAGATGCGGCTCCACCAGCACTTCGTCCCATTTGCGCCAGAGCGCAATGTTCGCGGCCAGCTCGGCCGCGGTCCCGGAAATGTTCCCGTAACCCCCGGCGGCGCGCGTCTTTTTCAGAATAACGCGCCGGCCTCCGCGCCCCAGCTTCTCCGCCGCGGCGGTTATGGCCTCGGGCGTGGTGCAGACGTAATCCGGCAATACCGGCACGCCGTTGCGCCTGCAAAGGCGCTTGAAATAAAGCTTGTTGTTCAGGGCCAGCGTAAGGCCGGAGTTCACCGCGTCTGGCAGGCTCATGGCCGGGGCCTCGGGACGCAGGCCAAGCTTTTGCGCCACATCCAGCATCTTGGGCGTCTGCAAATAAGGGGTGAAAACATAACCTCCCTTTTTCACCAGTTTTTTAAGCCGCGCCAGCGGCGCGCCGCTTTCAAACAGCGAACGGGACGAGCACAGAGCGCCGCTGTTGCGGCCTGTGACCACAAGCCAGTTTTCCGGCGCGGCAAGCTTCTTCACCGAACGGGCATAGGCGACGAAATCGGCGTCCACAGGGTCCGGCACCACCACTATGTCGCCGGGATTGGCGCGCAGAAGATAGCGCTGCGGGTAATACGACAGCAGGGCCTCCACCTTCGAGTCATGGAGCAGTTCGTCCAGGTTCAGGAACAAAACCCTAGGCATAGAATTTGCCGTCGCACATCGGGCAGCCGGTTCCCGCCTTCACGCCGTCCTTGCCGCTTTTGAGCGAGCAAAGCACGTATTCGAAGCCGCGCTCCGCCAGCAGGGCGGAAATGCGCTTCACGCTTTCCGTCTTCAGCTCCGGCAGAAGATTGGCGTAGGCCGTATCGTCCTGCGCGGGCAGAATCTGTATCTCCTGCTGCTGGTAGCGTGCCAGCAGGGCATTCGCCTGCTTCGCGGGCAGGTTTTGCTTTATGAGAGCCGCTATTTCAGCGTTCACCAGCAGGTAGGAGAACATCACGCGGTTAAGACCGAGTTTTTTCAGCCCGTCGAAGAACGGGCCAAGCAGTTCGGGCGTGTCCTCAACGCCGACAAGCACCGGGTCCATGTGGACGGTGACAAGCGCCCCGGCCTTTTTAGCCTGCGCCGCGGCCTCAAGCCTGGCGCGGGTGTTTTCGGGCCCCTGCTCCAGACGGAACTCGCCTATGGGCTTGGCCACCGCGTTATAGGAGAACTTGCCGGGATACCGGGCTATCAGCTTCAGCACCTTCGGCGAGGCCACGCCCTTGGTGGTGATGATTATGCGCTTCACCGGCGACTGGGCCAGCGCCCGCAGTATTTCAAAGCTGGTGCCGTCGGCATCAAACGGGGGGGTGAAAATGTCGGTGAAGCGGCAAAGCTTCACTATCTCGATTTTCCCGTCCGCCGTCTGCTTGCGGATTTCCTCAAGCAGGGCGGCTTTTTCCATGGCAAGCACCGGCTTGGAAAAGTCGGACTCCTTCTCCCGGACGGCCGCGCTTACGTTGCGGCGGAAGCGGGCATAGCAATAAAGGCAGTTGTGCGCGCAACCGATGAACGGCTCCATATAGTGATATTTGCCGTACCAGCAGGTTCCCAGACACCCGGGCGTGAACAGTTCCATGTCATTACCCCTTTTGAGCCAGCACCACGCCGTAGAAGCAGGCGGGATGCTCGTGTTTTATTACCCTGAAGCCGCCTTCCGCAAGCGCGGAGGACAGCGTATCGAAATCAGACGGGAATTCGGCGCGGAGCGTGTTTTCAAACACCTTTTCCATCCCGTGCCAGCGCGCGCCGTAGAAGGCGGCGGCCTCGCGCTGTATGCGCGGCCACTGCGCGTCCAGGTCTTTTTTGGGGAAATCGAAAACAGCGTCCTCTATAAGGAACAATGCGCCGGAAGCGAAACGCAGACCTATCCTTTTAAAGAAAATCGGCTTCTCCGCGTCGGTCAGATGATGCAGCGATTTGCGTGCCGAGCCTTTGCTGAACACGCGGTCCGGCAGGGTGCATTCAAGAAAAGAGGACTGCAAAACCCCGGCGTTGGCCATGCCCGAGACGGCCTTTCGGGCCAGCGCGGCCTGCTCAGGAGAAACGTCCACGCCCAGCGCATAGGCCACCAGCGGGGCGGCATGGCGCAGCAGTTCGCCGTTGCCGCAGCCGAAATCGGCCAAAACATCTCCGGAGCGCAGGTCCAGCCTGCGCAGGTAGGCTGCTATCTCCTGCGGCGCGAATTTCAGGTGCTCGTTGTACCACTGCGGCAGGCGGCTTTCGCCCCAATCCTGTTTCATAAATCTCCCTGTTCCGGCCCGCTAAATGCAAACGCCCCTTTTTCCGAAAGGGGCGTTTTATCGTGAAATTAAAACGTCCCTAGCGCAAAGACTCCGAAGGCACGCGCCGGACCTCCGGCAGGCCCGCCGGCGCCGTTTTGGCGTCGGGCGCGGGGCAGGCGCAGGAATCGGCGGTTTCGCTGCACGCCTTCACTTCGGCAGGCTTGGTCAGGTGCTTGCAGTCGGGGGCCTTGCAGTCGCATTTCTTCTTCGGGCCGGCGCCGGCTTTGGCGGCGTCCTTCGCCGCCGGGCCTGCGTCCTTCACCGGGGCCGGGGCGGCGTCGCAGGAGCATTTCTCGCCTTCCTTGCATACGCACTCCCTGCCCTTGTGCAGTATGTAAAGCTGGTCCCACTCCTGCATGTCCAGCGTGCCGTTGCCGTCGCGGTCGGAGCCGTCAAAGTCCATCCGGGTGGCGGCTATCACTTCGGTTTTGGACAGCTTGCCGTCCTTCCTGGCCTCTATGGTGTCAAACTTCGCGGCCCTTATAGCCACGCATTCCCCGTGCGGTCCGTCTTTCCCGACGGAGGGCTTCCCGCAGTAAAACTCTATGTACTCCTGGCGGCTTACAGCGCCGTCCTTGTTGGTGTCGGCCAGCTTGAACAGGCGCACGACTTCCTTCTCAAACTCGGCGTGGCTCATGCGCCCGTCGCCGTTGGCGTCCACGCGCAGGAAGGCCGTCTGCGAGGGCGAGGGTGCAGCATGGCCAGCCGCCATGCACGACGGCGCAGCCAATATAAGGAAAAGAGGGAGTATGTTTTTCATTTAACGCTCCATGCGTCTTTTTTAACCGCTGAAGAAATTCTACTAAAAAACAGGCGGCGCAAAGCCCCAGTATTTTATTAAAATGAATCCGGTGTTTTTAATGGGGACATTCCGCTTCAGTTTCAGGGTTGCGATGCTGCTGGCGCCGCTGGCGCTGCAAGCGCTTCCCTGCCGCGCTCAGAAAATCTCGCCGCCTGTGACAGCCGCCTGCTCAACGCGCCAGCCCTGCACGCTGTCCGCCGCGCGCAAAGCCGCCGATATCAAAGTGCTGCGCCAGAAGCTCCTGCCCGGCGAGACAGACGGGCAGGACGGCGAGGCGGCCCGCGAGGAGATATACGGCTGCCTGCGCGCCGAGCACGACTGCGGACGCGACTTCGACCTGGAGGCCGCCGCCGCGCTGTGCGACTACTGGGCCACCAGCCTCTCCAGCCCGGTGGACAGGGAGGGCATGGAAGGCATCTGCGCCTATAGCCCGGCGGCTCTGGGCCGGCTGGAGGAAATGCTTTTCAGGGACCAGAAGCAGGCAGCGCGCCTTTATTCGCAGGCGGCGGAAGCCGGCAACAAGTGGGCGAAGACCCGCCTTGGGGTGTTCCTGCTAAACGGCATAGGAGCGCAGCCTGATTACGTGCAGGCCGCCAAATTGTTCGGCGATTCCGGCGACCTTTACCCGCCGGCCCTGACTCAGATGGGGCTGATGTACGAGCGCGGCATGGGGCTCAAGCAGAACTCCGAAAAAGCCAACTTCTGGTATTCCAAGGCCGCCGCCAAAGGCGACCCCGGCGCGGCAGGACGCCTGGCCCTGCTTTACTATAAAGGGGACGGCGTGCAGAAAAACACCGAGCGGGCGAGAGACCTGTTCAAGCGCGCCAGCTCGTCCAAAACCGCCGCTTACGGCGCGGCCATGCTGCTTTGCAAAGGCCCCGACAACTGCCCCGACGGGGCGCTGGACCCGCTTCGCGCCGCCGCCGCCGAAGGCTTCGAGACAGATTTCTGGCCGGTAAACGGCAAATACGTGCAGGTGAAGATGAAGACTCCCGGCCTGCCGGAAGCGCAGTACGCGCTGGGACAGTACCACCTGCTGGTGTCCTCGGACACCGAGGCCGCCATAGCCAGCCACGAGGAAGCCGCCGCCCAGGGCTACGGGCCCTCGCACGCGAAACTGGCCGGGCTGTACTACCACAACGCCACACAGGAAAGGCTTGCCAAGGCCTGCTCCTCCCTTAGCGTGACGGCGCAGGACAAGACCTCCGGCCCGCCGCCGGACGTTCCCGGCCTGGCCAACTACTGCAACTTCCTGCTTTTCGCCGGCCCCACCGCAGACCGCCAGCCCGCGCAGGCCATAAGCGAACTGCGCGCCGCCGCCGACGCCTGCGCATCGGGCGCGTGTTCGACGTCCTTCCGCGAACTGGCTGTGACCCGGCTTGACGCGCTGGAGGATTTTGAGGCGCAGCGCTCCTCCGCAGCTGCCGACGCCGGACAGCAGGCCCAGCCCCCGGCGCAGCCGGAACCTAAAAAAAAGAGGCTGCCGCTTCTGCCCATAACCGCGCTAAGCGCTGTTGCGTCAATCCTGCTGCTGCGGGGGGCGTTCGCCAAAGGACGCGACCCGGCCTCCTGCGACGCGCTGCGGGACGCGCTTAAAAAATCCCTGCAGGAAATGAAACGCGACGGGATAGAGCCGCCGCGCAGGCCGGAAAGCTCTTGCGGGCCGGACGAGGCCCGCCTCTGGCGCGAACTGGAAACGCTGCAGCCCAGCTGCGCCGCGCAGGGGGGGAAAGCGCAGGATTTCACCGTGCAGGAACTGCGGCTTATGTTCCACGCCGCGCTAGACAGGAACGCCTTCGCCGCATGGGCGGCCGCGCAGCCGGGCAGGCGCGCGCTTGAGCTGGCGCTGGCCCTTTCGCGCGACGAAGCGCCGCTGGCCGCCGCGCTGATAACGCCGCGCGTCTTCGCCGACTGCGCTGACGACCACTATTCCTGCGACCAGGCCCTGCGCCTGCTGGGCGGCAAGGCCGGGGATTTCGCGCAGGCACGCCTGGGCCCGCAGGCTGACAGCGCCTTCTGCGCGGCATTCGGGGCGGCTCTGCTGCGCGCCGGCGACGGCAAAAACGCCATGCGCGCCTACGCTTTCGTGCCGCGCCACCTGCTTAGCCGCGAACAGGCCTGGGACGCTTTCCGACTTTACGCCGCTTCCTCGGATTTCCTGCGCGCCGTGCCCCTGCTTGAAAAACTGGACATAACCGCCGACAAGGCCGCCGCCTTGCGCGAAATAGCGGCCTCGGCCATGGCGGGCGGGCACCCGCCGCTGGCGCGGGCAATACAGCGCGGGCTGCAGGACGCGGGACTGGAGAGGCAACCATGAGCGGCACAAAGGAGCAGACGGAACGCTGCATGCGCGCGGCGAAGGAAGGGGACCCGAAGGCGCAGCTTATGCTGGGGGTGCTGTACGATGCCGGCGACGGCGTGCCACAGAACAAGGCCGAGGCCGTACGCTGGTACGCCAAAGCCGCTGCGGCCGGCAACGCCAAGGCGCAGCATAATCTGGCCATAATGTACCATACTGGCCAGGGCGTGAAGCAGAACTATCAGCACGCCGCGCGCTGGTACAAACTGGCGGCCGCGCGCGGAGTGGCGCAGGCGCAGTTCAACCTGGGCCTGCTGCACCTCAAGGGGCATGGAGTGGACAGGGACCGCGCAGCCGCGCTGAAGTGGTTCCTGATAGCCTGCGCCAACCCTGACGCAGGCGTAAAACTGGAGAAATACGCCGCCGCGCGGGACGAAGCCATGCGCGGCCTTTCAGGCGAAGAGACAGAACGCGCCCGGGCCGAAGCCGCCGCTTTCGCGCCGCCGGAGGAAGCCAGACCCGAAAGCTTCGAAAAGACGGCGGACGGCGCGCAGGCTGAAAAACCCGCTGCTTCCACGGAAACGGCGGACGGGCAGGCCGCGCCAAACGGCGAAAGCGCCACCGCAAACCCTGAGCCGGAAAACAGCGCAGACGCCACGGAGCAGCCCCCGCATTAGCAGCGCAGGCTTTGCAATAGCCGGCAAAGCTGTATGCCGTCGTAAAAACACCGTAACACTCCTTAAAAACAAACGGATAAAGTCCTAAACGGAATATCGCTATTTTTTAAGCTTTCAGTGAAAACCGCCGTTTATGATATAATATGCATTCAGCCGTCCCGGCGGAAAAGCAGTAAATAAATCCTCCGTGAAATTAGCAAAGGAGCATCCCCCTAATGCCCGACATTGGCAAACTGCTGAAAGAAGAAATAAAAAGGCTGGCCCTGCGTTCGGCCCGGCCGCTGCACAGGAATCTGAAGAAAGACGTGGCCCAGCTCAAGCACGCAGTGGCCGCGCTGAAGAAGGAAAACGCCAGGCTGGCAAAAACCTGCGCCGCGCTGGCCGGCAACATGCGCGGAACGCTGGCCCGCCCGGCTGCCCTGCCGGAAAAGAAGCTGGAGCAGCTGCGCATAGGCCCGAAGCTGATACTGGCCCAGCGCAAGCGCCTGGACCTCTCCCGCGCCGACTTCGCCAAACTGCTCGGCGTGAGCGCCGGGGCCGTGGTGTCTTGGGAAAGCGGCAAGGTGCGCCCCCGCGAGAATGTGAAAGGCGCTCTGGCCGCCATACGCGGCATGGGCAAACGACAGGCCAGGCAACGCCTGGAGGTGCTGTCCGGGAACTGAAAGCCCTGCTTTCAAAAACAGACGGGCCGCACAGGTTGCGGCCCGTTTTTTTGCGCCGAAAACACGCGGCAAGGGCATTGCCATGTTTATAGTATAATGCTTACATATATTGTGAACAGCGCCGATTTCGGGCGCAAAAGCGGTTTATGCAGGGGGTTACAGGTCAATGAACTACATTATGCTGGCTGCCGCACTGATGCTTGCCGCCGGGCAGGCTTTTGCCGCAGACAATCCGAAGGCCGAAACGGCCGCCGAGGCCCAGTCCACGGCAGCAGCGGTCGCGCCCGCGTCAGCGTCCAAATCCACGGCTGCGGCTCAGGCTAAGCCGGAGGCCAAACCAAAGGAAACGGCTAAAACGGCCAATAAGGACAAGGTCTCGCTTCCCGCCGCGAAAACGCCGGGCAGGCAGGTCATCGAGCTGCCCGTCATGCCCGCGCCCGCCAAAAGCGACATGCGCGGCAAGCTGCTGAAATCTTCCGGCGACAAGATGCCCAACGAATATACCCCCAAGCTCACCCCGGAAACAAAGCGCAAGGAAGCCGAGGCCGCCGAAAAGGCCAGCCTGCTGCGCAAGAGAATAAAAGAGCTTGGCGCCAAGCGCAAGGCCGAGCGCAAGTCCCGTGAAAGGAAAAACGTGAAGCCGCCGTCGGACAAGGAACTGGAAAAAATACTGAAGAACATGCAGTCCGACAATTACGAAACTCGCAGGGCCGCGTTCTACAAAATATACCCGCTGCGCATAAGCTTTCTTGAAGGCTGGCAGCCATTCGTGGGCGACGCCAAGGCCAAGGCCTCCCTGGCCGAACTGCTGATGCGCGAGCTGCGCTACCAGACCCCGCCGCCCGACAAGCCGGGCCGCCCCTGCCGCGGCGACAGCTGCCCGCAGTATCTCATGGACCTGCTTTCCGCCGTAGCCAGCATACGCAATGCGAAGGTGGCCCCCGTGCTGCTCCAGTCCTATTCAGGGCTGGCCGGTTTCGGCGGCTTCGTGCACATGTCGGTCACGCAATACGGCGACACAGTGGTGCCCAAACTGCTGGAAATCCATGCAAAGGGCTCTGAAGAAGCCAAGAACAGGGCTTTCTATTCCCTGCTGGTGCTGCTTAAGGGCGGCGGATGGAACGGCGACGTTTATGCAGGGCCAGAATCAGCCAAGGCGATAAACGGCATAGCGATGTCCGAGCTTAACGCCAGGACCACACCCGACAACCTGCGCCGCAAAGGCATGGCCGTCCGGCTGCTGCGCGACTACGCGGTAGACCCGAAGCTGGCCGCCAAGGCCCTTGAGGTATACCGCAAGGACGAATCAGTGCGCCGGGAGTGCGACAACGCCTATTTCTCCGGAATACTGGACAAAGAACTTATCCGCTACGTGCGGGTGTCTCCGTCCGGCAAGCCGGAGGCCCAACCCGCCTCCAAGGACAAGAAATGACGTCCAGGGCGGGGGTGTGCTGCGCGGCGGCACTGGCGCTTTTCTGCGCCGGCTGCATACAGCGCGCCCCGCGCCCCACGGCGGAGCCGTACCTGAAAAGCCTGCGCTCCTCTCAAAACCCCGACGACCTGTATAAGGCGGCCATAGCGCTTGGCAACATGCGCGAGGCCAAAGCCGCCCCGCTGCTTGCCGTGCACCTGTCCAACAAAAGCCCCAGGGTGCGCGCGCAGGTGGCAATGGCCCTTGGCCAGATCGGGGACCCGGCCTCGGCGCCGTACCTGCGCAAGGCCCTTATAGA
>JAAYTX010000175.1 GCA_012523635.1 Elusimicrobiota bacterium
AAGTCAGGCTTCACACTCATCGAACTGCTGGTTGTCGTGCTCATCATCGGCATCTTGGCGTCAATCGCCATCCCGCAGTACTTCAAGGCCGTGGAAAAGGCCAGAATAAGCGAATCGATGAGCGTCATCTCGACGATCAAGTCGGCTCAGGAGCGCTACCAGGCCGGTAACGGCGCGTACGCCTCGGACCTCAACAACCTCGATATCTCTTACTCGAACCTCACCACCGGGGCAATCACCATGCGCTACTTCGGCGCGTCCATGGCTGTCACCGGCGGCACGGCGTACCTGCTGACTGTCACCCGCCACACCACCAACTCCAGCGTGGCGTCGCGCTACGGCGTCTACTCCATCATCATCAACGTGCCTGCGGCCCCGATAGCGGCTATCTCCGCTTGCGGCGGCGGCGCCGGCAACTGCGACGAACTGCTGAAGTAAGAATATCTGAAAGCGTAAGGACGGCCCGCCATTTGGCGGGCCGTCTTGTTTTTTCATAAAAAACGCTTGTGCTTTTCCAACTATATTTTCTAGACTAATATAAACGGCGGTTTTTGCAGGTGCCGTAATTAATATTGGGCAGGGGGCTTTGCAATGCAGAAGAAGTCAGGTTTTACACTTATCGAACTGCTGGTGGTCGTGCTTATCATCGGCATCTTGGCGTCAATCGCCATCCCGCAGTACTTCAAGGCCGTGGAAAAGGCCAGAATAAGCGAATCAATGAGCGTCATCTCGACGATCAAATCGGCGCAGGAGCGCTACCAGGCCGGCAACGGCTCCTATGCCTCGGACCTCAACAACCTCGATATCTCTTACTCGAACCTCACCACTGGGGCAATCACCATGCGCTACTTCGGCGCCGCGATGGCCACCACCGGCGGCACGGCGTACCTGCTGACTGTCACCCGCCACACCACCAACTCCAGCGTGGCGTCGCGCTACGGCATCTACTCCATCATCATCAACGTGCCTGCGGCCCCGATAGCGGCCATCTCCGCTTGCGGCGGCGGCGCCGGTAACTGCGCGGAACTGCTGAAGTAACAGTTCCGTACCTGATATGCAACCCGGTCCGCTTAAATGCGGGCCGGTTTTTTTTATATTCCTTTCAGCCGTTTGCTTGTCTTGGCACTGGTTATTTCATAATATTGATGTATAATTAGCAGGTATCACAACTCCGATATTCTTATCTTGGGAGAGCTTATGAGAAGAGATTCCGGCTTTACTCTTATCGAACTGCTGGTTGTGGTGCTTATTGTCGGCATTCTGGCCTCGCTGGCCATTCCCCAGTATTTCAAGACGGTGGAGAAGGCCCGAATCAGCGAGTCCATGAGCGTAATCTCCTCCATAAAGTCGGCGCAGGAGCGCTACCTTGCTGGAGCCGGCGGCTACGCTTCCGACCTCAACAATCTGGATATTTCCTACGCAAACCTGACCACCGGGGCGATTACCACCCGGTATTTCAACGCCACCATGGCGGTGACCGGCGGTTCCGCGTTTCTCCTGACGCTTACCAGGCATACCACGGCCTCAAGCGTTCCCGGCCGTTACGGAATATACTCGATAATCGTGAACATTCCAGCGGCTCCCGTCCCGGCCGTGTCGGCGTGCGCCGGCGGCGCAGGCAACTGCAACGAACTGCTGAAATAAGTTTTAGTCTGCTCTAAAAGAAACCGGCCCGCCGAAAGCGGGCCGGTTTTTATTTGCGCGATTCTGTTTTCAGGAAGGGTTTTTGAGCGTCTTGATAAGCTCTGGCACCACTTCGTAGAGGTCGCCTTCTATAGCGTAGGCGGCCTGCTTCATCAGCGGGCAGTCCGGGTCCTTGTTGATGGCCACTATGATGTCCGACGACGACATGCCCGCCATGTGCTGCACCTGACCGGAAATGCCGCAGGCTATGTAGAGTTTGGGTTTGACAGTCTTGCCAGTGAGGCCCACCTGGTGGCGGTAAGGCACCCAGCCTGAATCCACCGCCGCGCGCGACGCGCCTACAGCCGCGCCAAGCGCCTGCGCCAGTTCGTGCAGCAGTTTGAAGCCCTCGGGGCCTCCCACTCCGCGCCCCCCCGCCACAATCACCTCGGCCCCGCCTATGTCGAGCTCTCCCGATTCTTCGCTCACAAACCCGGCGTAGGATGATTTGCAGGCCAGCGCTCCGGCCTCCGGCGTGAAGCGTTCAACGGCAAGGGGCTTGGGGTTTTTCTCCGCCTTCGGATAGGTCAGCGGGCGCAGCGAGCACATCTCCGGCCTTGTCTTTCGGCAGGTGATGGTGGCCATCAGGTTGCCGCCGAAAGTGGGGCGCGTAACCCGCAGCAGCCCGGTGGCGGCATCCACGTCCAGTTCCGTGGCGTCGGCAGTCAGGCCGGTGTTGGCCAGAATGGCGGCGCGCGCCGAAAGGGTGCGCCCCATTGTGGTGGCAGGGAAAATCACCTTGTTGGGCTTTTTGGCGTTGATAAGCGCCGCAAGCGCCGCCGCGTGGGGCTCGTCCAGATAGTCTTTCAGCTCCGGCGCGTCTATTACGTAAACCTGTTCCGCGCCGTGCTCGGCCAGTTCGGCGGCGAACTTCTCCACCCCGTGCCCGGCCAGCACCGCGCATAACGGCTCCTTAAGAGCCGCTGCCAGTTTCGCGCCTATGTTAAGCAGTTCAAGCGCGGTCGGCGAAAGCTGCCCGCGCCGCGTTTCGGCCACGCACCAGACGCCGCGATAGGCGGAGAAATCCCCCCCTGCGGCGGCTTCCTGTATCTCTATGGCCGAGAACAAATCCTTGTTGCAGGACTTTTCGCCCAGCGCCCTGCACGCGCTGACGCAGGCCTTGCACAGCGTGCAGGCCGCCGTGTCTATCACTGCCATTTTTTCGAACGGGCCTTTGGGGCCGCCGGGCCTTGGGCCCAGGGTTATGCATTTCACCGGGCACACCGGCACGCACTGGCCGCAGCCGGTGCATCTGTTTTCCTGTACGCGTATGTTTGCCATGGTATCAGAGTATTTTGGCTTCTTTCAGCGCGGCGGACAGGTTCCTGGCTTTGTCGGCCGCGGTTTCGCCCTGTATCTTGACGGTGTTGGAGGCGCGCTGCGGCGGCGTGAAGCAGCGCACTACCGAGGTGGGCGAGCCGTCCAGCCCCAGCTTGGCCGGGTCGCAGCCGAGTTCGGCGGCGGACCATTTGGGGAACTGCGCCTTTTTGGACGCCAGCCTGCCCTTTAGCGAGGCTATGCGCGGCGTGTTTATTTCCTTTATCACGGAAAGCACCGCGGGAAGCGGCATCTCCACCACGTCGTAGCCGTCTTCCATGAGGCGCTGCACGCGCACTGACTTGCCGTCCACGGCTTCCAGCTTGCGCACGAAAGCCGCGCCTGGCCAGCCAAGCCACTGCGCCATTTGCGGGCCTATGTGCCCGGTGTCGCTGTCGTTGGTCTGCTTGCCGCAGAACACCAGCACGGACGGGTCGTTTTCGGAAAGTTTTTTCACGGCCTGCGACAGCGCGTAGCTGGTGGCCCAGGTGTCGGACCCAGCGAATTCGCGCCCGCATACGTGCACGCCGCCGTCGCAGCCGCGCGCCACGGCCTCGCGCAGCACCGCTTCGGCCTGCGGGGGGCCCATGGTTACCGCCGTCACTTTGGAGCCGGGCGTTTTTTCCTTCACGCGCACGGCTTCCTCTATGGCGAACTCGTCGAACGGGTTCAGCGCGCTTTCGCCTGAGCGGATGATGCAGCCAGTGTTCTGATCGACGCTGACGTTTTCCCCCGCCGGGGTCTGTTTCACGCAGACTATTATGTGCATGGCCTTATCCCGCCGCGTATTCCTTTATCAGGGCGGCGGCAATCTCGTTGCGCTGAATGTGGTTGGTGCCCTCGTAAATCTGGGTTATCTTGGCGTCGCGCATGTATTTCTCCACCGGGAAGTCCCGCATGTAGGCGATGCCGCCGCAGAGGTTTATGCACTCGCTGGCCACTTCCATGGCGGTGTCGGAGCAGAAGAGCTTGGACATGGCCGATTCCTTGGTCCAGCGCCGGGTCTTGAGCTTTTTCAGCTCGTCGTGCACGGACGCGCCCGATGCCAGCGCGTTCTCGACGGCTTTGAGGTAGTCTTTGTCCATCGCCAGCGTGAGCGAATACACCAGCGCGCGCCCTGCTTCCACCTTGGTGGCCAGGTCGGCCAGCTTGTGCTGTATGGCCTGGAAAGACGAGACCGGCTGCCCGAACTGCTTGCGGGTGCGCAGGTAGGGTATGGTTTCGTTGAGCGCGCCCTCGGCTATGCCCAGCGCCTGCGCCGCCACGCCGGGGCGCGAGTAATCGAAAGTCTCCTGCACTGCCAGCAGTCCCATGCCTTCCCCGCCGAGGCGGTTGGCCACGGGCACCTTGCAGTCCTGGAACACCAGTTCGTAGGTGGTGTTGGCGCGTATGCCCAGCTTCTCCTCTTTCTTGCCGAAGGTAAATCCCGGCGTGCCTTTTTCTATAAGGAGCAGCGTGATGCCGCGCGCCCCGCGCTTTGGGTTGGTGGTGACGGCCACGGTGTAGACGTCGGCCACTTCGCCGGTAGAGATGAAATGCTTGCTGCCGTTTACCACGTAATGGTCGCCTTCCAGGACGGCGGTGGTCTTGAGGGCGGTGGCGTCGGAGCCCGCTTCGGCCTCGGTCAGCGCGAAGGCGAACAGCTTCTCGCCGGAGGCTAGCGCGGGTATCCACTTCTCGCGCTGCTCGGCGGTGGCCCACATGAACGCGGGCATGCCGCCCAGCGCGCTGGTGGCTATGGGCAGGGCAAGGCCGCCGCACGCTTTTGAAAGTTCCTCTATGGCCAGGGCCAGGTCTGTCACGCCGCCGCCGGTTCCGCCGTACTGCTCGGGCAGCCACAGGCCGAAGAGGTTGGAGGCGCGGTACTCCTCCACCACTTCCATGGGCAGTTTTTCGTCGTGGTCGGCCTTGGCGCGCAGCGGCTTCAGTTTTTTCTCCGCCAGTTCCCGGGCCAGCTGGGCGATTTCGGTCTGCAACTGCGTGAATCCGTAGTCCATAGTCTTATTTCCCCTGCGTCCCGGTGTTTTTCCGGGCGTATTTTGACAGAGCGTCCTTGGCGGCGTTCTGCTCCGCCTCTTTCTTGGTGTGGCCTTTGCCCGCG
This sequence comes from Elusimicrobiota bacterium, assembly GCA_012523635.1. Lineage (GTDB taxonomy): Bacteria > Elusimicrobiota > Elusimicrobia > Elusimicrobiales > Elusimicrobiaceae > JAAYTX01. The sequence continues at coordinate 5,102 of JAAYTX010000175.1, forward strand.
CCCAGCACCTGCTCGCCCAGCCGGGCGCGCACGGTGAACACCTTGTCGTGCTCCGGGCCGACTGTCTGCGTCAGTTCGTATTCAGGCACGGTCTTGCGCGCTTTCTGCACCAGCTCCTGCAGCGCGCTCTTGAAATCCGATTCCGGCAGTTCCTGCGGCATGGACAGCAGGCGCTTTTCCACGAATTCGCTTGCCGCCTCCCACCCCGAGTCCAGATACAGCGCGCCTATCAGCGCTTCCATGGCGTTGGCCAGGTTGGTGTCGCGGTCGCGCCCGCCGGTGTTCTCCTCGCCCTGGCCAAGGCGCAGGTGGCGGCCCAGGCTCACGTCGCGGGCCCACTGCGCCAGCAGCGGGCCCGAAACCAGCCGGGACTTGAGCTTGGCCAGCCCGCTTTCCGGCATGCCGGGATGGCGCGAATGCAGGTAATGCGCCGTGGCAAGGCCCAGCACGCTGTCGCCGAGGAACTCCAGGCGCTCGTTGTCCGGAGCGCCCTTGTGTTCCGCGGAATATGATTTGTGGGTCAGCGCTTGGCGCAAAAGGCCCGCGTCTTTAAAACGCAGGCCTGCGGGCCCCTGTGCCGCGCCCGGTGCCGGTTGTGCCGTCATTTGCGGCTTATTTCTTAGCGTGGGCTTTTACGTACTCTAGCGCTTCGTTCACCGTCTTTATTTTCTCGGCCTGCTCGTCGGGGATTTCCATGTCGAATTCCTCTTCAAGCGCCATGATGAGCTCAACGGTGTCCAGCGAGTCGGCTCCCAAATCGTTGACGAACTGCGCCTCCGGCTTCACTTCGCCGGCTTCGCCGCCGAGCTGCTCCACGATGATGTTCTTAAGTCTTTCCTCAGCTTTTTCAACCGCCATTGTTCTCGTCCTCCTGAAGTTACATGTACATCCCGCCGTTGACGGCCAGCACCTGGCCGGTTATGTAGGCAGAGTCGTCTGACGCCAGGAACAGCGCCGCCTTGGCTATGTCCGAAGGCAGGGCCATCCTTCCCAGCGGTATCGCGGCCAGGGCCTGTTCGCGGGCCTTGTCCTTTAGGGCAGCCGTCATCGGCGTGTCCACGAAGCCCGGCGCTATCGCGTTCACCAGCACGTTGCGCGAGGCGAATTCGCGCGCCAGGGATTTTGTAAGGCCTATCAGCCCGCTTTTGGACGCGCTGTAATTGGCCTGCCCGCCGTTG
>JAAYTX010000176.1 GCA_012523635.1 Elusimicrobiota bacterium
AGCACACTGGCCGTGCCAAGGCTCATGCTTTTCGTAACCGGAGGCATCCCCGCGCAGTCCAGCACCATGTTGGCTATGTCCCACAGGGGCCTGGGATCGCCCTGCGAGATGAAATAGGCTTTTCCGCGCGCCGGAGCGCCCGGGTCAAGCTTCATGGCGGCCAGATAGTGTGCCTCGGCGTCGTCCTGCACATAAGTGGTGTCCACCAGCTTGTTGTAGCCGTCCACGCGTCGCAGATGCCCGGCTTTGGCCGTCGCAATCAGCGTGGCCATCAGTTTGTCGCTGCCAGGCCCCCACATAAGGTGCGGGCGCAGGGCCACCGTGGCCAGCCTGGGGCTGTTGGCGGCCAGCACAAGTTTTTCGGCCTGCGCCTTGCTTTCTGAATAGTCGGAATCGAAAACCTGCGGGTAGGCGGCGGATTCGTTCCACCCGGCGATGTCGCGGCCGTCGAAAACCACGCTGGGCGAACTGGTGAAGACAAGGCGCGGCACGTTTTCGCCCAGGCAGGCGTTGATTACGTTGCGGGTGCCGTCTACATTGGCGCGGAAATAATCCTGCCGCTTGCCCCACACGCCCACTTTCGCGGCCGTATGGAACACGGCTCCGCATCCGGCGCAGGCCGCGCGCAGGGCGTGCTCGTCGTTTATGTCGCCCTGAAAGAGCTCTATGCCTTCCTTCTCCAGCTCCGGACACGGGCGGCGCACATAGCCGCGCACCTGAAGGCCCTTGTGCTTAAGCAGGCGCGCAAGCGCCCCGCCAAGGAAACCTCCCGCGCCCGTGACCAGCACTATCATTGCGCCAGCCCCCTGGACAGTTCGGACGCGGCCCAGGCCGCCAGCCTGTCCCTGAAGATTTTGGAATTGTGGCGCGGGTCCACGGGAAACGACGGGTGGAACAGTATGCGCTTTATGGAAGCCGTGGACTGGAATTTAGCGCCCATGTCCAGCAGTTCGCCTTTCAGCGCTTCGGTGGGCTGAACGCCCTGCTCAAGCTCCACGCACAGGACGGGGACCTGTTTTCCCGGTTCGCCCACGCCTACCAGGGCGGTGCGCCGCACGGACTTATGGGCGTTGAACACGCCCTCGCACGGCACGGTGAACATGTCGCCCTGCCCGGCGCGGACGCGGTGGGCTTTCCTGCCCCAGAACCAGAGGCGGCCCTTGTCGTCCAAGCGCCCGATATCGCCCATACGGTGGAAGAAAGTCCCGTCCCCGCAGGGTATTTTGGCATATGCCGTTTCCTTCTCAAGCCCGAAATATTCCCGGCTGACCATCGGGCCGCGCACAGCCACCTCGCCAGGCTGGCCGGGGGCCGCGCGCAAACTGTCGCTCCATTGGGCTATAGGCTCGTCGCTTATCTGTATAAGCTCCACCTGCGCGGGGGTCCAGGGCAGGCCCACGCAGATACCCATGCCCTGCGCAGCCTGTTTTCCGGTGTCCGACAGTATTTCGGAAGCGGTTATGGCCGAGACAGGCAGCGCCTCGGTGGCCCCGTAGGGGGTGGTGAACACCACGTTTTCCGGCAGCAGCGCGCGCATGCGCTCCACAAGCTCGGGGTACAGCGGCGCGCCGCAGGAAATAACGCGCTTCAGCGAGGGCAGTTTTATTCCAAGAGGCGCGGCGTGGCGCGAGAGGGTCTCAAGCAGGGCTGGCGAGCCGAAAAGCTGGGCCGCCTTGTTTTCGTTTATGCAGCGTATTATCTCCTCGGGGTCGGCCTTGGCGGGCTTTGTGGTGTCCATGGCGGGAATAACCAGCGTCTGGCCCAGCGCCAGGTCGAAAAGCCCGAACAGCGGGAAGGTGGCCACCGAAACCTCGCCCGGCTTTATTGCGAAGCGTTCGGCCAGCAGGCCTGCCTGCGTGTAAAGCATTGAATGTGTGTAGACCGCGCCCTTGGGCCTGCCGGTCGCGCCGGAGGTGAACATTATGGCCGCAGTCTCGCCGCAGGGGGCGGAGGGGGACGGCGCGTTCTTCCCGAGCGAACGGATATAGTCCAGCTGCATTTCGCTGCGCAGTATTCGCGGGCCTGTGGTGACAAGGGTTTTGAGCGTATCCTTGCCCCAGCGACCGGTAAGCCTGCCCAGGTGCGCCTTCACGCTGCCCACGAAAGCGTCTGGCCTGGCGGTTTCTATGCACCTGGCCACGTTTTCCATGCCCATGCCCGGGTCCACCAGCACCACCACGGCCCCGGCGCGGAACAGGGCGAACGCCAGCGCGAAGAAATCAGATTCCGGAGGAGCCAGCAGTATGGCGCGGTGGCCCGGCTTTACGCCTGCGGCCGCAAGGCCGGCCGCCAGCGCGCGGCAGTCGCTTTCCAGTTCGCGGAAGGACAGGGTTTTGCCGCCGCACCGCAGTGCGGGCGCGTCGGGCGAAGCCGCCGCGGATTTTTCGAAAAGCCCGTATATGTTGTCAGACATGTCAGCTCCTGTTCAGGAATTCCAGTATGGCCGGGATGACATCTTCCGGCGCGTCTTCAAGCAGATAATGGCCGGCATCCTGGAAAAGCCGTATTTCGGCGTGCGGCATGCGCTTCTTCCACTCTTCCAGGAAATAATGGTCGAACACGAAGTCCCGCCCGCCCCACAATATCAGAGCCGGTGTCGAGGCAAAGCGAGGCAGGGCTTCCGCCGTAGCCGTTACCGTGGCCCAGGCCCTGTCGCCGGGGCGCAGGGGAACGTCCTGCACGAATTTCAGCACAGCCTCGCGGTTTTTCCACGAATCGTAGGGCGCGGCGAAGGCTTCCGCCACGTCGGCCGGCATGGGCTTGCGGGTGCAGCAGGTCATTATCGCGCCGCGCATGAAAAGGTTAAGGCCGCGCACCAGAAGCGGCCCCAGCACCGGCGTGCGCGCCAGCGCCATGGTGGGGGGGAAGGGCTTTGCCGCCGGTATTGGGAAGGCCGCCGTGTTGATCAGCACAAGCCGCTTCACCGCCTCCGGATGCTTCACTGCCCAGGCCATGCCTATCATGCCGCCCCAGTCGTGCAGCACAAGGGTCAGGTTGCGGCCTATGCCAAGCGCGTTAACAAGGGCGTCTATGTCGGCCACGCGGGTGTCCAGCGTGTAGGGATGGCGCGACGCCCCCGGCTTGTCGGAGAGCCCGCACCCTATATGGTCGGGCGCTATGGCGCGGCGTCCCGAACGTTCTATTTCACCCACCAGGTTGCGGAAATAAAACGACCACGACGGGTTGCCGTGCAGCATCAGCACCGGGTCGCCGGAACCCTGGTCCAGGTAATGCATGCGGGGGCCGTCCGGCAGTTGCAGGTATTTTCCCTTGAAGGGATAAAGCTTCTCGTTCACTTTCACCATTGCACCCCCAGCATGAGGCAGTTGAGTCCGCTTCCTATTCCCAGGAAGGCGGCTTTGTCTCCGGGCAGGAGAAATTCGCGTTCCTCGGCCAGCGCGGCGGCTACCGGCAGGGCCACGGTGCCCATGTTGCCGAGGAATTCAAAGCAGGAAAAATCCTTTTCCGGGCTTACGCCGATGGCCTTCAGCACCGCCGCGCGGTGCGGCGCGCCCACCTGATGGCAGACAGTCTTGTCCAGAGTCTGCGGCGTCCAGTTAAGTTCGGACATAAGATCGGCCCAGGTCTGCGCGCCAAGGGCCACTCCGTGCTTCATCACGGCCGAGGCGTCGGTGCTCATATGGTCGCGGTGCCAGATGCAGAGCTTGTGGTGTTTTGACTCGGAACGGGCCGTCCCGCCCAGCAGCCTGTGGCTGGCGCGGCCTATGCTTGCGTCGGTCACTATCACGGCCGCCGCGCCGGAGCCGCCGGTGAAGGTGGCCACGGAAAGGCGGAAGTATTCAAAATCCTTCGGGCGGGCGAGAAGCGCCGCCGCCATGGAATCGTTTATTTCGCGGGCCGATTCGCAGGCCACCACCATTCCTGCGCGTATCTGGCCCAGCTCTATGCGGTTGGCCAGGTCCAGTATGCCGTTGATTACGCCAAGGCAGGCGTTGCCGATGTCGTAAACCAGCGTTTTAGGGCCAACGCCCAGCTTGTCGGCCACGGCGCAGGCGGTGGCGGGTTCGCTGTGTTCGCGGCAGACCGAGGCGTAGACCACTGCGTCCAAATCCGCGCTTGTCATGCCCGCCTTGGAAAGGGCGTCGCGTCCGGCGCGGGCCGCGCCCTCGGAAAGCTCGAACCCCGGGTCCCACCAGCGGCGCTCCCTTATGCCTGTAAGGCCCTGAAGCTGGCCAAGCGGCAGGCCCAGCGATTTGTAGACCGGCGCAATACGGGCCTCAAGGGCGTCGGAGGTGACCACCACCGGGCCCAGTTCGTAGCCTATAGAGGAAATGCATGCTTTCTGGAATCTCAAGGTTTCACCATCCTGAGGCTGAAATCGCGCATCTGGTAAATCGGGAGGCCGTCCACTTTGAGCCAGCCGTCGGCCGAGAGGGTGCGCGAGGCCTCGTCCACGGAGCTTATGGCCGCTTCCACTGTGACTTCCTTATTAGTGGGAACAACCTGCCCGCGATACACCCAGGTATGCTTGGCGCCAAGCGCCATGCACTCGAACTTCGCGCCTTGCGCGTCCGGCCAGCGGCGCAATGCGTAAACTTTCAAAAGCTGTATAAAGGATTCCAGGCCCAGCGAACCGGGGCAGACCGGGTCCTGATAGAAATGGGCCTTGAAGAACCACTCCGCCGGGTCCACCTTCTTGATGCCGCGCAGGAAGCCAAGCCCCTTGGGGCCGCCGTCGGGCACAAGCAGCGGCACGCTGTCCACCATAAGAAGCTGTCTGCCGGGGATGAGCGGGCCGGAAAGCTGTCCGGTAATGCCGCGCGCAATCTCATGTTCCGACGGGACGTAAGGCTTGGCCCCGCGTACGCCGATTTGCTCGGACAGCGCTTTTTTGGAGAAGAAGCCGAACTGTGTCACGCCCTTGTAGACTGTCCCGGCGGCGCAGCGCACATGCATGTCGTAGTCCTGTATTATCATTCCGGCCGAACTGGACACTTTCGTTATTTTGACGTCGGTGTAAAGCGTGCCCGTCTGCGGCGTTACGGCCATATGCTGCACCGCCGTGCCGCCGAGGTTGCGGAAGGAAAGGTCGGTCTGGCTGGTGAGGGCGGACCCCAGATACGCGGCAAGCCAGCCGCAGGGCTGGAGCGCCACCTCAAGCAGTACGCCGAAAGGCATTGTCGGCTGGCCCTCGGCGGCGAAATACCATTCGTCCGGGGGAACGTCGTATTCCGCAGTCACCTCGCCGCCCGCCGCCAGCTTGAACGGCGCGGCGTTCTCGATGCGGGTTATGCGGTCGAGGAACTTGTAGGGCGGGCCCGGCAGGCGGGCTATCACGCGCCCGGAGTCGAAAATTTTATAAGGCTCGCCGAAAGCCTCGGACGGCTTTCCCACGGCGAAGGCCATGATGCTGGCGTTGTCGAAAATAGGCTTGCCGGGTTTCGGCTTTATTGCGGCCTCTCCGGCGGGCGCGGCTTTGCCCCACAGGGCTTCCAGCTTGGGCCTGTCTATGCCGCAGAGGCGTATGGACATGTCCGTTATGCGCACAATGGCGCGGCCATTCGCGTCGCCGTTCACCGGGTCGAAAGCGTACATCAGCGCGTCGGCAATGGCGTAAGGCTCGGGGCGGAAGCCCAATTCCTTTATAACTATCTCGTAGCCCGCCTTCTTGGTGGTCTCAAGCACCTGCCCTCGGCATTCCAGCTTGCTGGTTACGCCGGGAACCGGCCCGCACCAGCACTCTTTGCCGCAGGAGAGAAGGCCCATCCTGGCCAGCAGAATCCTGAAAGTGTGCAGGCAGCATTCGTACATCAGCGTGCCGGGCATCACGTGGTCATCCACGAAATGGCAGGCCAGGTGCCAGTCCTTGGGGGTTATGGCCGCCTCGGCGTAGATGCGGCCCAGCCCGAAGCGCCCGCCCTTGAGGTCCAGTTCCTTCACCGAATCCACCAGCTTCATCATGCCCGAAGGCAGCAGCAGGGGGTCCCGCAAATCGAGTTTGGCGAAGGCGGGGCCGAAGGCCTTGCCATAATCCCCGGCGCGGAGCGCGTCCACGGCGGCGGCGTCCAGCGTCTCTGGCGCGGCCTGCGGCGGGGCCAGTTGCGGCCAGTCTGCTGGGATTTTGCCGGGCTTGGCATCCAAATCGCCTTCCTTGAATACCACGCCCTTGCCCCGGGCCAGTTCCTCGGCGGTGAAGAACCCGGCGCAGCCCTTGCGCATGCTCATCAGCGGCTTGCCGCCGACGGTGCTTTCGAAATTGAAGAAGAAGAGCCAGATGTCGCCATGGCGGGCAAACCGCTCTATGTTGATTTCGTAGTGGATTGTCTCGCCGGGACGCGGCAGGTCGGAATGGAACTCCACCTCGGCGTCGAGCAGGCGGTAGACGGCAAGGCCCTTTGTGCGCTCGTCTATTCCAAGATAGCCCGACAGGAAGAGGTCGGCCTGTCCAGCCTCGACCGCCACACAGGTGGGTATGCGCCCCGCGTCCAGATACCACGCGCCGGGAAGCACGTCGTGTTCCGTCACTACCGTGCCGGACTTGAGCGAGCCGGGCTCGCCCTTCACGCTTAAAATCCTGTCCACCAGCATAAGCGGGCCGTCTGGCAGACGCACACGGGTGGGATAAGTGTCGGCATGGGCGAAGGCCTGCCCCAGCACATTGGCTATCTTGCCCTTTGCGAATTCAAAGCACTGCTCCTTGTTCATGAACACCGGGGCGGAAACCTCGGCGCGTACCGCCTGTTTCGGAGGCAGGGGGGCAGGCGCCGGAGGAACGACCATGGGAGTCTGCGCCGCATTTTGCGGCGGCAGAACCGCGCCGCCCGCGATAAGCGACTGCTGGAAAGCTATGTTGGACGACTGGAAACGCGCGTAGTTGGCGCTAAGGCGCAGGAAAGCCGCATGTGCGCGTGCCATCGGTGAAAGTTCGGCATCGGGTACGGAAACCATCGGGCTCCGCACTTGGGCAGGGGCCCTAAGCGCCGGAACCGGCGGCGCGGGGACAGGCGGCAATTTCGGCGCCAACAGCGGGCGCGGCGGGGCCGCCGGCGGCCTTGACTGCGCGGGCGCGGCGCTTACAAGCGCTGGCGGCGCGGGCAGTTCGGCGCTGCGGGACGGCGTCCACGACACCTTTTCGGCTGGGCCAGGCCCGTGCGGCACGGTGACGAAATTTTCACTGTCGGCCCGGCGCGCGGGCTGGCGTTCGGGGTAAAGCTTGGCAAGGCTCACCGGCAGGCCGTGGGCCAGCAGGCGGGCCAAAGCCCGCAGGAATACGGAATATTCTTCATCGTACTCGAAATCGCCGTGTTTGCCGGAATATTTGGAATAGTATTGCGGCGGCTTCACCGAAGCCGGCACGGCCAGGTGCGCCTTGCCGGAAAGTATTTTGCCTATCATGCGCGTGCAGGAGGACTGCGGGCCCGTCTCTATGAATACGCGGGCGCCGTCCTCGTAAGCCTGCCTGACCAGGCCGGGGAAATCCAGGCTGCGGATTGACTGCGCCGTTATGGAATCCGCCGCCGATTCGCGGGTGACCTCGTAGGCCTTCTTCCAGGCCCCGCTGTAAAATTTTACGCCGGGCAGGCGTTTGGTGGGGAAAAGGTGCAGTTCGCGGTACTGCTTCTCCACCAGCTCCGCCGCCTTGAAATGCACGGCTGAAACGCCCTGCAAAGGCAGGAACACGCACCCCAGGCCGCTGACCAGCGAGTCCACGGCCTTCTTGTAGCCGCCGATGACGCATTCAAAGGGCGCGTTCACTATAAGGAGCGCCGCCTTCTCCATGCCCTTTAACGCCATGTGCACGGAATCGGCGGGGCGGTCTATGACGCCCAGCACCCATTCCATGCGTTCGTCCTTGGGCAGGTTCCAGAAGCGGCGCACGGCCTCGCAGGGCCCGGCCAGGTCGCTAACAAACAAGCTGGAGCTTTTCATGCGGGAAAGCATCTCGTCGCGCGCGGTCCACGCGCGGAGGGCGAACAGGCCCGCCGTTTCGCCCAGGCTGTAGCCCAGCGCGTAGCGCGGCTGGAGGCCGAAGGAGCGCAGAAGGTCGCTGTAAGCGGAGGCGCAGGAGACTGTGCCGAAAATCATGGCGTGGAAGTCCATGTTAAGCTCGCGCTCGGCCTGGTCAAACCACTGTCCGCTCCAGTCAAGGCGCTGGGGCACGAAGCGTTTTGGCACGAACTGGTCCGACAGGCGGGCGTTTTCCGCGTCCAGCGCGCGCATCACCTCGGGCCACAGCACGCCGATATCCGCGCCCATGCCTATGTAATGGTTGCCGGAGCCCGGGAACACGAAAGCCACTTCCTCGGGCCTATAGGCCGTCCCGGCCGACCAGCTTATCCTGTCGGTGAAAAGGGGTTTGGCGGGGTTTTCCTTTATCCACTTACCGGCGCTGCGCGAAAGAGACAGCAGGTCCTGCCGCGTGCGGGCGGACAGCACCAGAGGCGTCCTGCACCCGGCGGCCTTGTTCTCCGCCAGCCAGCCGCGCGCCAAGTCCTCGATAGGCTCGGCATCGGGGCGCTTTGAAATCCAGTCTTCCAGCCTGCGCAGTGTATCGTGCTCGCGCCCCGGCGCGTAATAGACGGCAAACAGCGCCTCGCCGCGCCGCCCCAGCGGCTGGCGGCGTTCGGCCTCGACAAGCGGGGTCTGCTGCTGGGCGTACTGCTCAAGCACCAGGTGCGAGCAGGAGCCGTCCATGCCAAGGGCCGTCACCGCCGCGCGGCGCGGGCCGTCGGCCCTGTTGCGCAGCCAGTGAAGCGGGCGCACCGGCGCGTGGAAGCGCGCAGCGGCGGGCTTCAGCTCGTCTATGGGGTTTAAGGGGGAAAGGGGAGGCAGTATTTCGTGGTACAGCGCCAGCGCGGCGCGGGCCGCGCCCGCCATTCCGGAAGCCGCGCCCGCGTGCCCAAGCGCGTTCTTGGCCGTGGTGAGTGCGCAGGACGTGCCGCCCGAGGCGGCGAAAAATTCTCGTATCGCGGAGGCTTCCACCCTGTCCTGCTCGGCACAGGCGCTGCCGTGCGCCTCCAGCAGTCCCAACGAGGACGGGTCGGCCTGCGCGTCGCGCCAGGCGCGGGAGAAAGCGTTGAGCAGCGGGCCGGAACCGTCGGTATCCGATGAAGCGGAACCCGCGCCCTTTATTACGGCGTAGACGCGGTCGCCGTCGCGGCGGGCGTCCTCAAGCCGTTTCAGCACGAAGGCGGCGGCCCCTTCGCCCGGCACGTGGCCGCAGGCGGATTTATCGAAAGCGCCGGAAACGCCGCCGGGCGCAAGGCCCTGAAGGCGGGCGCGGGAAAGCACGGAACGCGGGTCGCCGCCCAGGTCGACGGCTCCTGCAAGGGCGCAGTCGATGTCGCCCTGGCGCAGAAGGCGCACGGCAAGCTCGACGGCCCGCAGGCCCGAGGCGTCGCCGCTTGAAAGCGCGAAGCTGGGGCCGCCTATCTGGAACTCGCGGGCTATTCGGCTGGCGGCTATGCTGGCCAGCGCTCCCATGGTGCGGTTGGCGCTTAGCGCCGGGCCCGCCTGCCTGCGCAGTTCCTCTATAAAGGCCGCCTCGTCGGCGGGGGAAAGCTTCCAGCCCTTGCGGGCCGCGTGTCTGCGCGCTATTTCGGGCAGGGCCCAGCGCAGCGAGAAATTGGTGGTGTTGGGGTCCAGCTCAAGGCCTATGAATACGCCGAAGGCGTCCCTGTCGCCGGAAGGCACGCCGGCGTCCTCAAGCGCGCCCGCCGCCGCTTCCAGCATAAGCAGCTGCTGGGGAAGCATTTCCTGGAGTTCCTTGGGCGGTATGCGGTATTTGCCGGAGGGGGCCCTGGCGTCGTCCAGATAGCGGCCTTTCGCGCCGGGCAGGCCGCGCCAGCGAGCGGCGGGCTCGGAAACCGAGGTGTGGCCGGGGCCGCCCAGTACGGCCTTGCGGAAGCGCTCAAGCCCGTGCGCCCCGCCGCCGAAGACGGCTTCCATGCCCACTATGGCGATTGGCTGGTCCTGCGCCGGGCGCTCGGCCCGGGCCGGACGCGCCGCCTGCGCCTGGTATTCCTGCACCAGCAGGTGCGCGTTTATGCCGCCGAAGCCGAAGGCGCTTACCGCCGCGCGGCGCGGCTCGTCATTTCCGCGCTTTTCCCAGGCGCGGGCCTCCTGCGGTATGGCAAACGGCGAGCCGTCCAGCGAAAGCGCCTGGTGCGGCCTTGAAAAATTCGCCATCGGCGGCAGTTTGCCGTGCTTCATGGCCAGAATCACTTTTATAAGGCCCGCCGCGCCCGCCGCCGTGAGCAGGTGGCCTATGTTGGCCTTCACCGAGCCCAGGGCGCACTGCCCCGCCGTCCAGCCGCGTGCGCCCCAAAGCGTTTTAAGGCTGGCTATTTCCACAGGGTCGCCGGCCGGGGTGCCGGTGGCGTGGCATTCCACGTAGTCCACCTGCTGGGGGGCCCAGCCCGCCTGCCTGTAGGCGGCGCGCATGGCGCGCAGCTGCCCCGCCGAATTGGGGGCCAGAAGGCTGCCGCCGACGTCGTTTGAAAGGCCCGCGCCGCACAGCAGGGCGTGTATCTCGTCGCCGTCGGCTATGGCGTCCTCAAGGCGCTTCAAAACAAGCATGCCCGCGCCCTCGCCCACCACCAGGCCGTCGGCCCCGGCGTCGAACGGCGCGGGGCGGCCTGAAGGCGAAAGGGCGCGCAGCTGCGAGAACCCCATCTGGGTGTAAAGGCTGTCCGGGCGGGAGACGCCGCCGGTGAGCACCGCGTCGGCGCGGCCCGAAAGCAGTTCGTCGCAGGCCAGCTTCACGGCGTAAAGGGAACTGGCGCAGGCCGCGTCCAGCGAAAGCGTGCCGCCGCCGAAGCCGAAGGCGCGCGCCAGCACGCCCGCGGGCAGGCCCGCCGCCCGCAGGTTGGCGGGGTGGGCCTTTTCGTCCAAATCGGTTTTCTCGCCCAGCGCCTTTTCAAGCAGGGCGGGCAGAAGCGTCTGCCGCGCGTAGGCCGAGGCTTTTTCCGTGGGCAGGGCTATGTTGCCTATTATCACCGGCACGCGGGAGCGGTCTTTTATTTTGCAGGAAGCCGCCGCCTGCCTGGCGGCGTAGAGGGCCAGGTGGCAGGCCGGGTCCAGTTCATCCAGGAAAGCCCTGTCCAGCCCAAGGCCCGACGGGTTCAGGCTGAAGTCTTCGACAAAGCAGGCTTTGGGGCTGTACACCCTGTCGGGCGCGCCCTTTTCCGGGCTGAAGGCGTCCTCTTTGGACAAAAGCCAGCGCCCGGGCGGGGCCTCGCGCGACGCGCAGACCCCGCTTTCTATGTTGGCCCAGAAGCTGTCCAGCCCCGGAGAGCGGGGGAACACGCATCCCATGCCTACCACGGCCACCGGCCGCGTGCTTGCGTTATTCTTCAAGACTTCAGTTCTTCCTTACGCCCGGCTGTCCTTGCGGGACGGCTCGGCGTTGCGCCCGAAGGCCGCCTTCAGCGAGGCGTCCACCGTGCATTCGTAACCTTTCATGCGGGCCACCAGCAGGCCCTGCGAATCCACAAAATCAATGTCGGCCACCGCGCTGTGCCCCGTGGTGGAGACCACTTTCGCCAGCACCGCCACCCCTTCCCTGGGGAAGCGCTGCCTGTACTGGCGGTAGGACGCCACCCTGTTGGGGAGCGAGCACGCGCCCATGTTCTCGAAGGTCCAGACAATCATAGCCTGGTAGGCGGCGTCCAGCGCCGCCGGGTCGGCCAGCCAGTGGTCGCGCGGCGGGTTTTTAAGCCAGTGGGCCGGGTCCAGCGCGGCGGCGGAGCGCACTATTATGCCGTCGGCGGAAATGCCGCGTATCTCGTTGATGAAATGCATATCCGGGCCGTGGAAAAGTATCTGTTTGTAAACGCGGTCCGGGTTCTTGGCGTACGGCGCCACTGGGAAATCAAGCGGCGGCGCGGCGTGGTGCGGGTGGCTGTGCGAAAGCGCTATCTCGGCGGCGCAGTGCAGGCCCGCGTCCGAGCGCAGTTCGGCGGGGGCGCGGAAGCCGTCGGCCCCCTTGCGGGCCTTGGCCGAATGCAACTGCAGCCCCAGCGTTTTGCCGGGGGCCAGCGCCACGCCCTTGCACACCGTGAAGGAATCAAAGCCCGCGAAATGGAAGCCCGGGTTGAGGTGCAGGGCCGCGTGGGAGAGGAACTCGGCCATCAGCGCGGCGGGAACCACGGCCTTGCCCGCCAGCACGTGCGAGCGCAGTATGGGCATCTCCTCAAGCCCCGCCTTGCGCTCAAGCGCGAATGAAAGCTGGGCGGCTTTCGGGTTTTCCGCGGCGCGGGATTCTTCAGGGCACTGCGGCTGTTGCATGCCTGGCAGGCGGCCTATCACCACCACCTCGGCGGGCGGGTTCTGCCCGGACAGTTCGTTGAGCAGGAAAGCGCCGCCTTTTTTAAGCCCGATGAGGCCTATGCCCTCGGAGGCGAAAAGCTTTTTCAGGTCAGCGTTCACCATTCCGCCGGCCCACGGACCCCAGTTGAACGCCGCCACTCTGCACGAAGGCAGGCGGCGGAACAGAAGCCGCGCCGTCTTGTTAAGGGTTTCGTTGGCCATGGCGTAGTCGCACTGGCCCACGCGCCCGAAGCGGGCGGTGGACGACGAGAACAGCGCCAGCAGCTTAAGTCCGGCCGGGTCGAAGGAGGAAAGCAGGTTGCGCAGCCCCGCGACTTTGGTGAGGAACACCTGGCGGAACTGCTCGGGCGTCTTGTTGAGGATAAGCTTGTCGGCCAATACGCCGGAGCCGTGCACCAGCCCGGCCACGGGGCCGTGCTCGTCCTGCAAGGCGCAGACCACGGCTTTCACCGCATCCGGGTCATTGACGTCGGTGCGCACATAGACGGCCTTCGCACCCAGGGTTTCAAAGCGGCGCAGCTGCGCCTTTATCTCGCGCACGGCAAGCGCCTGAGAGCAGAGCTTTGCCGCGTCGCGCGGCGTTATGCCGGGGCGCTGCGCGAAAACCACGCGCTTCATGTCGGCTTCCGCGGCGCAATTATCGAGGAAAGAGAAGTCCTGGTCCACGGGGGTGCGGCCCAGCAGGGCCAGCACCGGGCCAAGGGGGGCAAGCGCGGCCGCGGCTTCCGCCGTAACGCCGCGCGCGCCGCCGCTCACAAGCACCAGCTTGCCCTTTATGTCGGGCGGGGCTCCAGGCGCGGGCTGCGAGGATTCTTCGGCCGCTAACGCCTTGGACGCGGAAGCTGAAAGCGCGACCTCGGACGGGCCTTTCAAAAACAGTTCGCCGGACAGGGCTTCGGCAATGGAAACAGCGTGGTCCCAGCCGGAATCGGCATCCACGGCCTTGCAGGAAACCTCGGACCATTCAAGCCCTGCCGTCTTGGCAAGGCCCGCAAGCGCGCCCTGCACGGGGTCCTGCTCGCGGGGAAGGCCCTTGAGGCCGAACTCGCCGTCCATGCGGGAAACGGTCATCAGCACGGCGCCGCCTTTAGCTCCGGCTTCGCGCAGAAGCGGACCGGCCGCCTGGGCAAGCAGGAAAAATTCCTCGGCCCGCTGTTCGGATTTTTCGTCCCACAGCATGCCGGACTTTAGTTTGGACAAAGGCGACACAAGCACCAGGCCGCAGGCCTTTTCGCCCTGCCTGGGACGCCAGCCGGAATTTATAAGTTTCGCGGCGTAGCCTTTTTCGGAAAGGGTTTTGACAAGCTGTGCCGAGAGGCCGGAGCCGTCGTCTGAAACCAGCAGGGGCAGGGCTTTGTCCACCACCACAGGCTGGCGCGAGGGCTCAAGGTCTTTCAGCTTAAGTATGAAGCGGGAAAGCTCGTGCTCGGCCTCGGTTTCCTGCTGAGGCGCGGCTTCCTGCGCGGGGTGGGCCGGGGCCGTTGTTTCCCCGCTCTGCGACAGATAGGCCGCCACCTGCCGCAAAGTGCGCATGGTGCCGAGGTGTTCCGGCTTTATCTGTGGAGTATTCGGCAGCTTCTCCTGCACTTCGGCAAGAATCGCCACGCGCTTTATGGAATCTATGCCCAAATCTGA
>JAAYTX010000177.1 GCA_012523635.1 Elusimicrobiota bacterium
CTCGCGCCGTAGCGATAGGCTTGCCGCATCACATCACTCAACGCGGCAATTACCGCAGACTTATCTTCAGAAATAACAAAGACCGCCAACAATATCTGACCTTCCTTCGCGAATATTCCGCCAAGTTCGGCTGCTCACTATTGGCCTATTGCCTGATGAGCAATCATGTCCACTTCATCGCAGTCCCGGAAAGGGCAAATGCCCTGTCGCTGACGTTTAGCCGGACACATATGCGCTACTCGCAATATTTCAACAAAAAATTGAAAGCGAACGGGCACTTATGGCAGGGGCGTTTTTATTCCTGCATTCTGGACAACAAACATCTTATGACGGCGGCCAAATATGTTGAGCGCAACCCAGTCAGGGCACGCATGACAAACACGCCAATGGACTGGGAATGGTCCAGCAATAGAAACAACACTTCCGGCAAAACCAAGTTATTTCAATACATAAATTCCACGCCTGAGGAATGGAAAGCTTATACCGCGCAGGCAGACAGCCCGGAGATTGCCGACAATATCCGCCTTCACACCAGAACAGGCAAACCCCTGGGAAACCTGCCTTTTATAGTCCGCTTGGAAAACGCTTTGCGCCGCAAACTGCAAACAATGCCCAAAGGCCGCCCTAAAAATAGAAAACCCATGCCGCACAATGCCAAGGAATAATCACCGGCATTGTGGCCGTGCCGACAACGAACAGCCAACAGTTGCAGATAGCGGGCCCACACAGCCACGCCCGCAGGCTTAAAAAGTATACTGTACTCCATGGCATTTTCCGGCGAAGACGAACACCGCCTGCCCTCGGCCCTGCTTTTTGCGGGGCTGATACTGGCGCTTACCGCCCCGCTCTCGGTGCTTATGGCGGGCAGGGAAACGCATTTTCTCTATGCGCTAGCGTGGTCTCTGTTCACGGCCTCAATGGCTTTCGGCATACGCTTCACTGGCCGCACGGCAACTTTCCGCCGCATATTTTTCGCAGTCTCGGCCCTCGCCTTCCTGTTCCACTTGAAACACGGGCTTTTCACCGGCGGCAGGATAGGCTATTGCATAGACGCCGCCGTCAAGGCCACCCCCTACTGCCACATATCCATGGCCTCCTTTCTGCCCGAACGCATACATCAGGAATTCATAGCCGCCAAAATAGGGATGTGGCCAGTCTTCTGGGGCCCCATAAAACTGGCCGCAGTATGGCTGTTGGTTACGCTTGCGATAGGACGGGCCTGGTGCTCGTGGATATGCTGTTTCGGCGGGATAAACGACGGCTTCTGCGCCATACCGCGCCGCCCGCTGTTAAAACTGGGGCCTTGGGCCTTCCGTCTGCGCGACCTGCCCGCCGCACTGCTCATTTTCATGCTGTTGGCCGCAATCGGCTATTCCATGCCGGTTTTCTGCATGTGGCTGTGTCCGCTTAAAACCACCACCCCGTTCGCCGACCCTGAAAACGCCTCCCGCCTTGTGCAATACGCGCTGGCCTTCGTGGGCGTTGTGGCACTGGCGCTGGTCCCTCTGCTCACAGGCAAAAAAATATTCTGCGCCTACCTTTGTCCTTTTTCTGCGTGGCAGGCATTGTGGGGCAGGCTGAACCCCTTCCGCGTGAGCGCCGACCCCGGCAAATGCGTCAGCTGCACGCTCTGCACGACAGCCTGCCCCATGAACGCAATGAAAACCGGACCGGAAGGAAAGCCAGTACCCGGCGCATACTGCAACCTGTGCGGAGACTGCGTCCGCGACTGCCCGCACGGCGCCATGCGCTACAGCATAGCGGGCCTCACGCTTCCGCCGCGGAATGGCGTATTCGGAAGTCTTCTTACAGCGGAATATTTATATGTGTTCGCCGCACTGACGCTTGGCACGGTTTTTTCCGCGCTGTGGGGCCCGGCAGCGCTGAAAGATTTGGCTGCGCTGTTTGGATTCAACTAGATGGCGGCGCTTTTCACCGAAGGTTTTCTGCTGGGCTTGTCCACTGGGTTTTACTGCCTGGTGTCTTGCCTGCCGCTGCTGCTTCCCTATGTGCTGGCCGAAGGGCGCTCCAGCTGGAAAACCAACGGCTTCATACTTCTGCAATTCCTGATAGGACGTTTCGCGGCCTATATGCTGTTCGCGGCGCTGGCCACCTGGGCCGGAAAAGCCGGACAATACGAGATGCCGGGCTGGGTACTGCCAGCCAGCCTGTGCGCCTGCGGCGTGCTGATGATGTTTCTTGCCATAGCCCGTGTACGCGGGCTGGAAGCCCCCTGCCTGCTTAAAAAAGACCTCGGCCCCCTGTTCAAACGCCTGCCGGTGGCGCTTGGGTTTGCCACTGGCATAAACATCTGCCCGCCTTTCGCGGCCGGGCTTCTGCGCCTGATGGGATTGGCAGATTTCGCAAGAGGAACTGTGTATTTCTGCGGCTTTTACGCGGCAACTTCGCTGTTCATGTCGCCTGTCCTGCTGGGCACCCCATGGATAAGCAACCGCGTCAGGGAAATAGGCCGCCTGACGCTCCTGCTTGCCGGGCTGTGGTACTGCGGCCTCGGGCTTGCGGGCCTCCTGCGCTGACGTCCCGCACCGCCCCAGAAATTATTTCACTTCAACCAGCCTGTACGTCCTTTTTCCAAGACCGATTGCCTCGGCATATTCAAGGGTATGCAGGCCGGAAACGCCTGTTTCATGCTCGAAAGCGTCGGGGATTCCGGCCTTTCTGTTCACCATGTCGAAGCTGGCCTGGTCAAGCGCCACCGGGTCGTTGGAGGCCAGTATGCCCACGTCGCCGATAAACGGCTTGGGGGCGGTGGCGCTGCAATCGCAGGCCTTGGAAATGTTCATAGCCAGATTTATGTAGGTGAATTTACCCCTGGCGGTCACGCCCTTGGCGTATTCGGCAATCTTCTCCTGAAAAACCGGGCCTTTGCTGGGGCCTGAGGCCGACTCTATGGCATTGAACGGGCAGTAAGCCTTGCACTTGCCGCAGCCTATGCACTTGGAACGGTCTATATTGAAATTCTCGTCTATGGCGTTCACCGGGCAGGTGCGGCGGCAGTTGCCGCATTTCATGCATCTGCCGCGCACTATTGTGGGTATCTGACCGGAATGCTGGGCCATCTTTCCCGCCGGTGAACCGAAACCCATGGCGAGGTTTTTCACCGCGCCGCCGAAGCCGCCCATGGAATGCCCTTTGAAATGCGAAATCACCAGAAAAGAATCATACTTCGCCATGCCCTTGCCGACATAAACCTTGTCGAAATATTTTCCGCTATAGGGGATAGTCGTCTCGCCTTCGCTGTCCAGAATGTCCACTTGCGTATAAGTCCAGCCGTGTTCCCTGGCTGTCGCCAGATGCTTTGCAGTGTCGCCGCGCGAACCGCCGTAAAGCGTGTTCGTTTCCACAAAAGTGCCCTTAAGCCCGGTAACAAGCTGTTTCAACAGCTCCGGCGGGATGAAATTCCGGTTTCCCTCCTCGCCGAAATGCACTTTCACGGCCAACTTGCCGGAAGGCGCAAAACCCAGCTTTGAATACACGGCCTGCAGTTTAGCGGGATTGATGTCCTTGGAGTAGTACACCACTGGCGCTTCGCCAGATTGCGGCATAGCGCCCATCATGGCCAGCGCGCCCAGAAGTCCCAGCGCCGGAAGCAGTAGTTTGAATTTTTTCATCAGGCCTCTCCCCAAATAAATCAGAATTAGCTGCTCCGCAGGCGTCAGTGCAGTTGCCCCAGCGCGGCGGAAAGCGCGTTGCGCGCCGCCGCAGGGTCCTTGGCCTGCGCGAAATCGGCCCGCAGGCCGCTTGCCCCGGCGAACCCTTTCAGCCAGTAACCCGCCGCCTTCTTTAGCCGCGAAAACCCAGTCTCTGCGCCGTAGCGTTTGGCGTTCATGTCGAACAGGCGCAGGAACAGCGCCACGCGCTCTCCCTGAGAACAGGCCCGGCGCGCCTTGCCCGCAAGCGCCGCATTAATCTCGCCGAAAATTAACGGATTGCCGACTGCGGCGCGGCCTATCATGACCCCGGAGCACCCCGCCTCAAGAAAGCGCCGCGCATCTTCGGCGCAGGCCACGCCGCCGTTGCCTATAACCGGCACGCGCGCGACGCGGCACACCGCCTCAAGAGCCTTCAGGTCCGGCGGGCCGGAATGCATGTTCTCGGCAGGGCGCGCGTGCACCGCTATGGCGGCCGCGCCGCTGTCCTGCGCTATGGCGGCAAGGCGCGGGCCAAGCCCGTCGCCTGAGCGCAGGCCGGTGCGGAATTTTACCGTCACCGGCAGGCTCACGGCTTTCACAGCCGCCGACACCACCGCCGCGAAAACGCTTTCGTCGCGCATCAGCGCCGCGCCGGAGCCGGACTTCAGTATCTTCCGCACCGGGCAACCGGCATTGATGTCCACTATGTCGGCCCCGGCGTCTCGGGCGGCGCGCGCGGCAAGCTCAACGGCCTGCGGCTCTCCGCCGAAAATCTGCACGGAAACCGGATGCTCGCGCTGGTCCAGCACCAGCATGGCTTCGGTCTTGCGGTTGCCGTATTTTACGGCCTGCGCGCTCACCATCTCGCAACACACCAGCCCGGCACCGCTTTCAAGGCAGAGAAGTCGGAAAGGGGAATCGGTAAGCCCCGCCATAGGCGCAAGCACAAGCCTGTTGGCGCAACGCACCCCGCCTATGGAAAGGAACTCTGGCTGACTGTTCATCTCGCCCGGCTTAGAACACCGGGCCTCCGGAGGAAAACTCTATATCTACCGTTGCGTTGGAGGAAAAAGGCACGTCCACCGGCGTGGAGGAGCGCGGTTTGCTGTACTTGGACATGAATTCGTTTATCTCCTGCACCGAGGCTCCGGCCAGTTTCATTATCTTGATCTGGTAGCCAACGGCCTTGGCGTAGGCGTCGTTGTAGTCGAAAGGCTTTATTGTGACGGACGCGGTCGGAGTATTTGACTCCTGCCCGGGCGGAGGCGGCGCGGCTATCGCCACGCGCGAGCGCATGGAATACAGGTACTGCTGGTAGGTCAGCGCGAAAACGCGGGCTATGGTTCCCGCGCACCAGGCCGTGGACCTGTTGGCGTCCTCTGGCGCCAGCAGCAGGGTGGGGGTGCCTTCCACCACTTCGTACTTGCTGCCCTCGCTTCCGGGCGCTATGGCTGATATCACCTTGCGAAAAATGCGGTAGGCCTTCGTATCCTTGATGTAAATCACCTGAAGCCCGGCTATGGCCTTGTCGCGGAAAGCCTGGTCGCCGCGCACTTCAAGCTTCTTCTCTACGGGAACAGCCGCCTTCTCCTGTTCCTCTTTGAGCTTGGCCAGCCGGACCTTTTCCTCGGCGGCCTGCCGTTCAACCTCCCGGCGCACCTTCTCGACGTCCGCTATTATCTGGTCGGCGCGGGTGGAAACGCGCGCCTTCTGGCTCATGCCCATTGAGGCCAGCACCAGATAGACGCACATCAGCAGCGCCAGCGCCGCCAGATACAGCCAGAACACCACAACCGGCGCGCCGGCCGGTTGTGAGGACTGGTGCCGCTTGAAAAACCTGTGCAGCACGCGGAAGAATGCTGTGAAGAACTTCATCGATATGCGGGGCCCGCGTCCCGGAGCGGCGGCTACATCGAGCCGGCGTAAGCCTTGTAGAAAGCCTCCAGCTCCTCTTCGGGATTCTGGAACTCTATGACGTGCTTTTTGCAGCCGCGGCGCGAGCATATCTGCACCTGGCCGCCCTGCTTGAAGTCGAAGGCCACCATCTGCGCGCCGCAGGCCTCGCATTTGCGCATGCTTTTGAGGTCGGCGGCGCAGTGCGGGCAGCGGAAGCCGGCTATCTTGCCCATGGGGATGCTGAACGGCAGTTCAATGTTGTAGCTGCCGTACAGCGAACTGAGATAGAGGTCGCCCTTCTTGCCGGCGTAGGAAAGCGCTATCTTGATGGCGGGCTTGCCGTCGAGCTTGTGCTTGGGCTCCATAAGGCTTTTGGCGCACTTCGGGCATTTGACATGAACTTGTATCATCAGATCCTCCCCGGCGAATATTTACAGAATTATAGCACAATCCCGCACGGACGCGACGACGGGGCGCGCCCCGCTGTCAGACCGCTTTTTCCCTGTTCTTGCGGGCCAGCGCGCGCGCCACGTTGCGCGGGATGAAGGCCGTGAACTTCCCGCCGAACGAAGCCACCTCGCGCACCATGCTGGAAGAGAGGTAGACGTACTTGTCGCTGGGCATAAGGAACACGGTTTCCATCTTGTTGTAAAGCGAACGGTTGGTGTGGGCTATCTGGAACTCATATTCCAGGTCGGACACGGCACGCAGGCCGCGGATGGCCACGGAGATGTTGTTCTTCTTCATATAATCCACCAGCAGGCCGGAAAAGGAATCTACGCGCACGTTTTTAAGGCCCTTCAGGTTGGCCCTGATAAGCTCCAGCCGCTCGTCGGGCGAGAACAGCGCCTTCTTCGTGCGGTTGTGCAGCACCGCCACCACCACCTCGCTGAAAATGCCGCAGGCGCGCCTGATAATGTCCAGGTGCCCGTTGGTGACCGGGTCGAAACTGCCGGGGTACACAGCCACTCTTTTCATCGTTCCTCCTGTAAAGGCACTCAAATTATTTCAAAATAACGGGCGTCAGGGGAAGGCAGGAGCAGCGCCGAAACGCTGTCCTCGGGCGACATCATGAAACTCTCGGTCAGCGACACCCCTATCTCCTCCGGCTTCAGGAGGCGGAACAGCTCCGCCTGATTCTCCAGCCCCGGGCAGGCCGGGTAGCCGAAGCTGAAGCGCCTGCCCGTGTAGCGCTGGCGCAGCAAATCCTCGGGCGAACCCGCACCCGTATCGGGCAGTTTCCATTCGCGCCTGATGTCGGAGTGCACGGCCTCGGCCAGGGCTTCCGCCAGGCAGATGGCGCTTATGTTCAGCAGATGGGACAGAACGTAGTCACCCTTCTCGCGCAGTTCTCCGGCGCGTTCTATTATCTTCGCGCCCGCAGTGCAGACAAACAGCGCCGCCGCGTCCCTGCGTCCGCCGGAAGGCGGGCGTACGAAATCGGACAGGCACAGCTTCTCGCCCGATGACTGGCGCGGGAACGGGAACTCTGAAGGTTCGGGGGTTTCGCCGTAAAACAGGATTGAATCGCCTTTGGATTCGGCGTAAAAAAAGGAATACACGCAGTCCAGCCTTGCGCATTCCCGCGCCAGCTCAAGTGCGCTTTCCACTTGCGCCGCCAGCTTCACCGCACGGGCGTCGTTTTCAGACAGCAGCCGCTCCACGGGTTTTTTGAGGCCCAGATGCTTGTTGTACAGCATCCGGGGGTTGATGAGCGCGCGCACGCGGTCGAAATCATAGCCGCGTATCACGCGCCTTTTCAGGCTGAGCGGTTCAGGAAGCACCTGCTATGCGCTCCTGGCTTTTGGCGTTGGCGGCCAGCAGCCTCTCCCTGCCTTCGGAAAGCAGTTCCACGGCGGTTTCAAGGCCCTGCATGGCATCCCTGGAATAAAAGGCGGGGCCGCCGTATTTCGGGGCCAGCTTCAGCGCGACGAATTTCTCGCTCAGCGGAGCGCCGCCCACCACCAGCGGTATGGAAACCCCAGCGGCGGAGAGGTCCTCGGCCACGCTTATCATCGCCTCGGCCGAGCGCGTGAGCAGGCCGGAAAGCCCTATCAGGTCCGGTTTCTCGCTGCGGGCGCTGGCCACTATGGCTTCATTGGGCACCTTCACTCCCAAATCCAGCACCTCGAATCCGTTGCTCTCAAAAATTATCCTGACGAGATTCTTGCCTATGTCGTGCACGTCGCCGCGCACCGTGGCCAGCAGCAGTCTGCCGCGCCGCGCGCCGCCAGCCGTCTTCTTCAGCTCCGGCTCAAGCGCGTCAACGGCGGCCTTCATGGCCTGCGCGCTCGGCAAAACCTCGGTGACTATCAGCTCCCCCTCGGCAAACAGCTTGCCGACCGCCGCCATGGCGCGGGTCAGGGGTCCGTTGATGACCTCCTGCGCCCCGGTCTGCCGTGCCAGGGCAAGCGCGGCCTCGGCCACGCCCTCGCAGGAGCCTTCCCGCACGGCGCGTTCAAGATGCTCGGCGGGAGGCAGCGTAGCGGTCCGGGTTTCGGTTTTGGCCTGCGCCGTCCTGTAAAGCGCGGCGAAGGCAGCGGCTTTTTCCGCTGAAGCCCGTTCAAGCAGGGCGATGCCCAACGTCTTTTCCTGTTCTGAAAGAGAGGCGAAGCGGCGCAATTTTTCTGTGTTCACTATGGCCATATCCAGCCCGGCCCTGACGCACTGGTGCAGGAAAATGGAATTCAGCGCCTCGCGCGCGGCTGGCGGCAGGCCGAAGGAAACGTTGCTGACGCCAAGCACCATGCCGCAGGCCGGGAACTCTTTCCTTATCAGCGCTATTGCGGCAGCCGTTTCTGACGCGGCCAGCGCGTACTTCTCCTGACCAGAGGCGACGGGGAACACCAGCGCGTCGAAAATTATGTCGCCCTCCGGCACCCCGTTTTCAGTGAGCAGTTTATGCGCGCGGCGCGCCACCTCAAGCTTGCGCGCGGCTGTAAGCGCCATGCCCTCTTCCTTGTTCTCGTCTATGCAGCCGAACACCAGCGCCGTGCCGAAACGCCTGTTGAGCCTGGCGGCGGCCAGCACCTTTTCCGGGCCGTGCTCGAAATTTATCGAGTTCCAGATTATCTTGCCGGGACAGCTCTTGGCGGCTGACTCGGCCACCTCGTAATTGGTGGTGTCCACCATAAGGGGGGTGCGCACGGCCCGCGTCACGCGGTTCAGGAATTCCGCGGAATCCGTTTTCTCGTCGCGTTCCGGGTTGGCGAGGCATACATCAAGCACCTGCGCCCCGGCCTTGGCCTGCCTGCGCGCGACGCCAACGGCCTCGTCCCACTTGCCCTGCGCCACCATCTCTCGGAAAATCTTGCTGCCGATGGAGTTGGCGCGTTCGCCCGCCAGCGCAGGGGCATCTATCTCGTCGAAGAACAGCGCCTCGGCCCCGCTCACGGCGCGGCGCGAAATCTTGCGCGGCGAAAACGGCCTGGCCTGTCCCTGCAGCTTCGAAAGCTCGTTGATATGCGGGGTGGAGGTGCCGCAGCAGCCGCCCATTATGTTCAGCAGTCCGGCCCGGCCGTGCGCGGCCATGGCGGCAGCGAACTCCTGCGGCTTCATGGTGTAGCGCCCGTTTTCGTCAGGCAGGCCGTTGTTGGCCATGCAGAAAAGCGGGAAACGGCTTATCGCGGCAAGGGTTTTAAGCGGCGAAGCCATCTGCTCCGGCCCGGCGCCGCAGTTGCAGCCTATGGCCAGCAGCGGCAAATGCTCAAGTGAAACATAAAAGGCCTCGACGTTCTGGCCGCTGAGCATGAAGCCGGAGCGGTCAAAAGTGGCGGAAGCTATCACAGGGACATCGCGCCCCAGCATGCGGCCGGCCTCGAACGCGGCGTCAAGCCCAGCCTTGAGGTTTATTATGTCGTGGGCGGTTTCCACTATCAGCAGGTCGGCCCCGCCTTCCACCAGCCCCAGCGCCTGCTCCAGATAGGCGGCCCTCAGTTCGTCAAAGCTTGTGCCGCCGGTGACGAAAATGGATTTATTAGTGGGCCCCATGGAACCGGCGGCGAAACGCGGCTTCTGCGCGGTGCTGAAACGCGCGGCGGCGGCGCAAGCCAGTTCCGCCGATTTTTTCGCAAGCTCCCGCGCCGACTGCTCCAGCCCGTATTCGGCCAGCACCACGGAAACGGCGCCGAAAGAATTGGTTTCTATTATATCCGCCCCTGCGGAGAGATATTCTTCGTGAAGGCGGGTGATGATATCCGGGCGCGTCTGGTTCAGACGCTCGTTGCAGCCCTCGAACGAAGGCCCGCCGAAATCCTCGGGCTTCAGGCCCTGCCCTTGCAGCCAGGTGCCGGTGCCGCCATCGGTCAGCAGCACTCGTGTTTTCAGTATTTCCCGGATATCAGCCTTCATCAAATCCTCCCGGCGAATTAGCGCTTGCCGCGCGCGGCTTTGTTATTGAACTGCTGCCAGTGCAAAACTTCGGAAAGAGGCCGTTTCGGGACGCCTGCGCTTTTCGCACGCGGGTAACCCAAAGCCAGCACGCTAACCAACCTGTAATCCTCGGGCAGTCCGGCCAGGTCCAGCACCTTCGGCGCATATTTTTTCTTGTCCCCGGCCACCCAGCAGCCGCCCAGCCCGCAGGCGGCGGCCGCTATCAGTATGTTTTCGGAAGCGGCACAGCCGTCCTCCAGATAATATTTAGTGTCCTTAGAGGCCACGATTACGGCGGCCCCGGCGTCTTTTATGAAGCTCCCGTAATCGCACAGGGCGGCCAGCGCGGAAAGCAGCCCGGCATCGGTCACAACCACGAATTCCCACGCCTGCACGTTGCAGGCCGAAGGCGCCAGACGCGCGGCATTCACAACTTTTTCCAGAATACGCTCCGGCACCGCCTTTTTGGCGTAGCTGCGCACGCTTTTTCTTGCCGTCAAAGCTTTCAGGGCGTCCATGGTTGCACCTCCGGGATGGCGGCGCGGCTTTGCCGTCCGCATGAATAAATAATATCATTAAGCCAAGGGACAGCGCATCATGAAAAGCGAAAGCCAGCACCGCCAGGAAATAGCCGCCGCGGGCCGCCGCATCTACCAGCGCGGCTACATCTCGGGCGGCGACGGCAACATCAGCGTACGCCTGGACAGCGGGCGCCTCCTGGCCACGCCCTCCGGCATCAGCAAGGGCTTTATGTCTGCGGAAGACATGGTGGTCACAGATCTGGAAGGCCGCAAAATTTCAGGCACGCGGGAACCCTCGTCGGAAATAAAAATGCACGTTTTAATCTACCGCCTGCGTCCCGACGCGCAGGCAGTGGTGCATGCGCACCCGCCGGTGGCCACAGGCTACGCCAGCGCGGGCCTTGCGCTGGACAGGCCGTTGACGGCGGAATCGGTCCTGACGCTGGGCGCCGTCCCGCTTGCCGCTTACGCCACTCCTGGCACTCCGGAGGTTTCGCAGTCGCTTGAAAAGCTGGTGCCGCGCCACGACGCCGTTCTGATGGCCAACCACGGCGTGGTGGCCTACGGGAACTCGCTTGAGCAGGCATTGTGCCGCATGGAAACAGTAGAGCACGTGGCAAACATCGGCCTGGTTACGGAAATACTGGGCCGCAAAAGCGAACTGGACCCGCAATCGGTTGAAAAGCTGCTGGCCATAAGGCAACGCCTGCTGGCCGCCGACCCCGGCCCCGCAGTTGAAGACGACGAAGCCGTGGTGCAGGCAGTGGCGGATGAAATTCTGAATCGACTGGGCCTTGCGGCCCCGCAAGGGGGGGCATGATGCCCGCAGCCGAAGACCTGCACCACCTCATAGAATTGCAGAAAAAGGATTCCGGGCTGGATATGCTGCGGGCCCGCCTTAAAGCGATACCGGCTGAACTGGAGAATTTGCAGGATGGGCTTGACGAGGAACGCGGAGCGCTTGACGCGCACCGCGAAGCGCAGAAGAAGCTGGCCCTGAGCCGCAAGGACCTTGAACTTGAACTGCGCGAGTGCGAGGAAGGGACAAAAAAGCACCAGTCGGAGCTCAACCAGGTGAAAGCCAACGACGCCTTCAAGGCACTGCTGACTGAAATAGAAGAAGGCAAGAAGCACGCTGGCGAACTGGAAACAGGAATTCTGGCCGCGATGGAAGGGCTTGACGCTTCGGCGGCGGAAGAAAAGAAGCTGGCTGCGGAATTCGCGGCTTTTGAAAAAAGTTTCCAGACAAGGGCTGCGGCGCTGGCCTCGGAAAAGCAGGGCCTGGAAAGCGCGCTTCAAAGCGGGCAGGAAGAACGCAACGCCTTCGCCGCCGGGTTGGACCAGTCGCTGGTTTCAAAATACGAGCACATACGCAAACAGCGCGGCACGGCCGTCTGCGCCGTCCGCGACCAGGGCGGCAATTTCGCCTGCTCCGGCTGCAACATGTCGCTTAGGCCGCAGGCCGTAGTGGCCGCCAAAAAGAAAGACGCCATAACCCAGTGCGACAGCTGCCAGCGGATACTTTTCGTCCCGGAGGCAAAATGAAGCTTTTCGCAAACATAGACGGCGCGTCGCGCGGCAACCCCGGGCCGGGCGCGTCGGCCGCGGTGCTGCGCGACCAGTCCGGCACGCATGTCCGCGAATGCGGGATATTCCTGGGCAACTGCACCAACAATATCGCCGAATACTCGGCCCTTAGCCTGGCGCTTGAACTGGCGCTGTCTGCCGGGGCAGACGAACTGGAAGTGTGCTCCGATTCCGAACTGCTGGTAAAGCAGTACAACGGCCAGTACAAGATAAAGAACCCGGACCTTGCGGCGCTGATGCCGGGCATACGCGCGCTGGCCGCGAAATTCAAGGGCGTGACCCTGCGCCACGTCCCGCGCGAGCAGAACGCCGCGCCGGACGCCATGGCCAACATAACGCTGGACATAGCGACGCACTGCGCTCCGCGCCGGACCGGCGCTGAGCAGCTTAAACTTTTTTGAGCGGCCGGGGAGCCGCTCCGCCCGCCTCGCGCGGACGGGGAGGAACTTCCGGACTCCGTAGGGCAGGACGCTCGCCTTGGGGCGAGGCTTGCGGGGCCATATCCCCGCGGGATGGAAAGTGCCACAGAAAATACACCGCCGGCGGCGCAAGCCGCAGGCAAGGGTGAAATGGTGCGGCAAGAGCGCACCGCGCGCGCGGCGACGCGCGCGGCAGGGCAAACCCCGTCCGGAGCAAGGCCAAACAGGCGCCAGGGCTGCCCGCCCGCGCCGCGCCGCAAGGCGCGGCAGGCGCCAAGTGGGCCGCATAGATTAATGGTTCCCGCCGCGCGCGAAAGCGCACGGAACAGAATCCGGGGTACAGGCCGCTCTTAATTTTATTCGGAGGAGTCATGGAACTCATCACAAAAGCAGTCCCGGAAATAAAAAACTCGCAGGACCCCAAACAGGTGCCGTGGAAAGACTCGCTGGCATGGGTCTACAACGGGGGCGACGTTTACTATTGGCTTGGCAAGGAACACATCCGCTCCGTGGCCTGGACAGCCGGGAACGTGTCGGTGATGCCCAGGGAAACCTCAATACTGCGCAGCTATTTTTCCTGCTTCGTGATTATGGACGCCAGCGTCTTCGTGGGCACCAACGTCACCGCCGCCTGAAAAACCGGAAATATGGCTTCAACCGCGCGCAAATACGAGCTAGAGCCGGCAGGCGACGCATATCTGCTGGACATACGCGCGCGGCTTAAGAACTACTTCGCAAACACAGCCGGAGTGCGTGATTCCTGGCGCGCTAAAAATTCTTACTATCACAGCCTCATAACGGAATTTTTCCGTTCACGCGTCCCGCCGGACGGGGAACTGGCCGAAGTGGGCTGCTCCACCGGCAATCTGCTGGCGGCGCTCCCCTGCTGTTCGCGCGCCGGCATAGACTTTTGCGCCCCGGCGCTGGAGATTGCCCGGCGCAAATACCCCGGCATAGAATTCATAGAAGACGACATCGAGGCCCTGAAGACTGAGCGCCGCTTTGACTGCGTAATCTGCACCGACACGCTGAGCTCTGTGGGCGACGTGTGGCGCGCGGCCCGCAACCTGCGCCGCCTGTGCCGCCCGGAAGCCACATTGGTGCTGACGCACACCAATTATCTGTGGGAGCCGCTTTTGCGCCTTGGCGAGACTTTCGGCCTGAAGGCGCGCCAGCCGCTTCAGCACTGGCTGACGCTCAACGACATCGGCAACCTTATGGAGCTCAGCGGCTTCTCGGTGCGGGAACGCGGCAGCTTCGCCCTTGTGCCGGTAAAAATACCGCTGCTGTCGGCCCTGGCCAACAAACTCCTCGCCCGCCTGCCAGTCCTCAGGCACCTGTGCCTTGTGGAATACATAGTGGCAAGGCCGTCGCCCGAACCGCAGTTCAATGACGACGCCGTCGTCTCCGTGATAGTGCCGACACGCGACGAGGCGGGACACATAAAGCCGCTTCTGGGACGCCTGCCGCGCATGGGCAGGCAAACGGAAGTGGTGTTCGTGGACGGCGATTCCTCGGACGGCACCTATGAACTGCTGGAAGAGGCGCTAAAAACGCCCCCTGACGGTTTTTCCTACAGCCTGATAAAGCAGGGCGGGCGGCTGGGCAAGGCGGACGCGATGCGCAAGGGCTTTGCGGCCGCCACCGGGGACTATTTTCTGATACTGGACTCTGACCTCTCCGTCGCGCCGGAGGACCTGCCGAAGTTCTACCTGGCCATGGCCGAAGGCCGGGCCGACTTTGTAAACGGTTCGCGCCTCAACTATCCCCTTCAGGACCAGGCCATGCGCTACCTTAACAACATAGCCAACCACGCATTCGGCTATATCTTCTCCTGGCTGCTGGAACGCCAGCTGCGCGACACGCTGTGCGGCACAAAAACGCTGTCCCGCGAGAACTACCGCCGCATCTCGGAAGGCCGCGCTTATTTCGGCGACTTCGACCCGTTCGGGGATTTTGACCTGTTGTTCGGCGCGGCGCGCCTTGGGCTGAATATAAGGGAAATGCCGGTGCGCTACAGAAGCAGGGCCTATGGGGACACAAAAATCTCGCGCTTCTCGCACGGCTGGCTGCTGCTAAAAATGTGTGTGGTGGCGGCCCGCAAGCTGAAGTTCAGCAGCAAGCCCGCGAAGTGATGTCTCTGTAAACCTCGGAGTACACGGCCGCTATTTTCTCCAGGGAAAAATATTCTTCCGCGCGTTTTCTGGCAGCCGCGCCCATTGTCCGGGACAGTTCCGCGTCGCCCAGCAGGCGCGACAGCGCCAAAGCCAGGGAGCGCTCATCGTCAGGCGGAACCAGCAGCCCGGTCTCTCCCTCAAGCACAACCTCGTTCATTCCGGGTATGGCGCTGGCCACTGCGGGCAGGCCGTGCGCCATGGCTTCAAGCAAGGCATTGGACATGCCCTCGCGGCGCGACGGCAGAACGAAAACGGCGGCTGAAGAATATAAAGCGGAAATATCGGGCACCGAACCATAAAAACGCACACTTGAAACTATCCCGAGTTTCTCTGCATAGGCCCCGTAAGCCGCCGCTGGCCCGCCGCCAGCGACATGGAGCACTGCGCCGGGACGATTTTTCACCACCAAAGGCCAGGCCCGCAGAAGCACGTCAAAACCTTTGGCGGGCTGCTGCGTAAGGTTCCCCACAAAAAGGCAGGAATCCGGCTTATTGCCGGGCACGGCCATCGGCGAAAGCGGCACTCCGTTCGGGATACGGAAAATCCTTGCGGGGGGAACCCCTTCGGTCTCCAGGTTACCGGCGATAGCCCCGGTCAGGGCCGCGAAATAAGCGCGCTCCTTCATGCAGTTTTTCATGCGCCAACCAAAAGCGTCGTTTTGAAGCCGCCGGAACCCGTTGACCGTGGAATCCTTTACCAGCGCTTTCTTGCCCAAAAGCCGGGCCAGCACCACAGCGGCAAAACCGTCCCATTCGGCATGATGGGCGTGAATTACGTCAAATTCATGCCTGCGGCGGCGCAAGAAAATAAAAGCGTTAGCAGCGAATACCAGCGCATATGGGACAGACAGCCACCCGAAGCGGCGGACAGTTATGCCCTTTTTGCCGTCTTCCGGAAGCGCTGAATAATCGGTCCGCACGGAATCCGCGTGCGGAGTTTTTCTCTTAAAAAACTTCAGCGGCGCGGCGGCGGCGCGCCACAACACGTTCAAAAACCCGTGCGGGCGGAATACCGCTATCCCGCCCAGTTCGGCCTTGTCAGGCAAACCTGGGGCCCACTCGCTTACTATAAAAACATGTTCGCCGCGCGCGGCAAGGGCGCGCGAAAGCGCCAGAGCCTGCAGCTCCGCCCCTCCGGCGGGTCGCGGCGGGACAGATGGCAAAAGCATCGCCACGCCGCGGAATTCAGCGTTTTCGCGAGCCATAAACTTCCGACAGGGTGGCGCTTTCAAAACCTGATTTGAGCAGATATTTTAGCGTGTCCTCGAGGTCGCGCAGATAACGGGAACACTCGGCCTCCGAGGATGTGTAGGGGCTGAGGTTCGGCAGCACTTCCACATTGTGGAACATCATGTTCATCACCGCGCCGGAACCATATTTTTCGGCGAATGAATCCACCAGCAATCGCATGCGCGAAGGTGTTGCGTAAACGGGCCTCAGCCATACCGTATGTGAGCGAAAGAAACGCCGTATCAACCCTATGCTTACAGGAACTTCCAGCAATCCGCCGATAAAATATGGCTGCTCCGGGGCATCTGTAAAGTCTACGGGATGCTCGTGCGTAGGGTCCTTCCAATTGATATGGGGCGTGACGCTGGTATCCACCTTATACCCGAGCTCCGCGAGCGCGGCGAAGGTGTCCGGGCCGGCGCTGAAGCGCCCAGCCCTGAACGAAACGGGCCTGCGCCCGAACCGCCGCTCAAACATTGACGTGATATTGCCAAGTTTGGCCCGCTGCAGGTCCGGCGGCAAGAAACAGCAGTTGGCAAGGCCGCGCCTTCCGGCGTAGTCGGAATAAATCCGCTCCGGCTCTATGAATTCGGGATGAAGGTGGGACCCCAGTTCGGCCCCTGACTTCAGCCCGGCCAGAATGTCAGAACTGCGCGCGTCATCCAGAACCACATTGCTTACCATGTAGGTGGGCTTCACGCCAAGCCGCATGAATAAAGGCTCAAGCCGTCCGGCTATCCCCTCAATGATGCCGCGGAACTCCAGCGGATTTGAGTAAACCCAATCCGGCCTGCAGTCCGGCTCGACATCTATGGTGATGCAAAATTTCATATATTTCCGAACGTCACTTCCCGTCTCTCACCGCGGCAGCCATAATATAAGGCGACAGCAGCGCCGTGCCGAATTCCGGCATGACATTACACACCTTGGACAATAGAGCATTCGAATAGTTTATCAGAGACAGCACGGGCCGCGCCAAAAAAAATGCCTTCCGGCTTCTGGCCCACGGCACCACCGCAAGGGAAAATACTCCGGCATAATCGCAGCGCAGCAGCTTCAGCCCGGTGTCTGAATGAGCCGAGCCAAGCTCGGCCCTGTCCAGACGCACGTGCATATCAAACACATCCGGCACGGCCAGGCGGTTAAGCCAGCCGCTTGCGCCGCCCATGTTGGGAACCAGCGTCAGCAGCACGCCGCCGGGGGCAAGCCACCCGGCCATGCGCGAAAGCAGCCTGCGGTAATCCGTGAAATGTTCTATAACGCCATAGCTGAATACCACATCATACGCATGCGGCGGCGAAAATTCGAAAACATCAGCGCAGTACACGGCCTCGGCCGCCATGCCCTGCAGTTCCAGATTTTTTTTGGCAAGCTCGCACCCGGAAGGAGAATAGTCCAGCCCTGAAACCCGCATCCCGCAGGTACCGGCGAAATAGGGGAGCCACGCGGAAGCCCCGCAGCCGGCCTCAAGCAGCGCGCCGCCGCGCTTTTGCTCCAGAAAAGGACGCATGAATTCAGCGCAGGCGCGATAGTGATGCTGCGAAAAATCCAGCTTGCGCGGCAGTTCCACGCCTTTAAAAAGCGCGTCCCAATGCCCGCGTTCCGAAAGCCTGTCTCCGCTCATTCCTCTACTGCCTTGGCCCTGCGCATATGCAGAACCCTGAGAATAAGGCTCCTGCTTTCAGGCTCCAGCGCCATATGCCTGTTGAAGAACAGCAACGCCAGCATATATGCGGTGCAGGCGACTATCATTCTCGGAATGAGCGGCAGATTGTGCAGCAACAACGCGTCGGCTACGGCAACAGGGAAAAACAGGGCCGATTCGTAAATAGCCAGACGCCAAAGGCGGCTAAGCGCCGACAGATAATTCACCTGCGGAGCATAGCGGCGCAGCAAAAATATGCACGCAGGCAAATTGATTACCTGCATCATCAGAATGGCGGCCGGGTACCCAAGCACACCGGTTTCCCTGATTAAAAAAAGCGCGGCCAGGAGCAGCACGGCGTTATATGCGAACTGATACCAAAAAGACTGGCTCACCTTCTGTTCAGCCATAAAAAGCCTGGATACAAGTGTGGAAACAGCGTTAAAAGGCACCGCCAGAAGGAAAACGCGCATGAAATCGGCTGATAATTTCACGGCCTCCACGCCGAAACGGCCTCTTTTGAACAGCAACCCTATCACCTCTGGGGCGAAATAGCACCCGGCCACCGCAACCGGCACCAGCGCGAACACCAGCGCGGAAGCCGCCGTATGGAAGGCCCTGTCCAGCCCGGCCCCGTCGTGATTCGCGGACATCTCGTTGAACTTTATCCCGGACACCGACGAAGCCTGCTGGGTCAGCAGCGAATTGGGCAGTTCCGCGACCTGGCGGCCGAAGTTAAGCGAACTCACGGTGCCGGAGCCGTAGCCGCTCAGCAGGAAAATCGGCACATAGGAGGACAATACTGCTGTCGCGCTCCCAAGCTGCGAAAAAATGACGTTTTTTGGCACGTGCGCGGCGAGCTGAACCTTCTTCAGCCTGAAATTCCAGCCCAACTGGGCGCGCATCAGCCACACCATCAGCGCGATGTTGAACGCATGCGCCAGCAGCATGCCGCCGGCCATGCTGGCCGCGCCCCACTTGGGCCCCAGCAGAAAGATGAACAACAGCACCGCGCCGTTCACCACAAGCCCCGCAATCATGGGCATGGTGAAGAACTTGCGCGACACCAGTATGTCGGAAAGATAATTGGAAATCTTCATCAGGGTGAAAATAGGCACGGAGAGCAGCAGAATGCTCCTATGCTGTTCAAGCGCCTCGCGCGAAAAGCGTGACAGCACCGAAAAAAGCTGGACCGGGAACAGAAAACCGATGATGGACATGGCCACGCCAAGGGCCAGAAAAGCGTAAAGGAAGCCGTTAAGGAATTCCCGGCTGTGCTGTTCGCCGTGACGCCCTGTCAGCCGCATCGATTCAGGGATAAGCACCGCCGAATTCAGGTTTGAAGCGAAGCCGGCCATCAGACCGGCTGAAAAAATACAGTAGAAATAGATATCCGTTTCCACCCCAGCGCCGAAGTAATACGCTATGGCAAGGCTGGCCGCGAACCCCAGCACGCGGGCCAGCGCATTGAAAAAAACGGAATAGACCAGCCCTCTGCGGTAGGATTCCGACTTAAGAAAACTCATCAGCAGAGCCGGAAGGGGTTTTTTATATAT
This sequence comes from Elusimicrobiota bacterium, assembly GCA_012523635.1. Lineage (GTDB taxonomy): Bacteria > Elusimicrobiota > Elusimicrobia > Elusimicrobiales > Elusimicrobiaceae > JAAYTX01. The sequence goes on from JAAYTX010000177.1 coordinate 19,055, forward strand.
CATGTCTATAGAGAAGCTTTCGCCAGAGGTATTATATCAATTGACCGTCATACCCAATAGAAGCACGCGGCCCGCCGGGGCCGTGTTTGTGATAAGCAGCTACCCCCCCGCGCTTGGCGGCACGGAAAACAGGGCGGCAAGGCTGGCGGAGGAACTGGCGCACGCCGGGTTTCCGGTGACAGTGCTTACTCGCAGAAACAGCGGAATCAAGCCCGGCGAAAACAACTCCGGCCCAATCATACTCCATCTTGGCCCGGAAGACGGAGGATTCCCCGGAAACCTTCTTTTTTATTGCCGCGTTTTCCTGAAGCTCCTGTCCCTGCGCAAGACCTATTCCGTAATACAGAATTTCCTGCTTTCCACGCTCACGCCGCTTTGCTGCGCGGCCGGAGCGCTGGCTGGCAAACCCGTATTTGTCTCGCTGGGAGGCGTGGGCGCGCGCGGCGGCCTGCGCGACGACAGCGGCACAGGCCGTTTCGCGAATGCGAAAACGGCGCTTCTTTCGCTGTTCAAGCCGTTTTTCATCACGCCCAACAAAGACGGACTGCGGGAACTCCTGAAAAGCGGCATCCCGGCAACCCGCGCGAAACTGATACCAAACCCAGCCCCGACGGCGGAATTCACGCCTCCTGCGCCGCAGGAGCGGGAACAATTGCGCCAAGAACTGGGATTTAACGGCGAGATATTCCTGTTTGCGGGGCGCTTTGTGGCGGAAAAAAACCTGCCCCTGCTGGCCGAAGCCTGGAAAATTTTTTCAACCGCACACCCCAGTGCCCGCCTGCTTCTTGCCGGGGAAGGCCCGTTGAAAGACAGCATGAAAGAACTGGTGAATTCTCTGGGCATTGAGAACAGCGTCAGCCTGCCCGGAGCGGTGCCGAACCTGCCCGATTATTACCGGGCGGCAGATTTTTTTGTCCTTCCGTCCGATACAGAAGGCATGTCCAACGCCCTGCTTGAGGCCATGTCCTGCGGACTTGTCCCGCTGGTAAAAGACATCAGCGGCTGCGCCCCTGTGGAAGACGGGAAAACCGGCCTGAAAACGCCTGCAGCCGCGTCGCCGGGACAGTTCGCCGCGCTGCTTGAACGGGCCGCCGCGCTGGACCCGCATGCGCGGCAGAAGATCTCGGCAGCGTCCGCGCGCCTTATGCGCGAAAGCTATTCCATTGAAAAAATTACCGCTCAATATCTGCAACTCTACTACGGAGCCTGAACATGGACTTTGAAAAACTGAAAACCCACCTTGCCGCTCACGGCGTGCAGAAATACCGCCTTACGCAGATACGCAAAGCGGTATACGAACAGGGCGTCCGTTCCTGGGACCAGATGAGCGCCGTGCCGGCCCCGCTGCGTGAAGAGCTGGCTCCGCAGTTTCCCATGCTTTCATGCAAGCTGGCGGCCCTGCGCATATCTAAGGTCTCGGACGCGCGGAAAGCCCTGCTTGAATTCAAGGACGGCGCGCGCATTGAGACTGTGCTCCTAAACGCGGGCTCAGGCTGGAGCGTCTGCGTCTCCTCTCAGGTGGGCTGCCCTGTGCGCTGTGTGTTCTGCGCCACCGGCAAAATGGGCTTCAAGCGCAACCTTTCGGCCATTGAAATAGAGGAACAGGTGCTTTTCTGGCTCCAGCACGTGCGCCAGGAGAAGCTTGCGCAGAGGATTTCCAGCGTGGTGTTCATGGGCATGGGCGAGCCTTTCATGAACTATACCGAGGTGGTGAAGGCCATAGGCCTCATCAGCAGCCACGACGGGCTGGGCATAGGCCAACGCCACATTTCGGTCTCGACCTCGGGCTTCCCGCGCGGCATCATGAAGCTGGCCAGCGACCTGCCGCAGGTGAACCTGGCCCTTTCCCTGCACACCGTTGACGACCTTGAGCGCAGCCGCCTAATGCCGATAAACAGGCGCTTCGGGCTGGACGACCTTAAAAAAGCCCTTGAACTTTACATAAAGCGCACGAAGCGCGAGGTTTTCCTCGAATACGCGGTGATGGCAGGGCACAACGACTCCCCGGCCCACGCCCGCAAGCTGATAGAATGGGTGCGCTCGATAAGCGGCAGCTACCTGCTGCATGTAAACCTCATCCCCTGCAACAAGGTTAAGGGCTCGCAGTTCGAAGCCAGTACGGGCGACGCGGAGCGTTTCGCCGCCCGCCTGCTCCCCGCCGGGGTGAAAGCCACAGTGCGCAAAAGCCTAGGGCACGACATAGCCGCGGCCTGCGGCCAGCTTGCCGCCGGGAGTGAAGGCAAGCGCTGAATTTTATAAGATTTACAGGTCAGGAGGCTGGCCATGAAAAGACGCGAATTCATCAAACACCTCGGCGACAAAGGTTGCGTGCTGTCGCGCGAGGGCGGCAAATATTCCATTTACAAAAATCCCGTCACCAACAAGGAAATCCCGGTCACCCGGCACACGGAGATAGCGGATTTCACTGTGCGCAAAATCTGCCGCGACCTGGGCATAGAGCCGCCGCAGTGACGCGATGAAGCAGCACCGTTTCGCCTGCCGTGCCTGCTCGCGCTGGTTCGAGTTTGAGTCGCCGGATTCGGAAACCGTGCCCGCCGAGCTGGACTGCCCGTTCTGCGCAAGCGGGCCTGCGCGGGCGCTGCCGCCGGGCGCGCCTTCGCCCAAAACCGGCAGCTACAAATACAACAAGCGCCTGCGCCGCCTTATCAAAGTGTCTGATTCCGTACCAGGGCTTTCCGGCGGCGGGCACAATTGCGCATCCTGCGCCGGAGGGAACTGCTCATCATGCGGACATTGAACCTGGCCTTAATCTGCGCCGCAGCGGCGCTGGCAAGCGGCTGCGCCCGCCACTCCGCGAAAGTGGACTGGATAACCGTGGGCCCGGTATTCCCGCCAAAAAGCCCCGAGCAGGTGGAGGTTGTCCAATCCTACTCAGAACTGAAATACCGCTTCGGCGCCATCGGCGAAATAAAGGGCGACAGCGTTTCCGACAAGAACTCCGCCGCGCTGGACGCGCAGGCGCTGGCGGCGCGGGCCATAGCCGCCGAACACGGGGCCGACGCAATTGTGCTGAAAAAA
>JAAYTX010000178.1 GCA_012523635.1 Elusimicrobiota bacterium
ATCTCCTTGGACTTCCCTTCACCCGACAGCACCTTCGTCAGCGCCGCCGTCAAAGTCGTCTTGCCGTGGTCCACGTGTCCGATTGTTCCCACGTTCACGTGCGGCTTCTTTCTGTCGAATTTCTCTTTGGCCATACTGTTTCTTGTTCTCCTGTTAAACCTTTATTGTCAGGCAGCCGCTTTGGCTTCCGTGCGCTTCTCTATGATGGACTTGGCTATGTTGCCGGGAACTTCCTCATAGTGGCTGGGCTCCATGCTGAAGGAGGCGCGGCCCTGCGAGATGGAGCGGATGACCGTGGCGTAGCCGAACATTTCCGACAGCGGCACGGTGCCCTTCACCACGCGGACGTTGCCGCGGGTGCCCATCTCGGTTATCTTGGCCCGGCGCGAGCTGAGGTCGCCTATGACGTCGCCCATGTTCGCTTCCGGAGTGACCACTTCCACCTTCATGATAGGCTCCAGTATGGCGGGGCCGGCTTTCTTACAGCCCGAGCGCAGCGCCATGGCAGCGGCTATCTTGAAGGCGATTTCCGAAGAGTCTACTTCGTGGAAAGAACCGTCGTACAGCACCACTTTTATGTCGACCAGCGGATAGCCGGCGACTGCGCCTCCGTCCAAGGCCTCGCGGCAGCCCTTTTCCACGGCGGGTATGAACTCGCGCGGTATGCGGCCCTGCGAGATGTCGTTGACGAACTCGAAGCCCTTGTTGCGTTCCTGCGGCTCGATGCGGATGAGGACGTGGCCGTATTGGCCGCGGCCGCCCGACTGGCGTATGAACTTGCCTTCTTCGTTGACGCTCTTGGTGACGGTTTCGCGGTAAGCCACCTGGGGCTTGCCCACGTTGGCCTGCACGTTGAACTCGCGCTTCATGCGGTCCACGATGATGTCCAGGTGCAGTTCGCCCATGCCGGAGATGATGGTCTGGCCGGTCTCCTCGTCTGTCTTGACGCGGAAGGTCTGGTCTTCTTCGGCCAGGCGTCCGAGGGCGATGCCCATCTTTTCCTCGTCCTCTTTGGACTTGGGCTCTATAGCCACGGAAATGACGGGTTCGGGGAAGGTTATGGACTCAAGCAGAATCGGCTTCTCCTCGGAGCTCATGGTTTCGCCCACTGCCGCGCTCTTGAGAGCGACGGTGGCGGCGATGTCCCCGGCGAAAACTTCCTTGATTTCCTCGCGCTTGTCTGCATGCATGCGCAGTATGCGGCCCAGGCGTTCGCGGGAGCCTTTCTTGGAGAAAAGCACGGAATCGCCGGCCTTGAGGGTTCCGGAGTAGACGCGGAAGAAGCTCAGTTTGCCCACAAAGGGGTCGGTCTGGATTTTGAAGAGCAGCGCCGAGAACGGCTCGGAATCGGCGTTCTTGCGCTCAATCTTTTCGTCGGTGCCTGGCACCGTGCCCTTCACTGGGGCCACGTCGGCGGGAGAAGGCAGGTAGTAGCAAACGCAGTCCAGCAGCGGCTGCACGCCCTTGTTCTTATAGGAAGAGCCGCAGACCACCGGGAAGAACTTGCCGCTGAGCGTACCCTTTCTGATTGCGGAGCGCAGTTCCGGCACGGTGAAATCAGTCTGGCCGCCCAGGAACTTCTCCATAATATTTTCGTCAAAATCGCTGACTTTCTCAATCAGGTGCTCGTGCGCTTTCTTGGCGGCCTCGGCGTATTCGGCCGGGATGTCCACCACCTCAAACTTCGCGCCCAGCTCCTCGCCGGACCAGATGATGGCTTTCATCTGCACCAGGTCTATAACGCCCTTGAACTGGTCTTCCTGGCCTATGGGAAGCTGTATGGGGCAGGAGTTTCCGCCCAGCTTCTCCTTTATGGAGTTGGCCGACATGTAGAAGTCGGCGCCCGTGCGGTCCATCTTGTTAATGTAGGCGATGCGGGGCACATTGTACTTATCGGCCTGGCGCCACACCGTCTCGGACTGGGGCTCCACGCCCTGCACGCCGTCAAACGCCACGATGGCGCCGTCAAGCACGCGCAGGCTGCGTTCCACCTCGGCGGTGAAGTCCACGTGTCCGGGAGTGTCTATGATGTTGAACTGGCAATCCTGCCAGGTGCAGTAGGTGGCGGCAGCGGTGATGGTGATGCCGCGCTCGCGTTCCTGAACCATCCAGTCGGTGGTGGTGGCTCCGTCGTGCACCTCGCCGATTTTATGAATGCGCCCCGTGTAGTAAAGGATGCGCTCCGTGGTGGTAGTCTTGCCCGCGTCGATGTGGGCGATGATACCTATGTTCCTGATCTTTTCCAGTTTATGTTCCCTTGGCATAGACAATCCCGATGTAGTTTAGATTACCACTTGTAATGAGCGAAAGCCCTGTTGGATTCCGCCATCTTGTGGGTGTCCTCGCGCTTCTTGAAGGCGGCACCCTCTTTCTTGGCGGCCTGCATGAGCTCGTCGGCAAGGCGTTCGCACATCGGCTTGCCTGTCTTGTCCCTGGCGCTGATAAGTATCCAGGAGATGGCCAGGTTGGCGCCGCGGACCGGCTTCACTTCGCAGGGCACCTGATAGGTCGCGCCGCCGACGCGCCGGGGTTTGACCTCCAGCAGCGGCCGCACGTTCTCGATGGCCTTGTTGTAAAGCTCAAGCGGGTTTTCCTTGGTCCTTTCCTGTATGACGTTCATCGCGTCGTACACTATGCGCTCGGCGGTGGACTTCTGGCCCTTGAAATTTATCTTGTTGATGAGCCTGGCCACCAGAACGGAGTTGAACTTGGCGTCCGGGTTGGGCTGGCCGCGTCTTTCCCTGGGTCTTAAACCTTTTCTAGGCATACTGTATTGAGCTCCTTGGATTCAACTTAATCAGGCTTTCGCAGGGGCAGCGGCTTTGCCGCCGGCTCCGCCGGCCTTGGGACGCTTCACTCCGTAGAGGGAACGGCCCTGCTTCCTGTTTTCCACTCCGGCCGCGTCAAGCGTGCCGCGCACTATATGGTACCGCACGCCCGGCAAGTCCTTGACCCTGCCGCCGCGCACCAGCACTATGGAGTGCTCCTGCAGATTATGCCCCTCGCCCGGTATGTAGGCGGTGACCTCGATGCGGGAGGTCAGCTTCACGCGGGCCACCTTGCGCAGCGCCGAGTTAGGCTTCTTGGGGGTCGTGGTGTAGACGCGGGTACAGACGCCGCGCCTCTGCGGGCAGGACATCAGCGCCGGAGCCTTGGTCCGGTGGATGTTCTTGTCTCTGCCCTGCTTTATCAGCTGATTGATTGTTGGCATAGTCCGCTTGTCACTCCTTTTCCGTTTCCGGCTTGTTGCCGCCGAGATACTGTTCGTCCAGCTTGCGCGCGGCAATGCCGGTCCCGGCGGGTATGAGGTGGCCCACTATAACGTTTTCCTTCAGGCCTCTGAGCCTGTCGATCTGGCCGGTGATGGCCGCATCGGTCAGGACTTTGGTCGTTTCCTGGAAGCTTGCCGCCGAGATGAACGACTCGGAAGCCAGCGACGCCTTGCTGACGCCCAGCAGTATCGGCTCGCCCTGAGCGGGGGTCTTGCCGTCGGCCGCGGCCTTCTTGTTCTCGGCGATGAACGCGGAGCGGCTCACAATCTCGCCCCTGAGGAACGTCGTCTCGCCGCCGTCCAGCACGCGGATATTGCTGAGCATCTGGCGCACTATGGTCTCGATGTGCTTGTCGTTTATGGTGACGCCTTGCAGGCGGTACACTTCCTGTATGGCGTTGAGCAGGAATTCCTGCACGTCCTTTACGCCGCGCACATGAAGCATGTCGTGCGGGTTCACGGCGCCGTCCGTCAGCGCCTCGCCGACGGCCACATGGTCGCCTTCGTACACCACCAAGTGCTTGCCGTGCGGTATGCTGTACTGCTTGACCTGGCCGGTCTCCTCGTTGCGGACCAGCACTTCGATGAGCCCGCGGGGAGAGGATTCCAGGCTGACCGTGCCCTCTATCTCGGACACAATGGCAGGGTTCTTGGGCTTGCGCGCCTCGAACAGTTCCGCCACGCGGGGCAGACCGCCGGTGATGTCCTTGGTGGTGCTGATTTCCTGCGGTATCTTGGCCAGCACGTCGCCGCACTGCACGGCGTCGCCTGACTCCACCAGCAGGATGGTGTCTATGGGCAGCGGGTAGGATATCTTGTTCTTTCCGTCCCCGCCCTTTCCGGCCACGGAAATGCGGGGGTTCTTCTTGGCTTCGCGGCTGCCGACAATGCGGCGCTCGATGACGCCGGTGACCTTGTTGCGCTCTTCGTGCAGGGTGATACCTTCCAGCACGTCCTGCAGTTCCACCGCGCCGTCAACTTCGGACACGATTGGCAGCGAGTGCGGGTCCCACTCGGCCAGCAACTGGTTGACCGTCACGGCATCGCCGTTGTCGGCGTGCAGCACGGCGCCGTAATGAATCTTGTATTCCTTGGTGTTCTTGTCCGCGCCTTCCACTATGAAATAGCCGTTTCTGGAGATGCAGATTTTAACGCCGGCGCGGTTCTTCACGAACTTGATGTCGTGGTAGCGCAACTTGCCGGCGATTTCGGCCGCAGCCTGAGAGCGGCTGACCACGCGGGAAGCGGTACCGCCGATGTGGAAGGTTCTCAGCGTCAGCTGGGTGCCGGGTTCGCCGATTGACTGCGCGGCTATGATACCCACAGCCTCGCCGGGATTAACCAGTTCCCAGGTGGCCAGGTTCATGCCGTAGCACTTGGCGCAGACGCCCTCGTCTGATTCGCAGGTCAGC
>JAAYTX010000179.1 GCA_012523635.1 Elusimicrobiota bacterium
CCGGCAAGGACCTCAAGGATATTGAAATACTGCCTGTGCGCGGACTGGAAGGCATCAAGGAAGGCGCGCTTGAAATCAACGGCAAGCAGGTGCGCGTGGCCGTGGCGCACGGCCTCAAGAACGTGAGCCACATCCTCAACAAAATCCGCAAGGCCAAGGAAGAAGGCACGGAGCCTCCCTACCACTTCATAGAAGTCATGGCCTGCGCCGGAGGCTGCGTGGGCGGCGGCGGACAGCCCTACGGCGTCACCGACGAACTGCGCAAAAAACGCGCCGAAGGCATTTATCAGGACGACCGGGACAAGAAAATACGCTACTCGCACAAGAATCCGGGCGTGCTGAAGCTCTACGAGGAATACCTGGGCAAGCCGCTGGGGCCCAAGTCCGAGGAACTGCTGCACACGCATTATATCGGACGGCCTATCTACATAAAGTAGGCCGCGCCAGCCGTTTAAAAGAAAATGCCGGGTTTTAACCCCGGCATTTTTTATTTTCAGTAAAACAGGCTATTTCCGCTGGCGGCCAATGCCTTGGGGATTAGCCGGGCAGGGCTGGACAGTAAGCGGGTCATATGGCTCCGGTCGGGACGGGTCGGCGGGAATGCGCGTGGGCTGCATATCAGCAGGCGGCAATTCGCCCAGTTCCGGCGGGTTATGCAGGTCTATTTCCTGGCCCGGTTTAGGGGCCGTTATCTTAGTGGGCAAGTCTGACTCCTGTATGAACTTCCGCAGCGGCCCCACGAAACGCGGCAAATAGCGGACATTCATGTCCCTGGCTTTGGCCACAGGATAGTACACCCGATAGGGTACGGCTTCCGCAGTCTCGGCCGGCCTTGAACCGTAAACAACTGGAAGAGACGTGCTCACGTCAGGAGTCTTCTCGTCGTCTATGCCGGTCACTTCGTAATGATAGCCCACGGGAAGCAGATAGCGCGGACGAAATGTTTTAAGCATTTCCCGCAAATCGCGCTGGGCCACGCGGGTCAGGTCGATAATCAGGTAATCCACGGGGCTGCCCGCCATTTCAAGAGCCTTCATTATGGGAGGCGCAGGGTTGCCGTCGGTATACACCGCGTAGACATAGCGCAGTCGGGCCTTCCTGTCATCTATAATCAACGTGGATTCCCCGGTCTTGACGGAAACCGCCGTCACCGCTATATTCACGTCCTTATAAGTTCCTCCGGGAGGCAGGACCTTTACGAGCTTTCTAATTCTTTCAGTGATGCTAACATCCGCCGGATTGAAAGACATCGGCGCGCTGTTCCAGAAATCCTGATTTTCCTGACGCTGAACGATGATGGCCTTCAAGCCTGCGGAAACCGATGCAGCCATACCTATCATCTCGCGGTTGGCCGAAGTCAAATCATTATTTGAGGCGATAATATAGTCGGCAGACCTGTAATAGTTTTTGTAAGGGTTAAGCAAAACCCTTGCGCCGCCGGAATTGACTTCCACGTCGCAGCCCCCCCACCAGACCAGGCTAGCAGGTTTTCCGGAGGGCATCGGTTGACCGCAGCCGGATAAGCACAACAATGACAGCAGGAGGAGGTTCCTTTTCATGTTGGCAAAGAAAAAGCGGGGCGGCGCAAAACGCGCCGCCCCGCGTCACGCAATTACTTAAACAGGCCTTTAAGCAGGTTCTGCACGCCTTCCTTAACCACCGTCTTGGCCGCTTCCGTCTTGGCAAGCTCCACCACGCTGACCGAGGTTTTCGGGTTGGACATGGTGCCGCTCACCGTCATGGGCACTGTCAACGGTGCGCCCTTGGTTGAAATGGCGGATATCTTCGCCGTTATCTTCATGTCTATGGCTTCGGTTGGCAGGTTTAGATTGCCGGTGGAATCAACATCCGCTATGTCGCTCAGAAGCTGGGATTTTTCTATGTTCACCACGCCGTTGACTATGCGGTATTTCCCCTCAATTGACTTATAGTTCACATTGTCGAAATTGGGGAACAGGTTGATTTTCACCAGACGTGAAGCCTTTTGCAGCACAGTTATCGGGAACAAAAGCATGCGGGCTATGGTGCTGCGCTGGCCCAACGCGGCCAGGTCCTGGAATGCCCCGCCGTTGATGCTGAACGACGCGTTTCCGTTCATGCGGCCGAGCGCCGACGGATTCATGTTCCGGATACTGCAGGCGAGCTTCGTCTCCTTGGCTTCAAAGTTCGGGTAGAACATACGCTTGGCCTTGGCATTGAGGTCAAGGTTAAGCGTGAAGTCTATCGGGGCAGGCTTTGCGGCCGGAGCAGCGCCCTTGCCCGCAGACGCGCCGCCAGCGGCAACCAGCGCGGCCGGCGGCATAAAGGAATTGATGTCCACCTCTCCGACATCCAAGTCGGCGTTAACAGTGGCCGTCTTCTGCGCCAGCGAATAGGTGGAAGAGAGCATAGCCGTAAAATCGGCCTTGTTCACGCTTCCGCGCAGGCCCTGGGCTTTAATGCTGCTGTCCGTGAAGGCGACTGAGCCGTCCAGCCCTTTCATGACATAATTCATGAACTTCCCGCCGACTTTCTTAAGCGACGCCGTACCGCTGTAATTCAGGGCCGTTGGGCTGTATGTAACATCCACCGAGGCCGAGGCCGTTCCTTCAGGAGCATACTGCTTCAGGTCCGGCATTATCTCGGCAGTTTCGCTCAGGTCTGCCTGACCGGTGGAGAATGAGGCCTTGGCCGACCATTTTGCATTCTGCTGCGAAGCGAAAGCCTTTCCGGAAGCCTGAATGGTTTTGCCAGCTTTGAAGGCGAAATTCTTCACCTCTATCGCCGAAGGTGTGACAGAAGCCGAAGCCTTCAGCGAGGTTTCCGGAACTTTGATGCCTGCGGGCACCGATTTTGAGAAGGCGGCCAGCAGGTCGGTGGAAAACGCGGGAAGGCTGGAATCAAGCTCGGCATTGAATGAATAGGCCAGAGGACCGTTCCAGGAAGCCTGGCCGGATGCGGAAGCGGAAACGGGTCCGGCTTTTATCTTCGCGTTTTTAAGCGTTATCGAGGAATACCCGCCCCCCATGGCGAAATCCGAGGACAGGGCCATGGCAGGCAACGGGATATTGCCGGGCAACTGCGGAAGGAAAGCCTTCAAGTCCGAGGAGTTGACCGGTTCCGTCTTTAAGGTGAGGCTGCCCGACGGGTTGCTCATGTCCGACACCTTGCCGGCAACGCTTGCGTTGAGCTTGCCAAGCGCAAGTTTCAGCTTTTTTATATCGGCGGACATTTTGGACATGTCGCCCGAGGCGGGATTAAAGGAAAGCTCGGCCTCCAGCGGCAGGGCAGCCGAAAACGGCTTGGACTTATAGTCGGCCTTCATGGACAGCGAAAGGTCGAAGGGCTTGTCCAGCGCGATGTTGTCGGCCTGCAAATTCACGTCTGAAAGGGAGGCCGTGTATCCGATAGCCTCATCTTTCATCACAAGCGAACTGTCTTCAAGCGAAAACCTTGAAACAGTCACCGACAGGCCCGAAGGCGCTGCGGTTTCCGCCTTGGCCGACGGTTGCCCCGCAGCAGAGGGCGCGGCTGAAGAAGCCATCAGGTCGGAAAAATTGAACTGGCCTTTTGCATCGCGCAGAACGTTCAGCGCCAGCCCGTCCACAGAAACCTTACCTATCTCTATTTTTTTCTCCAGAAGAGGAAGAAGCCTGAAGGTGACATGCACCGAATCAGTCTTGAACATTGTGCCCTTTGAGAAATCCGGCAACTCGGATACGGACAGGCCGTTTATCTTTACCCCGCTCCAGGCCAGCGACACGCTGTCCAGCTGCACCTCGCGGTGCAGGCGCTGGGTAAGCAAATCAAGCGCCATCTTGCGGCGTTTTTCCTGCGGGAAATATATCTGAACGGCGATTATTACGGCAACCAGCGCAAGGCAGAACGCCCCGGCCAGCCATGCAAGGATTTTGAAATATTTGTTCATACCCAAATTATACTCAGGTCCGCAAAACCGGTAAAGCGGGGCCATTTGCTAGAATCTATGCAGTAGCGCTCCAGGGAGGTCCCGCATGAAAGAGTACGCCGACACAAGAATGCACACCGCCGAGCACATTTTGAACCAGACCATGGTGCGCCTGTTCAACAAAGGCCGCGCCTTCAGCTCGCATATAGAGAAGAAGAAATCCAAATGCGACTATCATTTCGACAGGAATCTCACTCCTGAGGAAGTCCAGGACATTCAAAAGCGGGTGAATGACGTGATTGCGGAGGCCCTGCCAGTATCAGAACGGCTTATGCCCAGAAGCGAAGCCGAGAAAATCTTCGACACTTCGCGCCTGCCGCAGGACGCCTCAGGCGACACCCTGCGCGTAA
>JAAYTX010000180.1 GCA_012523635.1 Elusimicrobiota bacterium
CGCCTAAATGACGCGTCTGGAGCCGCAGTCCTTCAAGCCGGTATTCGCCATGCCTGCACTGTTTCTTCTTTACCTCATCCTGCTGGCTGTCATCTCATCGAACTGGAACTGTTCCGTCTGCATGTGGCCGCTGTACGCATACCTGATTCTGTTGGCCCTTTCGGTGACAGCCACATCGCTTACCGCGCCGCTACGGCCAGTATTGCTTACCCTGCTGCTGATTCCCGCCCTGCACGCCAGCTATGGGGCAGGCTTCATAACCGGCCTGCTTACCGATAAAAAAGCCCCGGAGCCCGTAATCTGATGCCCTACAGCGCGTTTCAGATACCTGGAGCGGATGTAACTGTTTTTTGCCGCGACGCAGAGTTGCTTAATGAATTAACGCAGGATTTCCTTCCCGGCGGAAGCGCGCGACAGCAGGTTAAGCTGAAACTGCTGATAAAACTTTCTGCCCCGCCCAAATTTCTGAAAACAACAGCCGCCGGGCTTATCCCGTTCAAGAACGGGATAAGACTCAGACAATTCGGACGACGCCGCCTCATCGCCTACCCGGAAGGGGCAATGCTTCTTTACAACTACGCCGCTGAAACGGCTTTTTTATGGGCAGGCGACATCCATTTGGCGCATGAACTGGCGTACCTTTGCATACTGTCGAGGACAGGGCTTAGCCTTGACCGCATGGGCCTGCACCGAATTCACGCAAGCGCCATAGCATTAAACGGCACGAACCTGCTGCTGTGCGGTGATTCCGGGAGCGGCAAAAGCACCATAGCCCTGTTGGCCGCAAAACGGTACGGGGGCGGAATATTCTCGGACGATTTCCCGCTGGCCGACAGCCGCGCTTTTGTGCACGCTTTTCCCGCAAGGGCCGCGATAAACGAAGATAACAGGGAAACTGCGGCCCTGTTTGGCGCAGCAAGGACAATGCGGCGCCGAAAATACGGCGTGAAGCTGCTTTTAAGCCTGGACAAGCTCCCCCCCCCTGCTCCGGGAAAAGCTCACCGCATTCTCATCCTGAAAAAAGGCGCTTCCGCGCGCATCGTCCCGGCATCAAAAATGCGTGTTTTCGCGGCTCTGCTCAAATATCAGGTGCTGGGGATAGGCCTTCCACAGGTCGCAGAACTGCTTTTGCCCCTTGACGCCAAAAGCCTGGCCGAATTAATATCCATAACGCTTTCCCGCGTAAAAACCGCCTGGCGCCTGAGCCGGCATGCCTCAGGTTTTGTGTTCCTTACCGGCGCGGCGTCAGACGAAGCGGCAAAGGCGCTTGCCACCTCCTGCCGCAACTCTTACCCATAAAAAAAATCCGCCGCACTCTTAAGTGCGGCGGAGATATTTGAAACTGCCGAAGACTACTGCTGCTGGTTGCGTTCCTTCTCGGCCAGGGCATTGGTCAGCAGGTCGCCCAGCGTAAGAGGCGGCGCGCCCTTGAGGTACTGCGCCACTATCTTGCGGTTCTGGAACTCCTCGGCCCGCTTGAGCGAGAGGGTGAGTTCGTAGGTCGTGCTGTTGACGCCAAGCACCAGCGCGCTTATGGTCTCGCCGGGGGTGGCCACGAAATCCTGGCTCAGTTCCGACACCGGGATGAGGCCTGTGACGTCGGGCTGAACGGAGACTTTCACGCCAAGATCGGAATCAGACACCACCTTCACTTTCAGCATGGTACGCGGCTGGAAGCGGCGGCGGAGCTGTTCGGCGGGATTGGGATAAAGCTGTTTCAGGCTGAAATCCAGCTGGGGCTTCTCGCGGTCTATGCCCATGAGCTTGGCCTTTATGCGCTGGCCGCGGCGATAGGTCTTGAGCGCCTCCTCGGTGTTGCGCCAGGCCACTTCCTCCAGCGGCACCACGCCCTCAATGCCGTGGTAGCGCAGGAACAGCCTGTCCTTGCCCACCTTGGAAACGACCACGCGCAGTATGTCGCGCAGCTTGATGCCTTCCAGCACGGTGCCCATCCTGGACTTTTCGTCCTCTTCCAGCACCAGGCGGCGGGAAACTATCATGCGGCGCTTTTCTCGGGAGAATTCTATTACGACACAGCGTATTTTCGCGCCGGGCGGCAGGTGATGCTTGAACGCGGGGCGGAGCTCTGAAAGAGACAGGGGCATGAACGCGCGGACGCCGTTTACATCCACGATGTACCCGCCCTTCACGTGCTCCAGCACGGTGCCCTTCACGCGGGTCTTTTCGTCAAAAAGCTTCTGGGAGGTTTCCCAGCCGGCCAGCTCGGCGGCGCGGCTGAAAGACAGCACGGTGTGCCTATCCTCACCGCCGCGCTTGTCCAGCACGGCCGGTATCTCGGTGCCCACGACGGGCATGGTCTTGTCCTTGAAATCCGCGACGGGAATCAGCCCGTCTTTCTTTTCCCCGATGTTGACCAGGACGTAATCGGAGTTGACCTGCACCACCTTAACCCGCACGATGTCCCTGCCGTAAAGTTTCTTGCGAAAATCCTCTGTCTCCGCAATGAGGCCTTCCATTGTCATTGTTTCCCCGGCCATATCCTCAAGCTGCTGGGCGGTCGTGGAATCCGTTGTATTATCTTGCACTGTTGTCATTTAAGCCTCCGCTGGGCCATGTATTTTCAACATGCCCCGTCATGTTTACCCTTAAGGGTTAAGATTTCGGACATTGTTTTTGCTGCAAATCCTTCGTAATCAAGGCCGCTTTCCTGAAACGAGAACGGCTTGCCTACCGTGACAGACACCTGACGGACGAAAGGCAGCCTGCCGGTGCCGCTGATATAGGCCGGGAGCACCTGCGCGCCGGTTTTTGCGGCCAGAAGCGAAACGCCCAGTTTCGGACGTCCGGGGCTTCCGTCCCGGGAACGGGTGCCTTCGGGGAACACGCCCAGGCAGCCTCCCTGCTCCAGCACCGCCATCGCCACGCGCAGGGCGCGAAGGTCTCCGCCCGATCGTCCCCTGTCCAGTGGCACTTCCCCGGCGCTTGTCAGAAACGCGCCAAGCAGCGGCACTGAAAAAAGTTCCTTTTTGGCCAGGTAGCGCACTTTGCGCACTTTCCAGATGGCTACATCCAGAACAGGCGGGTCGGCATTGGAGCAATGGTTGCTTACCACTATCAGGCCACCCTGCACCGGCACATTTTCAAGCCCTTCAACCTTAAAACGGTAAAACAGCAGCAGAACCGTCTTGGTTATAAATCTTATCAAATCCGGGAGCATTTGTTTTTGGCAAGCTCCAGAATGCGTGAGATGACTTCCTCTATGCTCAGCGCGGAAGTGTCTATCACCACGCTGTCGGACGCCTTCTTAAGCGGGGCCACTTTGCGCCCCGAATCGTTGCTGTCGCGGCTGATTATGCCGTCCAGTATTGCCTTCAGATCCGCCGGAATCCCGGCGGCTTTCAGCTGCTCGTAGCGGCGCTTTGCGCGTTCCTGCGCGGTGGCGTCCAGGTAAATTTTGAGTTCGGCGTCCGGAAAAACCACGGTGCCGATGTCGCGCCCCTCCATGACAATGCCTCCGTCGGCGCCGAGGTGGCGCTGGAGTTCCTTCATGAACTCCCGCATGGGCGCGTTGGTGGCTATGGCGCTTGAATTGCGGCTGACGTTCTCGCCCAGCAGTTCCTTATCCATCAGCCTGCCGTCCAGCACCGTCTTGATTATGCCGCCGTCAAGCTTGCGGAACTGCCAGTCCGAAGAGCGGGCCAAGGCGTCCACGGCCTGCTGGTCCTGCTGGGAGATGGAAAGTTTTTCCATCTTCCAGGCCAGGGCGCGGTACATTTCGCCGGTGTTGATGAAGCCGTAGCCCAGCGCCTTTGCGACGGCGCGCCCGACAGAGGACTTCCCCACCCCTGCGGGGCC
>JAAYTX010000181.1 GCA_012523635.1 Elusimicrobiota bacterium
CCGCTGACATATTACTACATTATTTCCACAGCGCGAAACCGCGCATCACACGCCCAAACCCTGTACGGAATCCCTTCATTCCCATTCATTTGAAGATATGATAATATAGTGCCACAGCAAGGCCCGTTTTCAACTTGGGCTTGCGGAGGCAAATAATGCAAACAGAAACTCTCAGGCGTACTCCTCTTTACGAGCAGATGCTCAAGCAGGGGGGCAAGATGGTTGATTTCCACGGTTGGGAACTGCCGGTGCAGTTCGGCGGCATCATCGAAGAGCATAAGGCGGTCAGGAACGCCTGCGGCATGTTCGATGTCTCCCACATGGGCCAGATATTCGTGGACGGCCCCCAGGCGCACGCTTTCCTTCAGAAGGTCAACGCCAACGACATCAAGGATTTGCCTGGACGCGGGGTGTATTCACACGTCCTGAACGAAAAAGGCGGCCTGGTGGACGATGTTATAGCCTTCTGCCGCGCCAAGGACAGCTTCCTGGTGGTGGTCAATTCCGCCACGACCGATAAGGATTTCGCCTGGTTCCGCAAGCAGGCGGCCGGGATGGACGTGAAGCTCCAGAACAAGAGCGACGACTATGCCATGCTGGCCGTGCAGGGCCCGCAGGCCGTGGAGATACTGGAATCCCTATTCCCCGGCACCAAACAGACGCCGCGCTTCGGTATCATGGAGACTAAATGGCAGGGACAGCACGTGTTCCTCACCCGCACCGGCTATACCGGAGAGGACGGGGCCGAGGTCATGCTGGCCCCGGCGCTTTCCGCCTCGTTGTGGGACGCCCTGCTGGCCAAAGGCGTAAAACCCTGCGGTCTTGGCTCGCGCGACGTGCTGCGGCTTGAAGCGGGCTACCTGCTTTACGGCCAGGATGTGGACGACGACCACACCTCTTACGAAGCCAACTACGGCTGGGTGGTGAAGCTAAAGAAGGACAGCTTCATCGGCAAGCCGGTGGTGGAGGCGCAGAAGCGCGACGGCATCAAGACAAAGCTGACCGGCTTCGTGCTGACGCAGGGCGGCGTGCCGCGCCCCGGCTGCGGCATCTACCGCGGCGGCGTGAAAATCGGCTCGCTTAACAGCGCCACCTTCTCGCCGTTCGTGGGCAAGGGCATCGGCGTGGGCTATGTCCCGCCGGACCTGAAGGAAGGCGACCCCGTGGAAATAGAGATACATTCCAGGCGCATAGCCGCTAAAGTCTCTCGCGTGCCGTTTTACAACAACAAAGTTTGAGTAATTTCAAAAAAGGAGAAAGTCCATGTACAAACCCGAACAGTGCAAATACACCAAAACCCACGAGTGGGTATTCGTCGAAGGCGGCGAGGCCGTCGTCGGCATCAGCGACCATGCCCAGCATGAGATAAGCGATATCGTTTTCGTAGAGCTGCCCAAGCCCGGCGCTAAAGTCGTGCAGGGCAAGGCCTGCGCGGTTGTGGAGTCGGTGAAGGCCGCTTCAGACTTTTTCGCGCCGGTCTCCGGCGAAGTCACCGCCGGGAATGACGCGCTGGTGGCCGAGCCGTCCCTGGCCAACCAGTCTCCTCACGAGAAAGGCTGGTTCTTCAAGCTCAAGGTTTCCAACCCGGCGGAACTGTCCGGACTGATGGACTGGAACGCCTATCAGGAATTCCTGAAGACCGCGCCCGCCCACTAAGAGCAAGCCATGTACGTCTCCATCACTCCCAAGGAAAGGGAGGAAATGCTTGCCGTCATAGGTGTTTCCTCTTTTGACGAACTTGTCGGGCAGGTGCCGGCCAAGTTTCTGAGGCCTGATATAAAGTTCCATCAGGCCCATAACGAGCCGGAGTTGATGGCCCGCCTGGAAAAGCTGGCTGCCGACAACAAGAAGCTTCTGTGTTTCGCTGGCGGAGGCGCTTACGACCATTTCGTCCCGGCGGCTGTCCGCTATCTGGCCTCCAAGGGCGAGTTCGTGACCGCCTACACTCCGTATCAGGCCGAAGCCAGCCAGGGCACTCTTCAGGCTATTTACGAGTATCAGAGCTCCATTTGCGCGCTGCTGGGCATGGACGTCTCCAACGCTTCCGTTTACGACGGCGCGACCGCGCTGGTGGAGGCGGTGGGCGCTTCCATGCGCCTGACAGGGCGCAAAAACGTGGTGGTGCCTCAGGCCCTGCATCCGCATTACCTGCAGGCGCTTAAAACCTACTACGCGGCGGACCCGGACTTCAAGGTGACAGTGGTCCCGTGCCCCAACGGCCTGATGAACCCCGCCGCCTACGAGGCCGCTTTGAAGGACGCCGCCTGCGCCGTGCTGGCCGTGCCGAACTTCTACGGCTGCATAGAGAATGTGCACGATCTGTCGGCAAAGGCCGCAAAGGCCGGAGCCCTTGTCGTCGCGGCCGTCAACCCGGTCAGCCTTGGCGTGCTGGCCGCCCCCGGAGAATACGGAGCCGACTTCGCCATAGCCGAAGGCCAGCCGCTGGGAAATCCGCTTCATTACGGCGGCCCTTACCTGGGCATTTTCGCCTGCAAAAAGGCGCATATGCGCCAGATTCCCGGCAGAATCTGCGGCATCACGAAAGACGCGGACGGCAAGCGCGCCTTCGTGCTTACACTGCAGGCCCGGGAACAGCACATACGCCGCGAAAAAGCCGCCTCAAACATCTGCTCCAACGAGGCGCTGTGCGCCCTGACTGCTACCATACATCTGGCGATGCTGGGACCAGAAGGACTGCGCGAGGCGGCGGAGCTCAACGTCGAGCGTGCTCACGTGGCGGCTGAAAAGCTGGCCGCGCTGCCAGGCTTCTCCCTGCGCTTCAAACAGCCTTTCTTCAACGAGTTCGTATTGAAATGCCCCGGCCCCGCGAAGAAGTTGCGCGACGCCGCCCTGCAGGACGCCATTCTGGCTGGCATACCGCTGGAGGGGGAGCTTAGCGACTGCCTGTTGCTCTGCTGCACAGAGCAGCGCACCGGGAAGGATATAGACCTTCTCTGCTCAGTACTGAGGAAACACGCCAATGTCCGCTGAAAATCCGCTTACGCCTAAACAGCAGCTTACTATAGAGAAATCGGCCCCGGGCCGCCGCGCCGCGCGTTTTGACCGCGCGCAGAAGCCTGCATCGGCCTATCTGCCTGCTTCCTGCCTGCGCAAGTCGGCTCCGCGCCTGCCGGAACTGTCAGAGTTCGACGTGGTGCGCCACTATTCCAACCTGGCGCGCCTGAACTTTTCGCTGGATACGCACTTCTACCCGCTTGGCTCCTGCACCATGAAATATAACCCCAAGTGCAACGAAGAGGCGGCGTCCATGCCCGGTTTCGCCAGCGCCCATCCGCAGGCGCCCGACAGCGCCGTGCAGGGCACCCTGCGCTTTCTGTACGAGCTGGAAAGTATGCTTTGCGCGCTGACCGGGCTTGACGCTTTCACGCTTCAGCCCGCGGCCGGAGCGCACGGCGAGTTTGTCGGCATCATGCTGGCCCGCGCCTATCATCTTTCCAGAGGCGACAAAGGCCGCACCGAAATCGTGGTCCCGGACTCGGCGCACGGCACCAACCCCGCGTCCGCCTCAATGGGCGGCTTCAGCGTTGTCACGGTGAAATCCGGCGCGGACGGCCGCGTCCACCCCGAAGAACTGCGGAAATACGTGGGCCCCAAGACAGCCATGGTGATGCTCACCATCCCAAACACCGCCGGACTCTTTGAGAAGGACATCGAGAAGATAAGCGCCATAGTGCATGAAGCCGGCGCCCTGCTGTACATGGACGGGGCCAACTTCAACGCGCTAATCGGGCTTGTGCGTCCCGCCGATTTGGGCGTGGACCTCATGCACCTGAACCTGCACAAGACCTTCTCCACGCCGCACGGCGGCGGAGGCCCCGGTTCAGGCCCTGTGGGCGTGCGCAAGCATCTTATTCCGTTCCTGCCCTCGCCGCGCGTCGCGTTGAAGGACGGCAAGTATTCGCTGGAAGACGCAGGCCCGCAGTCCATAGGCCGCGTGAAATCCTTCGCGGCGAACACGGGCGTGGCGCTGAAGGCTTTCTGCTATCTGCTCCAGCATTCGGCGCAGTCGCTGCGCGAGATATCGGAGAGTGCCATAATAAGCGCCAATTATCTGCGCGTGAAGCTCAAGGCGATGTTCCCGTCTCATTTCGACACCTACTGCATGCACGAATGCGTGCTGAGCACCGTGCCTGAAAAACTTGGCGGGGTGAAGACCATGGACGTGGCAAAGCGCCTGCTGGACAAGGGCTTCTACGCCCCCACGGTATATTTCCCGCTGATAGTGCCCGAGGCGCTGATGATAGAGCCTACGGAAACCGAGTCCAAGGCCGCGCTGGATTCTTTCGTGCAGGCCATGACCGAGATTTACCAGGAAGCGCAGAAGGACCCTGAACTGCTCAAGAGCGCGCCGCATAACCTCCCCGTCAGGCGTTTGGACGAGGTTGGCGCGGCCAGGACTCCTAACCTGCGCTGGAACTGAGCGCCGCAGAAATGCGGGGCATACTCCTGCGGTCCGGCCCGCTTGACGTCTACCGCCAGATGGCGCTGGACGAAGTTTGCGCCGGGGCTTTCGCGGGAGTGTGCCTGCTCCGTTTTTACGAGTGGAATGGCAAGGGCGTGACTTTCGGCTACGCCCAGGAAAAGGCCGAAGTGGATCGCGGCCTGCCGGAGAAGGCCGCCGGGTGGCCGTCCGTTCGCAGGCCGACCGGCGGGGGGATAGT
This sequence comes from Elusimicrobiota bacterium, assembly GCA_012523635.1. GTDB lineage: Bacteria > Elusimicrobiota > Elusimicrobia > Elusimicrobiales > Elusimicrobiaceae > JAAYTX01. The sequence goes on from JAAYTX010000181.1 coordinate 4,683, forward strand.
GGTGCATGACGACGACCTCACCTTCTCCTGCGTGTTCCCTGCTCCGGGCGGGTTCCGTCCGGGCCGGGTTTACGCCGAAATGCACGGCGCGTTGTGCAAGGAGCTTTCGGCCTGCGGCGTTGCGGCCGAACTGAAGTCCGGCGCTGTTCCGGCTTCGGCCTACTCCCCTTCGAACGCGGGGGCGGCGTCGGCCTGTTTCGCCAATCCGGTTCCGCAGGATTTGATCGACGAATCCGGCGGCAAGATACTGGGCGGTGCGCTGCGGCGTTATGAAAATTCGGTGCTGTACCAGGGGTCTTTGCAGACAAAAGGGGCGCGTTCGCGCGCGGATGAATTGAAGGCCGCCATTGCGGCGGGTTTGGCTGGGTTGTGGGGAG
>JAAYTX010000182.1 GCA_012523635.1 Elusimicrobiota bacterium
GCGCCTGTGTTGGTGGGATTTGCTTCTGTTTTCGTTTCCATGCTACCCCCTGGGTATTTTAGCTTTCTTTTACCAGGGAGGCGGCGCAACCGTAAGTTATTTTCTAGCTAGAAGTGTCCAACCCTTGCTGAACCTCAACATGCGACAGCAAATTGTGCTGGCGAAACTCCACATATTGCTTCAGCGCGGGCTTGAGCACATACATGGAATGACCGGCCGCACCGTCCACCTTCCGGAAATAGCGTTCCTTAAGAGTGTCGCTCACATACTTCACGCTGCGTTCCCCGTATTCCCCGGCGGCGGCTTCGCGCAGGACTTCGGTGTTTATATCAGAGGCGCACACCTTGAAACGCCAGCGCGGCTTGGACTTGAAAAATTCAAGCAGGGCTATGGCCAGCGAATAAAGCTCCTCTCCGCTAGAACAGGCCGCCGACCAGACTTGCAGCTTCAGTTCACCGCCGGAAGCCTCGCGCGCCGCGCAGATCTCCGGCAATATGCTTTCGTACAGCATGTTGAACTGCTCGGAATGGCGGAAAAAGAAAGTTTCGTTGGTGGTGATGGCGTTGACCAGTATCTCCATTTCGGCCTCGCCCTGCTTGGCAAGGTGCGCCAGATACTGCGCGAACGTGCTCATTCCCAGTTCCAGCAGGCGCTTGCGCAGGCGCGCCACCACCAGCGGCTTCTTGGAGGATTTGAGCAGCACGCCGGTGCGCTCGTACATCGTCTCCTGAATGCGCTGGAAATCGCGGTCGGTCAGCACCACGCCGCCGACCGGACTGTCGCCTGCGTGCCCGGAATGAAGCATTTATTCCACCGTGCGCAGGAGTTCTATTTCCTGCTGCGACAGCACCTTGTCCAAATTGAGGATGATGTACATCGTCCCCTTCTCCCTGGCAACGCCCTGTATAAACTTGCTGTCCACGCCGGACACCATGGCGGGCACCTTTTCCACGTTGGACGATTCAATGCGCAGGACTTTTGAAACGGAATCCACAGCGAACCCAACACGCGCCCCGCCGACTTCCCCGACTATTATGCGGCTCTGGTGCGTTTTATCCGCCGAGGGCATGTTAAAGCGCTTTTTCATGTCTATGACAGCTATGACCTTGCCGCGGAGATTAATTATGCCTTCAATGAATTCCGGGGCCTTGGGAACCTTTATCATGTCCGCATAGCGGATAATCTCCTGAATGTTCGCTATGGGAACACAGAAAAGCTCGTTGCCGAGGTTGAAGCTTACCAGTTGCATGAGTGTCGAGGATTGTGCGCTCATAGTGTTTTCGCGTACTCCTGTATTTCGCGTTTAGCCACGCCGTTTACCTTATTGAAATTAAGGATTATGACCATGCGGTCGCCGATTTCGCCAAGCCCATATATGCATTCGCGCTCGATTTTAAGGCGCACCTCGGGGGCCGGGTCTATGCTGGAATGCTCTATCTTGATGTTGTCCAGTATCTGGTCCACTATTATGCTGACCACAACGCCCTCGTATTTCAGCACCAGTATTTTGGACTGCTCGTCAAAAGCTTTTTCAGGAAGCTTGAACAGCTTGCGCATGTCAAACACCGGTATTATGCTGCCGCGTATGTTGATGACACCCAGCACGAACGGGGGCATCTGCGGCACAGGGGTTATAGGCTGCACCTTGATGACTTCCTGCACGTTGGTGATGTCTACGGCATACTCTTCCTGCGCGAGCTTGAAGCAAACCAACTGCATAACCTCACCGGACAACACCGTCTCTTCGGCTACCTGTGACATACAGCCTCCGTTAGTCGGACGGGAACCCCCGCCGCGCGCCTATTTCTGTGCTTTGAGGAATTTTACCAACGCCACGCGATGCCCTTCGTCCATGCCGGAAAAGGCCACCCCTATTTCAAAGGTCCCGTCGTTAAGGGCCTCTATCCTGGTCACGCTGGCCAGTATGACGAGGGGTTTTGACGAAGCCGTGGCTTCCGGCTTATAGAATTCCGGCTTGTATTTTTCCCAACCGGAAAGATCTATTTCCAGACGAAGCAAATCGCCAAGCTTAAGCTGCTGCTTGCTTACAAAAAGCAGGCCGCCGCCGCTCAGGTTTTTTGTGGTCAACTGCTGCCTTTCCTGCTCGGGCAGCCGCGGAATGGAATATTTTTCACATTTCAGCAGCCGCTCCACCGACACCCTGGTATACTTGCGCCGTTCCTGTCCCATAGACCTCAACTCCTCCCCATAACGAACAGTTTTCGGAACTTGCGTCAATTATAGCATTAAAGTATAGTCCGGCACTGCGCATGCACGCTGGGTTCAAGGCTGCGCGCATTCTCCGCAGCCGCAGAGAGAACCGCGCAACGGCAGCCGCACACGGAACCCGGTGCCTTGTCCCGGCGCGGAATCGCATAAAATTCTGCCCCCGTGCCTGCGTACGATGCCATAAGACACGAAAAGCCCCAGTCCTTTGCCCGAAACGCTGGTGCCGGACAGGTCGCGTTTTGTGCTCATAAAGGGGTGAAACAGCCTTTTCCTCACGGCCTCCGTCATGCCGCAGCCGCTGTCCCGGACTGATAATTCAACGCACTTCAGTCCGGATGCATCAATTGAGGCACCCGGGCAGCAACAATCTGCGACCTCACAAGCGCCTAAAGAAACCTCCAGCATCTTCTCCGGCGCTTCACGCATGGCGTCAAGCGAGTTCAACAAAAGATTAGAAAGCAGGCGGGAAAACTGCGAACGAAAGACCCTGCCATCCAGCAGCGGAGAACAGCGGAATTCCCCCAGAAGAAGTGTTGTTCGCCGTCGGCTGCGGTTTGAACCTCGCACCCCAGCGGAGACAACGCCGAAGACAGTATGCCCAGGACATGTTTTTCGTCATCCACAACCAGCACTTTCCTGCTCATCCGCCCCCCCTGGCCTTTA
>JAAYTX010000183.1 GCA_012523635.1 Elusimicrobiota bacterium
GCCTGTGTTGGTGGGATTTGCTTCTGTTTTCGTTTCCATGCTACCCCCTGGGTATTTTAGCTTTCTTTTACCAGGGAGGCGGCGCAACCGTAAGTTATTTTCTAGCTAGAAGTGTCCAACCCTTGCTGAACCTCAACACTCAATGAGTTTGTAGTCCTTGTTAAATGACCAATAGCGCGAAGTTTTAGTTTTAGAGAGAAGATCAACATCGTAGATCGCAGTATTGTAATTTTCAAAAATTTGCTTTAGCGAGACGCCTAGATCTCCCAGTTTTAAAATTGGTGTTTGAGGTTGAATCCCGATTGTTTTAGATTGAATTTGATTGATAATTCTTTCGATATCTGTTTGGTCGAAAGAAAAAACAAAGCGTACGTATGCTTCTTTGACTGGTGTTTGTTCATCATGTCGCGGTGTTCGTATGTCGGTGTCTTGAGGGGTAATTTTTTTATTCAGCAATGATAATGCGTTTAAAATGTTTGTTTTGCCGCTTTCGTTAATGCCAACTAGAATTCGGCATGCTGGCTCAAATGATATTTCGGCAGTTTCTATGGAGCGGAAATTTTTTATTATAACTCGAGTTAATTTCATAGTTAATCCCTATTTATAAATATTAATGTTTTGATTTATATCATCCTCTTGTCAACACTATCCCAGTTCAAAGCTTGTAATACCGAAAATTTTGGAGGCGGGAAGGTCCGGCGGGTAGCGGTTGTACATCCGCGCCGTTGAAAACACCTGCGCAAGCCCCCTCTTCTGCGCCAGCGCCACTGCGGCGGCGTTGGTTTCGGGCACATCCAGAAAATATTTTTCCCCTTCGGGCAGGCGGGCCAGCAGTGCGTCCAGCAGGCGGGCGGCAAGGGTTTCGTCGTCGGCAAACAAGGGGCCTATTTTGTATCCGTCGCGGCATTTGCGGGCCATGGCGTAGCCGCCCAGCTTGCCGCCGCCCGCAAGCACTGCCGCGCCCAAGCTGTCAGGCTGGGCTATCCAGTTTTTCACAAATTTCACGCGTGGCTGGCCGAAGCACTCGGCGTCGTATTCCAGCACGGCGGGCAACGGGGCCTGTTTAATGTCGGCCACCCCGGTGGGGGCCTGCGGCCTGCGGTTTACGCCCATATAGCGGCTGTTTTTGTGCGCCATCTTGAAGCCGAAGGCCTGATAGTTCTTCACCTTGTTGAGCACGCCGTCTATGCCTATGTTCCTGCCTTCAAGCCGGGCCAGCGCCGCCCTGCCAAGCTCCACGCCTATGCGGTGGCCGCGCAGTTCGGGCTTCACCACGAAAAAGCCCACAAAGCCGTAATTTTCGCCATAGGCCACCGCGGAAATAAAGCCCAGCGGCTCTCCGCCGCTTGCGGCGGTGAAAAAGCCCTTTCCGTCCCAGGAATAAAAGATTTTCGCGTCGTGCAGGCCGGGGTTCCAGCCTTCGGCGGCGGCCCAGTCCACCGCAAGGTCCATTTCGGCGCGTTTCATGCGCCGCACTGTAAAATTGTCCGCGTCCATCGCATCCCCCTGTGTGTCTTCCCTTCCTAAATAATAGCCCAAACCGCGCCCGCAGGCAAATGCCGCGCCGCGCCGGTTGCCCGCCCTGCTGATTTAATTTACAATCAAAGCAGGTCCCTTGGAGGGGAAAAATTATGAAAAAACTGTTTTCTGCATGTTTATTCGCGGCGGTGGCGCTGTCGGCCGCGACTGTCTCGGCGGAACCGCTGGAAAAAATAGCCAAAAAACTGGGCGGCAAGCTGAAAGACGGGAAAATCGCCAAAGTTGCGGTGCTGGACTTTCAGTATCACGACGGGGCCACAAGCAGCGGCTCCTCGATAGTGCAGGAGAGGCTTACCACCTATCTGGCTTCCGGCGGGAAAGTGGAAGTGATAGAGCGCAACCTGATTAAGAAACTGCTTGAGGAACAGAAGCTGGAAATGACCGGCGCGATAGACCCCAAGACCACCAAGGAACTGGGCAAGATACTGGGCGTGCCTGTGGTGATAACCGGCACGCTTAACGACCTGGCCGATAAAAAGACCGAGGTGAACGCCCGCGCCGTGGACACCGAAAGCGGCAAGATACTGGCCGCCGCGCAGGCCGAAATAGAGCGCACATGGACTGATTCCCCCGTAAAGCGCGGGCAGGCCGGAACTGCGCCGGTGAAACAGCCTGCCGGGCCTAACGGGCAGTTTTCAGGCAAGCCGCTGGTGCAGGTGGCCATACTGCTGGACACTTCAAGCAGCATGGACGGCCTGATAAACCAGGCCCGGACGCAGATTTGGCGCATAGTGAACGAGTTCGTTTCCTCGGAGAGCAAGGGAAAGAGCCCCGACATACAGGTTGCGCTTTACGAATACGGCAACAGCGAGCTGTCCCCCGACAAGGGCTATATACGCCAGCTTACACCGTTCACCGCCAACCTGGACACGGTGTCGGAGATGCTGTTCTCGCTTAAAACCGACGGCGGCGACGAATACTGCGGCTGGGTGCTTAAAGACGCGGTGCAGCAGCTTGACTGGTCGCCTTACGCCGACGCGTACAAGGCCATTTTCATCGCCGGGAACGAGCCGTTTACGCAAGGCCCGGTGGACTTTCAGGAAAGCCTGCGGCTGGCCGCGGCGCGGGGCATTTTTGTGAACACCATTTATTGCGGTTCCATGCAGAGGGGCATAGCCGAACAGTGGAAGACCGCCGCAGACGTTGCCGGCGGGGATTACGCCAGCATAAGCCAGGAGGCGCAGGCGCAGTATGTGGCCGCGCCCCAGGACGCGGAAATATCGGCGCTTTCGGCGCAGCTTAACAGGACACAGGTGCCAATGGGCGTGAGCGGCTCCAACCGCCAGATGGGAAAGATCCGGGGGTACAGCCGGTCTGCCAGCGCTTCGCCAAGCGCGGCATTGGAGTCCGGCATCTACAACGCCAGCGCCCAAAGCGCCAAAACTGATGCCGAATGGGACGCCGTGGCCGCCATAGCCACCGGCAAAAAGAAGGCATATGAGCTAAGCGCGCCCGACTTGCCTGAAGAACTTCGCAATCTGCCGGAAGAAGAACGCGTGGAGAAGCTGGAAGCCATGGCCAAACAACGCAAAGAGCTTCAGGAGAAGATAACAACCCTTAACATGGAGCGGCAGAAATATCTGTCCGAACAGCAGAAGCAGGCCAGCAAAAACGCTCCCAAAACCCTTGAGCAGGCCATGCTGGACACCATTCACAAGCAGGGCGAAAAGAAAGGCTTCAAGTTCAAGAACCAGTAGGCTTTTGCCAATACAAAGGCCCGGTCCCGGATGCGGGGCCGGGCTTTTTTTGCGCCTGGTCCCTGCGGCGCGACACTTATCAGTCCGCTGGCCGTCTAATAATCAGAACGCGGGTATATCGCGCCGCCGTGTGCGGCGCTTCACTCTTCGCATCCGTCCATTACCCCCCCAGGGAAGCAACGGATGCGAAAGCGGGCGGTCAACCGGTGCAATGCCGGCCCGCCCGCACCTGTTTTAAGCGATTATCTGGAAAAAATAGCGAAACTTTCAGCGGGTATAAGGCGGCGTGCGCCGTCCGCCTTGCCATTGTCGCCGGGTTCGGAACTTAAAAGCAGTCTCCACCGGCCCTGAGGCAACGCGGCTTGGGCGCTTGAGCCGCCGAAATTGAAAACTGTGAAGGTTTCGTCTGTTCCCGCTTTGCGGCGCAGCGTAAGGATTTTGTTTTGTTCGTCGTCGGTGATGACGGTGTTTTTGCGCGGCAGACAGCCAAGGGAAGGGTGTGCGCGGCGCACTGCCAGCAGGCTGCGGTAAAGTTTCAGCATGGCCGAGTGCGGTGCGCGCGCTGGCTTGCGCCAGTCCAGCTTGCTGGCGTCGAAGACTTTTCTGTCCTGCGGGTCGGGCGGCGGGGCCGGCCAGTTGAAGGCCGCGAATTCGCGCCTGCGCCCGCGCCGCACGGCGGCTATCAGTTTTTTGTCGCCATGGCTGACGAAATAGTTGAAGGGGGCGGTTTCGGCGTATTCCTCGCCCATGAATATCAGCGGCACATAGGGAGAAAGCAGCACTGCCCCGGCGGCAAGCCTTGCTTTGCGCACTCCGGCAATGGCTGAAAGGCGTTCGGCCGCCAGCCTGTTGCCCACCTGGTCGTGGTTCTGCGAGCAGACCACGAACATGCGCGGGTGCAGCCCGCCGGAAGGCGAGCCGTGCGCCCTGCGGCGGTGCATGGAATAGCCGCCGTCGTAAACGAAGCCGGACGAAAACGCCTTCGCCAGATGGGAGAAGGAGCCGAAATCCTCATAATAGCCGGTGTTCTCGCCGGTGAGCAGCGCATGAAGCGAATGGTGGAAATCATCCGACCACTGTGCGGCCAGGCCGTAGCCTCCGGCGCTTTCGCCGCGCAGGATTCTGGTGTCGTTAAGGTCGCTTTCGGCGATAAGGAACAGCGGGCGGCCTTCGGCGGCGGAAAGCGCGTCGGTTTCGCGGCGCAGCTGGCTCAGGAAATGGCAGGCGCTTTGGTCGAAAATACCGTGTATGGCGTCAAGGCGCAGGCCGTCAATATGATAATCCCTCAGCCAGTGCAGGGCGTTCTGTATGAAAAAATCGCGCACCGGGACGCTGTCGCTCCCGTCGAAGTTTACGGCCCGGCCCCACGGCGTGCGGTATTTGCCGGTGAAATAGGGGCCGTAACAGCCGAAGTAGTTGCCTTCCGGGCCAAGATGGTTGTACACGACGTCCAGAATGACGGCAAGCCCGGCGCGGTGACAGGCGTCCACAAGGCGCTTGAGGGCATGCGGCCCGCCGTAGGTGTTTTGCGGGGCGTACGGGAACGCTCCGTCGTAGCCCCAGTTGCGCCCGCCGGGGAACTGGGCCACCGGCATAAGCTCGACGGCATTAATTCCCAGCTTTTTCAGGTGCGGTATTTTGCTTTCTATCCCGGCGAAATCGCCGCGCGGGGAAAAGGTCCCGGTATGCAGTTCGTAGAGGAGCAGTTTGTCCGGCGTTATTCCCTTCCAGCCGCAATCGCGCCAGCGGAAGGCGGCGTGGTCCACGGTTTGTGACGGGCCGTGCACGCCTTGCGGCTGGGAATTGGAGGCGGGGTCCGGGCGCGGCTGTCCGCCGTTTATCGAGTATTTGTACAGGGCCCCGGCTTTCAGCCCGGGCACGAAAATGTCGTGGAAGCCGCCGCCTTCCGCGTGCATTGGAAGGGTTTTCCGCTTCCCTGACAGCAGCAGGTCCAGCTTTTTAGCGTAAGGGGCCCAGACGCGGAACAGGGTTCCATCCGCCGATGGGAAGGCCCCCTGCCTGTGCGGGCATGAGTGGTTCAAGGCCTGCTCTCCGGCATTTTGCACTCGCGCGAACTCTCCATAAGCCTTCGCAGGAAGCTGGCCGGCACCACCGTCCAGTCGGGGCGCAGCAGGGCTTCGCTTTCCAGCTTGGACAGCGCGCCGTCGGCCAGATAGATGCGCAGGAGCTGGTAGAAATCCTCGTCGGGCTGGGGGATGAGCTGTGTGTCGCGCATAAGGTCCAGGTAGCCTTTGAGGAAAGCGCCTGACACGTGCACGTACCACAGGTCTGTCCAGCGGGAGAAGGTTTCCAGCTCTTTGCGCGGCCTGCGCCCCGTAAACAGGAACGGGGCATAGGCCGAGTAGTAAATAGAAAGCAGCATTTCGGCGACATCGCGCAACGGGGAACGCTTGATGCGGCGCTCCTCCGGCGGCTTGTTTAGGTCGCCGTCGAAATCCTTTATGGCGAACTCCTTGCCCGTGAACAGCGCCTGTTCCAGTATGTAATTGCCGTGTATGCGCATTTTCCGGCCGGAGAATTTCTTCTCGGTCAGTTTCTGCATCAGGCGGAAGATTTTTTGCTGGTTCTCCAGCAGGAAAAGCGTGTTTTCGCGCGCGTCCTGCGGCAGTTCGCGCAGTTTTTTCGAGAAACGCAGCAGTGTTTTCCGCGCATGGCCGGACATCGACTGGTACAGCGAGCGCTGGTGCAGTTTTGAAAAAGGCTCGGTGGAGAAGGCCGGGACGGCAGGGTGCGGCGCGGCCAGCGCCCGGTGCATCTCGGCTGTGCGGCGTCCCAGTGTGACGGCCATTTCAAGCGCCACGGCCCCGGTGAGGTTCACCACCTGTTGCGGTACGGACTTGAGGTCCATGGCGCGCAGTTCGCAGGGCGGCGCGGCCTGGTCCGGCGCTTCCGGCGCGGCCAGCGCGGAATCGTAGAACTTGGACACCTCGTCTGTCATCATGGCCCAGGCGTCGCCCTGGTTGGGGACAAAGCCGCGCAGGATTCCCAGCGTGCCGTAGGA
>JAAYTX010000184.1 GCA_012523635.1 Elusimicrobiota bacterium
CCCCGGCGGACCTGTTGCCGGAGGCTGTTTCCAAACGTTTGCCGTCCAAAGAGGATTTGTCGGGACGACTGCTGGTGCCTACTATTCCAGCTCCTGCGCCTGGGGAGGACGATACCCTGAATGCCGCCGCAGCGACGGTTATGCAATCTATTACCGGTGCGCAAAGCGGCATCGCGCCTCAGGGACACGCGTTTCAGCCATATTACTCTGCCGGCAGCGCTGCGTCGCAGGCCGCGGTCCGCGGCTCCGGCAACTGCCGCCCGGTCGGGGCAAAATGCTCCGGGCAGGAGCGCTGCTGCAAAGGCGTATGTTCCGGCGGCTACTGCATAGTCAAGCTAAAGCCAAGCAGGTCGCCAAGGCCTTTTTAGCCCTTTGCCGCCAAGCGGCTAAATCGTAGAATATCCTGAGCCGCCGTCGTCGGCCTAGATTTATGTTTATAAGCGTTTCCACCTACATCTTCCTCATGTTCGTGATATTCTGGGGCTATTGCGGCTTCCTGATACTGCTTACGCTTGCCAACGCGGTTTCCGGGCGGAAGGAAACCCCTCTGCCGGAAAGCGGAAAATTACCGTCGATGGCCCTGCTTATCCCCTGCTATAACGAGGGTGCGTCCATAGAGCGCAAGATACGCAACACCGCCGCGCTGGCCTATCCCGCCGGGAAGCTTGAAGTATTTTTCCTGAACGGCCTGTCCACAGACAACACTTCCGAAATCATAGGCAATTATTGCGAAGGCAGGGCTGGCTGGCATCTGGTTGAAACCGGATGTTCCGGCAAGGTGCCGCAGGTGAATTACGGCCTGGAACATCTCAACGGACGTTTCGAACTGGTTACTGTTTCGGATGCCGACACCATACTGGAACCGGAAGTCCTGTCGCGGCTTGCGGCGGAATTCGTGGCTGACCCGAGGGTGGGCGTGGCCGGGGCCAATATCTCCCCGGCTCAGGACACGCTCAATATCGAAAAGGCTTTCTGGCTGGACCAGAATGTCGTGCGCCTTCTGGAAAGCGGCATTTACACGTCTTCCATAGTGGTCGCGCCGTGTTTCTCGTTCCGCTCTTCATTCTTTTCGTCTTTTCCTGAAGACTGCGTGGCCGACGACATCTATATAGCTTTCAAGGCCAACACCGAGGGCTGGTTCTCCCGCTATGTTCAGTCCGCGCGCGGCGAGGAGACGCGTTCCCCAGCCACCTTCTCCCAGTATTTCAGCCACAAGTTCCGCAAGGGGAACGCATATCTGGCAGAGCTCCTGCGTTCGCTTTACCAGCTGCCGCGCATGGCCGGGTGGTGGAAGACCATTTATATAACCAAGTTCCTGCAGGTGGCGGTCATACCGTGGCTGCTGCCGTATTTTGTGTTGTCCACCATTTCCCTTTTCCTCAGCGGGCCGGGTTTTTCCAAAGTGGCGCTGTTTGCCCTGGGTTTTCTTTTCGTATCGCTTCTTACCACCCATTTCATGCTCAAAAGCTTCCGCGCCTCGCACATGGGCGCAAAATCCTCCAAACGCTCAACGGTGGCCTTTTTTCTCGTCAATAACCTGATACTGGTGCTGGTGGGCCTCAGCTATCCTTTCTACAGGCAGACAAGCTGCTATTCAAGGCTTCCCGGACAGGGGGAGCCGCCGCGCAAATGACCCCGTCGGAATTCCTGCTCAATTTCAAATACGCCTTCGACCCGCGCAAGCCAGCGCTGACTGCGCGCCTTGCCGGGGCGGTGCTGCGCTCTAAATTAGGGTTTGCGCCGCGACTGCGGTATGTGGATTTCGCCGTCGATTTCGCCTGCAACATGCGCTGCGAGCACTGTTTCGCCGCCTCCTTGCGCGACGACTCCCGCCGCCGCATGGAAGCGGCGGACTATGCCCGCGTAGCCCGGCAGGCCATGGCGCTGGGCGCCGTTAATTTTTCCTTTCAGGGCGGCGAGCCGCTTGTTTTTCTTGACAGGCTGGAGGGCGTGCTGGCGGCCTGCTCGCCCCGGAAGAACGTGATTTCCGTCACCACAAACGGTTCGTTGCTGGACGGCTTAAACATCTCGCGCCTCAGGAAGGCGGGCGTGAACATACTCACTGTCAGCCTCGATAGCGGCATCCCGCAGGAGCACGACGCCTTCCGCGGGCTTCCAGGCTCGTTTGACCGCATAACGGGCGGCATAGAACAGGCTTTGGCGGCAGGACTGCGCGTAACGTTGGGCACGGTGATAACGCACAAGACGGTGTGCGGCGAAGGCATCCGCCGGCTTGCCGCCATGGCGGCTGAAATGCGCGTGCTGCTTTATCTTATTTTCCCTGTCCCGGCAGGCAAGTGGCAGGGCGACACCTCCATGCTGCTGGACGACTCCGACCTTGAATATGTGCGAGGGCTGGTGGCTTCCTCGCCGTACATCCGCACCGATTTTCAGGCCAACCTTTACGGGCGAGGCTGCGGGGCCGGAAAGGAAATCCTATATCTTACTCCCTATGGCGACGTGCTGGTGTGCCCTTTTGTGCATATCTCTTTCGGCAATATTTTCGAGGATGAACTGTCCGTGATAAGGAAGCGCGCCCTTTCCGTGCCCTGTCTGGCGCATTATCACCAGCGCTGTCTTGCCTCCACCGACCCCGATTTCATGCGCGATCGCCTTTCACTCACCTGGAAAGCCGCCAAACTACCGCTGGACTGGAAACAGGTTTTTAAATGAAAGCGCTGGTTACCGGCGGCACCGGCTTCATAGGACGCGCCCTCTGCGCCGAACTGCTCAGGCGCGGCTGGACCGTGGACTGCCTTGCCAGAAAACCGGAACGCCTGCCCACAGGCGCGGTTTTTACGTCCGGCGACGTGGCTGAACCCTCCTCCCTGGCTTCTGCAACAGGCCCATACGACGCAGTGTTCCATCTCGCCGGGCTGATAACCTTCGACAGGGCGCGCCTGCCGGACCTCATGCGCGTGAATGCCGGCGGCACCGAAAACGTTCTTGCCGCCCTGCCGCGATGGGGAAAGCCGCGATTCGTGCTAGTGTCCAGCGCCATCACCTGCGGCATTTCCGATAGCCCGCTGGTTATGCGCAACGAAAAATCCGCCCCCGACGGCGCTGACTGCAACCCGTATATGCAAAGCAAATTGCTGGCGGAACAGGCGGCGCTGGCCGCCGCGGCGAGGGGAACCGACGCGCTTATTGTAAACCCGACCACGGTTTACGGCCCCGGCGATTACACTCTCAATTCCGGCTCGCTGATAAAAACCATTTTGAAAGCCCCTGTTGTTCCCGCCGGATCCGGGGGATGCAACGTGGCGGATGTGGAGGACGTAGTCTGCGGCATTGCGGCGGCATATGAAAAAGGCCGTGCCGGAAGCCGCTATATATTAGGCGGCTATAACATGATTTTCACGGAGCTTTACCGCAAAGTGACAGCCGCCGCCGGGGCGCGGACGATAGTGGTTCCATTGCCGCGTTTCCTGCGCCTTCCGGCCGCATTGGCGGCGGGCTTTGCGGAAAAGACCGGTCTTGGCGGGCGCTTCATAACCTCGCAGATAGTGAACGATTTGTTCAAGTACAAGTATTACTCAACCGCACTCGCCGACGCCGAGCTTGATTTGCCGCCCCGCCGTCCGTTTGAAGACACTCTTCGGCGCGCGCTTGAATTTTACCGCCGCGAGGGGCTTTTGTGAACCACGAGGAGGCAAAAGCCGCCAACAGGAAGCTCTACGACGCCCTTGGCGCGGAATACGAGGCCACGGACGGGCGGCGCGGCCCGGCATTGAGGGCCTGGCTTTCCGGCAGGCTGTCCGCGCTTCGCGCGCGGGTTCCGGGAGGGGCTTTGCTGGATGTCGGCACCGGGTCTGGCTTTCTGGTGCGGTGCGCGGAAGGCAGTTTCGGCCCGCGCGTCGGGGTGGATATTTCGCCCCGCGTGTTGCCGGAATTCGCATCGGACGGGGCGTTCTTCGTCGCCGCCGACTGCGACAGCCTGCCTTTCCGAGACGCTAGTTTCGACGCTGTCTGCTGTTTCGCCGTTCTGCACCATTTCCATTCCCATGAGAAGCTGTTCAGCGAGGTGTCGCGCGTGTTGAAGCCCGGCGGCGCGTTTTACTGCGACCACGACATGGACTCCGCCTTCGCCTCGCGCTTTTCGCTGCCGCTGGCCTTGTACAGAAAGTTGCGCGGCGCGGAACACGGCTATGAACGCCTGGGCATAGATAAAAAACTGTATGAAAGCGCCGAAGTCCACGCGGCTGGGCTGGATTCGCAGGCCCTGCTTTCGCTTATGAAAAGAAACGGCCTGGTTCCCGAGCCGCTTTATCACTGGTACGGCCTTTCGCCGCTCACCGACAGGCTGTTCGGCACGCGGGCCTATCCGCGCGGCTTCGCCCCGCTGTTCTCCTGCATTGCGGTAAAGCGGTGATGGAATGGGTTATATGAGCAATTATTACGACAAGCATACTCTCAGTGAATCTTCGCAATGGAGGGATATAGTTTCCTCTGCCCATGCCGTGCGAGTGTTGCGTGATAAGGTCGGGGAAATAGGGAGGAGATATTTTGAGCCTGGACGCAAAATCCGCTGGGTGGATGTAGGATGTGGACTTGGTGCGGCCTCCGAGGCCGCAAGTTACTTGGGATATGCTTATACAGGAATCGATTCCAGTTCGAAGCATGTCACCGAGTGCCGCAGGCGTTACCCGGGGAGTTCGTTTAATTGCGATGATTGGCTGTCTCATCAAGGGGAGTACGAAATAGCTACTTTTATCTCAAGCCTGCATCATTTCCCTGATTGGCATGCCGCGTTGGAGAAAGCATATTCTGTGGTTGTTAAGGGCGGGATTATTCTTGTGGACCACGAACCAAACAGGCTTTATTCAAAATTATTTCGTTTTTATTCGGTTTATGTTCGGCGGGTAGATCCAGAACTTGTGGGGAGTGTCGAAATACATTGGTTTAATAAACCAAGCATTTTGCCTGAAGATTTGCCTCTTGGAGAAACAGAATATCACTGCGATTTTTTCCCGTTCTTGGGACGTCTGGGCATTCGCACAAACAAGCCTTTTCCAGGGCGTTTCCTGGAAGCGTACCGCAAAATCCTGATAAAA
>JAAYTX010000185.1 GCA_012523635.1 Elusimicrobiota bacterium
ACACTATTTTCTGAAAACTTCTGTAAAGCCGTACAGCATTGATCGGAGTTTTTAAAGGCTTGTTCCCGGCAACCTTGCAAGCCGTGGAGCCGACCCAGTTTAAGGGCGTTCGGGAGATTTATGTCTAGACCTGAAATCATCATACTAAGCCGGGACATGCGCGCCGTGTCCAGGCTCTCCGGACGTTTGTCAAGGCTGGGTTTTGCGGCCATTCCGGCCCAGTCATATGACGAAGCTGCTGTCGCCCTGCATAAATGTCCCTGCGCCGTTTTGCTTGACCGAGGTTTCGGCCGTTCTTCCGTTGCCTTGAAGAACTTTTCAGCCAAGGCCGCCGGACTTGGCCTTCCAGTGCTGGCTTCGGAACCGGGCGCGGCGCTGAATTTCCCGAATCTGAAGCGTGAACTGGGCCTGCTCTCGGCCCTGCGCCGCCGCACGGCTAAGCCTGCCGCCGGCAAAGACTGGCTGGAGCCTTTGCTTATGGGCGTAAGCGATGGCTTGATTTCTGTGGATAAGTCCGGCGCGGTTAACTTTATGAACGCGGCGGCCGAGAAGATTTCCGGCCTTTCCGCCAAACGCTGCATCGGCAGGAAGCTGGACGGCCTGTTCAGGCTGGTTTTCGAGCATGGGGGCAAGCGGCTGGATAACCCGGTTCACGAAGCCATGTCTTCGGGGAAAACTTTGCGTGCGCCGCTGGATATTTTTCTGGTGGCGGGGCGGAAGAAAGTGCCTGTCGGCTGCAAGGCCGCCCCGGTGTTCGGCCCCGGCGGCGCGGTGTGCGGGGCGGTGCTTTCGTTGTGGGACGTGACGGTGCAGAAAAAGGCCAAGCTGGAGCTTGAGCGCAGCGAGGAGCAGTACCGCACCCTGGTGGAGAATGCCGGCAGCATAATACTGCGCACGGATATCAGCGGCAAAATCATATTCTTCAACGAGTTCGGGCAGCGCTTCTTCTCTTGCTCCGAGCAGCAGATTCTGGGACGCTATTTCGACAAGGCCCTTAATGCCAGGCTTCCTGATGCGATGCCGCTGTTCTGGAACGAGATAAAAGCCCTTTCCGAAAAGCCTTATTCCCGCGAACTCGAGCATGCCGGGCAGAAAGGTGCCGATGTCTGGATTTCCTGGACTTATAAATCAGTGCTCAACAAAGAGGGGCGCACCGAAATATTGTGCGTGGGTACCGACGTGACCCCGCTTAAAAACGTGCAGCGCGAGCTGGCGCAGGCAAACGAAAGGCTGGAGCAGCGCGTAGAAGAGCGTACCCGCGAGCTGGTGGCCGCCTATGCGAAGATAAAAGAGGCTCACCAGGTGTTGATACAGATGGAGAAAATGGCCGCGCTGGGCCGTTTTTCCGCCGGCATAGCGCACGAGATAAAGAATCCGCTCGGCATCATACTCAGCGGCACCGAGTATCTGCTTATGAAAGGCGTCGTGCGCGCCCAGTTTACCGTGCAGGAACAGGACGAGGAATCCCGCAGAATATTCCTGGCCGCGCTTGAACGGGACGGCATCGCTTCCACGGCTGTGCCTGACGCATTAGAGGCTTTGAACCTCCTGCTGGAGGACAGCGGGCTTTACGAACGGTATTTTCAGGCGCATCCTGCGCTAGTCCAGCGGCGCGATATAACACGCTTGGCCGCGGCCAGCGTACAACTGCGGCGGGTGCCGCGCTCCGAGCTCCTGCCGCACGAGGCCTGCGCTATTGAGTTTCTAAACCGGCTCTGTCTGGAAGGGGTGTACCCGGATTTGTGCCCACGCAGCCCAGGGGCTGAAATTTACGAGTCTCTGCTGAAAATAAAAGAGGCCGTTTTGCGGGCAGACGTGATAGTGAAAAATCTGCTGAAGTTTTCACGCCCGTCCGAAATGAAGCGGGAAGTGCTGCCTCCCGAGGATATGCTGGAGGCCGCCCTCTCCAATATCCCAGATAAAGAGAAATCCCGCGTCCGCATCGAGACCGCCTATGAGTCCGGCCTGCTGGTGGAAGTGGACAGGAACCAGTTGATTCAGGTTTTCATCAACTTGCTGGTGAATGCGCTTCAGTCCATCCCGGCTAAGATGGAAGGCCGGCTTCGCGTCACCACCCGCAGGGATAAGGGGGACAGCGGTTTCGAGCAGCAGTGCCGCATAGACATACATGACAACGGCTGCGGCATAAAAAAAGAGGACATGGCGCGCCTTTTCGAGCCTTTCTTCACCACCAAGGTATATGACAAAACCGCAGGGGGAAAGGAAAACGTAGGCCTGCTGCTGGGGCAGCGTCCGGAGGCGGTGCAGGGAACCGGCCTGGGCCTTTCAGTCTCGAAGGCGATAGTGAACAACCACAAGGGCGAAATCAAGGTGGCCAGCACCGAAGGCGCAGGCACCGTCGTAAGCGTTATTCTCCCGCTTGTCTCCAAAAAGGCGTAGAAGGGCTTCCCGCTTTGTTATAATGTCTTAATGACCGGCCGCCCGCTTATAGTCGATATACTGGTGGACAGGAAGACCCTTCCCGAAAAGGAAGTGCCCAAGCTGTTGGTGCACCAGACCAAGAACAATCTCACCATAGAAGAAGCCCTTATTTCGTCCAATATTTCCACAGAGGACGATATCGCCAAGGCCTACGCCGAGTATTTCCAGGTTCCGCTCATGCCGGGCGAGGAGCTGGCCAAGCTGGTTGGCAGCGCCTACGACCTTGCCAAGCTGCTTCCGGAACGTTTTAGCCGCGCCAATAAAGTAGTGCCCATAAAAAAAGACGGGGAAACTTTGCAGGTGGTGCTGGTAAACCCCGGAGAGATTTTCGTCATTCAGGAGATATACCTGTATACCGGCCTGAAGGTGTCGGTTCAAGTCAGCGTCATTTCCGCAATACAGGCCGCGCTGGGCAACCTTTACGGCGAACGCGACGAAGTTAAGGAATTGGCCTCGCGCCTTGGCAGCGCCGGCGAGCAGTCCAGTTTCGATACCGAAGAAGACGTGCTGGACCTCAGCGAGGCTATTCCCGCCACCAGAGAAACTCAGGTGGTGCTGTTTGTCAACAAGATGTTGGAAACCTCTCTGCAGCAGAGGGCCAGCGATATTCACATAGAGCCCTATGCGGAAGAACTGCGCATACGCTTCCGCGTGGACGGCATTCTGAACGAAGTCCCGCCGCCTCCGCGCAACATGTACGTACCGCTGATTTCACGCCTCAAGATTCTCAGCAAGCTGGACATCGCCGAGAAGAGAGTCCCGCAGGACGGCGCCTTCACCATGAAGTACGAGAACAATAAAATCGACGTGCGCGTTTCCACCTGCCCCACGGTGTACGGCGAGAAGATGGTTATGCGTATCCTGAACAAGGCCAAACTGCCCCTGGACTTTGAAAAACTCGGTTTTGAAAAGCAGCAGTTGGAAGCTTTCATCAAGGGCATCAACTGCCCCAATGGCCTTATCTATGTCACGGGTCCCACGGGTTCCGGCAAATCCACCACGCTTTATACCGCGCTGCAGATGTTGAACTCGCCCGAAAAGAACATAATGACCGTCGAGGACCCCGTGGAGTACAAGTTCCACGGCATCAACCAGGTCCACGTCAAACCCAAGGTGGGCCTCACATTTGCGGCAGCCCTGCGCTCCTTCCTGCGGCAGGACCCCGATATCATCATGCTTGGTGAAACCCGCGACGCGGAAACGGCGGAAATCTGTCTGCGCGCCGCGCTCACAGGCCACTTGGTGCTTTCCACTCTGCATACCAATGACGCGCTGTCCGCCATCACACGTCTGGAAGACATGGGCATAGAGCCTTTCCTTCTTTCCTCCAGCTTGCGCGTGGTGGAGGCGCAGCGCCTTGTGCGCCGCCTGTGTCCCAATTGCAAGCAGCAGTATGCGCCTACTCCGGAAATGATACAGAAGTACGGTTTCAAGGAAAGCGATATCCTGTATACGCATGTGGGATGCGAGGCCTGCAACGGTCTCGGTTATAAGGGCCGCGTGGGTATTTACGAGGTTGTTTTCATCAGCCCGACGCTGGCCGACATGATTCAACGCCGCGAGCCTTTGCCTGCGCTGCAAAGCCAGGCCCGCAAGGAAGGGGCGAAACTGTTGTTTGAATCCGGTCTGGAAAAGGCCCGCCAGGGCCATACCAGCCTGGAGGAAGTGGTGACCGTCTCCACGGGCGAGGAATAATACAAGGTTTGGCGCAATAAAAAAACCGCCTTTACAGGCGGTTTTTTATTGCGCCGAAGCCGGGTCAGCTGCTTAATTTAGCGAATATCTTGTCCAGCGAGGCATTGTCTGGCACAAAGATGGTGAGGCCGTTGAAGTTGGTGTGCCTGGCTTCAAGCTGCGATCGCACATAAAGAACTTCATCGGCTCCTGCCGCTTCCTTGGCCAGCACTTCCTCGGAAGTCATGGCCGATGAGAATTCCGGGACGCCGACCAGAATCTTGAAATCGGTGAGTTCGCTGAGGGCGTTCATGTATGAGCTAAGCAGTATGTTGGCCACTTCCTTCAGGGAAGAAAGCACCATCTGGTCCTCTATGTCTATGTTCTGCGGGTCCTGTCCCAGCAGCATGCCGGAGATAATCTTTGTGTCCGGTTCGGTCAGGAGCAGGAGGTTCCTGCCGTTAAGATCGCCGTGGACTTCGGTGGAAAACGCATAATATTTTTTGGCCGACATGCGCAGGGTGTCGTTCAACTGCTGGAAAGGGTAGATGCGCGTGTCAGGAACGGTGATGTGGACGTTGCTGCCGATAAGCTCGGACAGTGACGTGGCGGCACGGCCCGCGCCGATGGTGCCCAGTTCTTTCAGCAGGTCCATTTTGATGAATGAGTATTTGTCTTTCATGGCGGACAGGTTCATGACTGGTGATGTTCCACGCCGAGCGCGGAAAATATTTTGTTTATGGACGGCATGTCGGGGAAGAATATGAAGACGCCGTCGAAATTACGGTTTTTAATCTGCATATTCGTCTTGATGTAAATGATTTCATGGGAGCTCATCGGCATCTGTTCGGCTATGAAGATTGCAGTAAGCACGTCAAGCGCCAGGAACGGTATGCCGAACATGATTTCAAAGCCTGTCATTTCGCTGAGAGCCATCATGTAGGCGCCGACAATGATGTTCAGCGCTTCTTTGATCGAGGACTGGAAGAGAGAATCCTCGAAATTCACCGCGGTGGTTTCGACGCCCAGCAGCACCGAGCCCAGCAGCCTGGCGTCGTCCGGGGAAAGTATGAAGAACATTCTGCCGTTTATCTGCCCTTCCATGCAGATGACCAGCACGAGGTTGGTCTGCCCGGTGGTGGTGACGGATTCGGCGAACTTCGCCGTTTCTATCATTTTGACTTCAGGAACGGTTATCTCTACCGGAGCGGACACCATCTCCGACAGGGCTGTGGCGGCGCGTCCGGCCCCGATGGTGCCGATTTCCCTGATAATATCCAGAGGGTTGTGTTTCTCGTCCATTATAAGTTCGGGCTAGGCTGCTTCCCCGGAGAGGACTTTTTTCAGGGCCTGCGAGACGCGGGCCTGCTGAAAGGGTTTCACTATGAAATCCTTGGCGCCTGCCTGTATGGCCTCGACCACGAGCGCGTGCTGGCCCATGGCGGACACCATGACCACCTTGGCATTAGGGTCGGTTTTCATTATTTCCTTCAACGCGCTGATTCCGCCGTCTATCTCGCCGACTTTGGGCATCACCACGTCCAGCGTCACCAGGTCGGGCTTGAGTTCCTTGAACTTGTCTATTGCGGCCTGTCCGTTCTCGGCTTCGCCAACTATTTCCATGCCCTCTCTTTTAAGAATGTCGCTGAGCACCTTCCGCATGAAGAGTGCATCGTCTACGATAAGAACGCGCGGCATGTTGTATCCTCCGATCCTTGTCAGTGCCTGGGTTTTTTTGAAACTGTGCGCATGGCCTTGACCATTTCTTTCAAAACGTCGGTCTTGAACTGCAGATTGAGGGTTTGCAGTTTCGTGTAGACCGTGCCCTTTTGGGTTACGACATATTTCGCCGGGAGTTGATTAAGCACCATGGCCAGGACATCCAGGCGGCATTTGTCGTACCCGCAAAATTTCTGTCCCTGAGACAGGAGATCCTCGTAGGTCTCCTGCACCATGTCTTCCATATAGTTGTGTAATTTCGACATGTTTTTATCCTCGCTTACCATTATACATTATATTGCCCTGATTATTTTCGCAGCTGCGCAGTGGCACGCCGGTGGGCCACGGCAACCGCCGGTTAATATGTTATAATGGAATATAATTATACGGAATAATCCGTGGTCCCGTGGGGGGAAGGTATGGAAAAAAAGCAGATATTGGCCGAGTTGGGGGATATTCCCGAAAGGGTTTACGACGAATTGGTTGTGGAGGCGTTCGAGCAGGGGCGGCGCCAGGTGGCGGAGATTCAAAAAAGGTGCGCAGGAAAAGATCTCGCCTGCGCGGCGGCAGTGGCCCATTCAATAAAAGGGTGTTTCGCGAATTTGCGCCTGCCGGAAATAAGCGATGCGGCGCGGGAAGTGGAGTCGGCGCTGCGCTGCAAGACGGCTGCCAAGGAACTGCCGGTGCTGCTGGCCGTTCTCGGCGGTATGTTTTCTTCACGCAGGAAAGCCTGATGCCTGAACTTCGCGTTCTGGTGGTGGAAGATGATTTCGTAACCAGGAAGCTGCTGATGGAGATGCTGCAGGGCCAGTTTTTATGCGACGGCGCCAGCGACGGGCAGGAGGCGCTTGAGGCCTATAATTTCTCAGTGAAAAACGGCACTCCCTACGCCGCAATAATCCTCGACATAAGCATGCCGCGCGTCTCCGGGCCGCAGGCGTTGCGTCTTATCAGGGAGGCGGAGCGCAAGGAAGGCCTGGAGACCGGGCATGGGGTGCCTGTTATGGTGTTGACGGCTCACAAGAGCGCGGTTGTGGAGTCGTTCAAGTCCGGTTGCGACGGTTACATGGTCAAGCCTGTGTCGGCGGCGGAGCTGTCGGCAAAAATAATGGGCCTTATAAAGG
>JAAYTX010000186.1 GCA_012523635.1 Elusimicrobiota bacterium
ATGTTTCTATGCATAGAAACATCGCCTCTTCCGCCGCCGCCCGCGAAACGGCTGAAATAGTGGCCGCACTGCGCGGCTTCAGCACGGACGAGGCCGCGCACAGGTTCTTTGGCGAACTTCTCACTCCCGCCGAGATAGAGAATTTCGCCCTGCGCTGGCGCCTGTTAAAGATGCTGGACGGCGGCGTTCCGCAAAGACAAATCGCCGCAAGGCTTGGCATCAGCCTCTGCAAGATTACGCGAGGCTCGCGAATCCTCAAAAAACGGGATTCCCGCATAAAACAGACGCTAGGAGAACTTAAATGCAAACCAACACCGCAGCACTGCCCGACGCAAAAGGCTTTTTCGGAAACTACGGCGGAAGCTTCGTCCCGCCGCAACTGCAAAAAATAATAGATGAAATAACAGCCGCCTACCTGTCACTGCGCGGCGACCCCGCCTTCCAGGCCGAGCTTGCCCGCCTGTACAAGCACTACGTGGGCAGGCCAAGCCCCATTTTCCACGCCCGCAACCTTGGCGGCGGGGCCGACATCTACCTAAAGCGCGAGGACCTTAACCACACCGGCGCGCACAAGATAAACCACTGCCTGGGCGAAGCCCTGCTTGCCCGCCAGATGGGCAAGAAAAAGCTGATTGCCGAAACCGGCGCGGGCCAGCACGGCGTGGCCCTTGCCACAGCCGCCGCCTTGCTGGGCCTTGAATGCGACATCTACATGGGCCAGACCGATATTGAAAAAGAGCACCCCAACGTACTGCGCATGAAAATCCTGGGGGCCAAGGTAATTCCGGTGCACGCGGGCCGCAAAACCCTTAAAGAGGCCGTTGACGCCGCATTTACAGCCTATCTGGGCGACCCGGTCACCCAGTTCTATGCCATAGGCTCGGTGGTGGGGCCGCACCCCTTCCCCATGATGGTGCGCGACTTTCAAAGCGTGGTCGGCCGCGAGGCGCGCCAGCAGTTTAAGGAAATGACGGGCAAACTGCCCGACAACCTGGTGGCGTGCGTGGGCGGCGGCTCGAACGCGGCGGGGCTGTTCAGCGCCTTTCTGGGCGACGGCGCGGTGCAAATCCACGGCGTGGAACCCGGCGGCCTAAGCTTCAAGGACGGCGAACACGCCGCCACCCTGACAAAAGGCAAGCCCGGCACCATACACGGCTTCAAGTGTTATCTTCTGCAAAACGAAAAGGGCGAGCCGCAGGAAGTGTATTCCGTAGCCAGCGGGCTGGACTATCCCGGAGTGGGACCCGAACATTCCCACCATAAAGACACCGGGCGCGTGCAGTACCACGTGATAACCGACACCGAGGCCATAGACGCCTTCTTCACGCTTTCGCGCCGCGAGGGAATTATCCCAGCGCTGGAAAGCGCGCACGCCGTGGCTTTTGCGCTAAAACTGGCAAAAACCGAGGGCAAAGGCCGCACCATTCTGGTGAACCTTTCGGGGCGCGGCGACAAAGACATAGACTTCGTGGCCGCCAAGTACGGCAAAAACTACGGCCTGACGAAAGACTGAAAAGCCGACTCTACCAGCGCAAAACAAAGCCGCCCGCAATACGCGGGCGGCTTTTATTTAAAGCGCCAACGCTTATGGGACCAGCAGTTCCTTGCTGAGTTCGCCGCCCTTGTTGCAGTCGGCAGAAACCTTTATCTTGTCGCCCTTCACAAGCCCGTGCAGAAGGTAAACGGCGGTTTGCGTGTCCTTGTCGGTCTGCACGCTGAACAACTGCACCACCGCTTTCTTGCCGTTGACCTCCACCTTCACATCGTCGATGTAATGCTTGGCGGGGTCCTTCACCTGATGGGTGATAGTAACCGTCAGCATTCCGGCGTCGCCCAGCTTCAGGTCTATGGCCTTGGGCGGGTGGCAGAAGGCCGGAACGGCCATCACCAGAGACAACAACCCCGCAAACGCTAATTTTTTCATTTCCTCTCCCCTTCGGGCGCAGGCGAAGCCGCCAAACGCGCCCGTGTCTGTTGTTTTATTTCCCGGCGCAGATTATTTCTAAGCGTGTCTTTCCACGCCGCCTCATCCCGCGACAGCGGCAAATTTTCCGCCTGCTTCAAGCGAAGCTCTGCCTCGATATAGTTGCCGGTAATTATCAGCGCAGTGGCAAGGTACAGTACCGCAACCTTGTCCACGGGACAAACAGCCAGATATTCCCGCGCCGGCGCTATTAGGGCTGCATGCTTGCCGGCCCGATGCAGTTGCTCTATCTGGCTAAACTGGGCCTTGTATGCCGGTTTTTCAAGCAGCTTATAGACAGTCTGCGCAACGGCGCCGTCGTACTGCTTTCCGCTAGAGGCCCTGAGCGCCCGCATCTGGCTGTACATTCCGGGCATATCACCTATTTCACCAAGCACCCCGATAAGCACCAGGCGCACCTGCGCGTCTTCATGTAAGGACAGATATTTCCGGCCGCACTCAAGCAGCAAGTCAAACTGCGAGTTCATGCGCAAACGGGCCAGTGCCACCAATATATCCGCAGAACCTACGCCATCCGCCGCCGGCAAAGCGTCGACGCTGGCATACAGCTCCCGGGCGGAGGGGCTGGCCTTCAACAGTTCAACCACCTCTGCGGGCGTGGCCGGAATGGCCAATGCGGCCCGGTAGGCCTCCCTTTGCTGCGACGGAAACAAATCAAGAAAATACTTCACGCGGCTTTCCAGCCCAAGCACAAGGCCCATCGACTGTTGCCTTAAGTAAAGTTGAGCCTCATTAGCTGTGTCTATCTCGCCCTTGAACATCATGGAACCGCTGCGCCACCGCGCCACGCTTTGATAAAAATACTCGCGCCCTTCGGAATAACGTTTTTGGGAAAAAGCAGAGGCGCTTTTCAGCATAAGAACATCCTGATTGGCCACCCAGGGGTCATCCATCACCTTCTGCCGGAACATATAGTCTATGCTTCTGCCTTGCGCCACACGGCTTTGGGCGTAAGCAAAAACCGCCGGGCCGTAGGGACGGGAAAGCATCCCGGCCCCGGCCAGCCGCTCGCCTGCCGCGACATCGCCGCTGACGATTGCGTACCTTGCCGCTTTGCCCAGCGCCCACGGGTTGCCGCGCAGGCGTTCCAAAGCGGACGGATTCTTGAGTATCCGGGCAATGTCAGACCCACGCCACGCATAACGGATTAGCACTGGAACAGAGGCCGCATAAGCAATGAAAAAAAGCGCGGACAAGCAGGCGAAAAGCACCCATTTCTCGCCATAACCGCCAGGAGCGCCGCATGCGCCCTTGCCGCGCTCAAACAATGCCGCCGCCCCAAGCGCAAGCGCCGGCCATAATGGAAACATATACCTGTACTCCACTGACAGCATCGCATGGATTACAACGAAATATGCCGCGAACAAGCCCAGAATGCGAAATTTCTCGCTGCGGCGGTTGCGCAAAACAGCAATGCCAAAAGCGGTGAACAGCCACGGATGCCAGGTGAATATCAAAAACAGCCTGCGCAGAACAGCCGCGACATAGACCAACGGATGGGCAACCACCATTTGCGCCGCCCAAAGCATTACAGAAGCTCCGGGCGGAAGGCCTGTCAGCGGATAAGCACCCTCTACGGTGTGTGTTATTCCAAGCGCCCCTGTGATGATATTCTGGTTAGCCCGGTCTGCCTCAAACAACGTAAACTGGTGGAACACATGCGCATTCATTGCCGTCCACGGCAGCAGTAAAACATAGGGGACAAGCAGCATTGCCAGCAAAAGCTTCCACGACGTTTCGCCCCGCTTGAGCTTTCCGGACAAAAGGTCATATGCGGCCAAAACAAACGGCAGCAGCGCCAGCGGGCTTTTGAACATGAAACTCACGCCGATAAGCGAGGCGGCAACCAGTTCCATTATTGCGGTGCGTCGCTCAGATTCAGACCGCAATATCAGGGCGTATGCGACAAGCGCGCAAACGAGGCTATAAAGAACGCCATCCGCGCAATTTGACTCCCATATTATCGACAGGCCTGACTGCAATAAAACGACGGCCAGCACAAACGCCGCAAGCAGCCCCGTGAGCCTGGACTTCAGCGCTACGCCAGCGCCATACAGAAGAACGGATGCCGCGAAGTAAAAGAAAATAAACGGGAGGTAATAAAATCCGGCGGGAAGACATCCCCAAAAATAGGCCGCTAAACTGTAAAGCGGCATAAAATAAGAAACAGAAGAATCATGCAGCCCGGCTATCAGACAGGCGCCTGGCGCTCCGGCTATATCTGGATCAGTGGGAAACCTTAAACTTAATAAGAGCGCGGACAACGACACAGCCCATGCAGAGAATATTAACAACTGGCCAGTTCTATTGCGCATAATATGGAAAATGCCGCGACCCCAGGCATAGTTTAGCACTTTGCGATATACTCAACGGTCGGGCCAATGGGGGCGTGCGGCACATAACGCGTTTCATTGACCGGCCGGAAGGCAAGAGATAAAATTCTAAATAGAATCCGGGGCCCCGTGCGGTTTCGCGCCTCCTGATAGATATGCAAAACCCTATTTCCCGTCCATTCGCGCAAAAAACGCTGGCGTTCGCGCTCGGCCTGCTGGCGCTGTTCCTGCTTGCTGAGTGCGGGCTTAGGCTTTACGGCTTTGCAGCGACGCGGCTTACGCTACGCCGCAACCTTGCGGCGGCGCGGCAAAGCGGCACTTTGCGCGTAATGTGCATAGGCGAATCCATGACCTATCACGGATACCCGGAGCTTCTGCGCCAAACCCTCAAACAAAATTGCCCGGGCTTGGATTTTGAGGTGATAGACGCCGCCATAGTCGGCAACAATTCATCAGCCACACTGGCTTCGCTTGAAAAAAACATAGCCGCATATTCCCCGCACATAGTGATAGCAATGCTTGGCTGCAACGACGACGTCCCGTCCCGCATAATGAAATCGCCGGACTATGACACAAAGTGGGGCAGGCTGCTTAAACTCTCGCGCACTTACAGGTTCATCCATTATCTTCAGGAACTGCTCCTGAAGCATTCAGTTTCCGGCGCGCGCGCGGCTTGGCCGCGAACCCCGGCCCACTTCCTGGCCCGGGCGATAATAATCCCAAACCTGGCTTTTGCGGAACAGGACAACAGCACGCATGCTGACTTTGACTCGGCAATGCGCGAGGGGAATTATAAACTCGCCCAGGCCTTGGCGGAAAAAATCACAGCCGCCGAAGCGCACAACCCCGATGCCTGGGTGCGCATGGGCTTATCTCACAAAGCCGCCGGCAATTACTCCGCGGCACAGGCCGCATTCTTTAAAACTCTGCAATTAGACAGCAACAATTACCGTGCAATGCGACATATCGCGGATATTTACATTGAGCATTCCCTTGAACCGCAAAAAGCGCAGACGTTTCTGGATAGGGCCACCCGCCTTAACCCGGATGATGCCTCCGCGCATCTGCTGAGAGCGCGCCTGTTTATGCGGATGGGCCAAAGCGCAGATGCGGCCGGACATCTGAAATCCGCGGTTAAACTCGCCCCGTCTCCCCAGTTGTGGACGGAATTGGGAAATGTGCAGCGCGACAGCGGCGAGACAACCGAAGCAATAGCCTCTTTTCGACGGGCAATACAACTGAACCCGAATTTCGGCGACGCATATGCCACCCTGGGCGAAATTTATTCCATACAGTTGAAAAATGAGAAAATTTTTTCCGACATAGCGCATGAAATGCTCGCTAAAAACATTTCCCCGCCGTCCGCCTACTCGCTATATGCCCAGTTTGCCTCAGAACTTAATATGCCGGATATGGCGCAGAAACTGCTGGACAGGGCCCACTATCTTGCGCCTGAAGACCCGGAAGTCAACCTTGCCATGGGCAGTTTTTACCTTAACATACGCCATGACGCCGACAAGGCCCGCCGGCACTATAGAGCCGCGCTGGCGGCCAATCCGGAATCCAAAGCCGCGCACGGCGGGCTCTTGCTTGCCGAGGAATATCTCGACATGAAACCGTCTTCAATTGTGCTGGGGGGAGCTGGCCATGACGTTCCAGTCATGCTGGCGGAAAATTACCGCGAAATCAAACGCATACTGGACCGGCATCGGATACAACTGCTCGCAATGCAGTATCCGATGATGAAGATGGAAGCGCTAAAAGGCATTTTTGACGAAAACAGCGGGGTAATCTTCATCAGCAACGGCAATTTTGCCGAACTGGTGCAAGCCAACGGTTATGCCAGGTATTTTAATGATATGTTCGCCGGGGAGTACGGGCACTGTTCCCGCGAAGGCAACCAGCTGATAGCCGATAACGCCGCCCGGGCCATAATCAGCACGTTGTCTCCGGCTTCCTGCAAGCTCCGCCGCTAGGCGCAGCCTCATATACATGAGGAGCATATCCATCGCAGTGCTTGAACCATGGCCTGCATCCACAAACGCTTAAAACCGACCGCTCTGCCCTATGCACGGAAACCGTTCCTCAAGCATCCGTCCGCATCAGATAGAAGCGTTCAGAAGAGCCTGGCACAGGCATTTCACGCTCCACGCGGAACCCCCAATGCGCGTATTTGCGCGCGTTTTCCATGCTCTGCGTTATAAGAGTGCACGGCAGGCCTTCTGCGCGGGCCTTTTCCAGCACGGGCCGGACAAGGCGCGAGGAATAGCCCTGATTCATGAAGCCGGGACGCACTGCGGCCAGATGTAGATACCATTGCGGCTCATTGCCAAGAGACTCCGTCAACTCTTCAATCACGCCCCCGACCGCCGCCAGGCGGGACAAGGTTTCAGGATTGGAAAAATCCTCCGGTCTGAACGGGTCCGCATCCACGTCTTCGCCGTGCCCAAGGCCCGGCTGGAACCAGATGGCGACGGCCTCCATCTTTTCCGACGAAGCCTGCCTCAACGCTTTTGGCGAACAGGAGGTCACCAAAGAACGGAAAAAACGTTTTTTCAGGAAAATGTGGTTCGGCTCGCCGTCAAACAGGAACCGGCCTATCGGGTCGTCATTGCCCATGAAAGCCTCGGCTGAGGCCTCCGCCATTTCATCTATCCGGCTTAAAGGGACAGAATATGCCGTCATTTTCCCCCCATGTCGTGCCGATATGGGCCGGCAACCGCAATTATATCTATCTGACGCATAGCTCTAATCAGCGCTCCATGTAAACGCCGGAAGGCAGCTTGTCGGCCGCGCAACGCACACCAATAGCCCTGGACTTTGTCCCCGGCGTTTCCCCGTCTCTGGCGGCAGATGTTGCAAATGGCCCGCCACGAACCGAACGCATCGGGGCAGCGCCAAAACCCGCCTTTGCGGCGGAAGCGCTGTTCTGGTCAGGACTGTTCCGGTAAGAATCCGCGCACCACTCCCACACATTTCCCAGCACGTCATACAGTCCGTACTGGTTGGGCTGCCTCATCCCTATGGGGCCGTAATACTTGTCGGGAATCCGGAGGTATTGACCACGCCTGCCGGAAGCTTCGCCCCAGGCGTACTGGCTGAAAAGTTGAGGCCTTTCTCCGTAATGCCACGTTGCGGGGCTGCCGCCTCTGGCCGCTTTCTCCCATTCAGCTTCCGTAGGGAGACGCTTCCCCTTCCATTTGCAGTATGCAGAAGCCTCGTACCAATTCAGCGTTGCAGGTTGAAGGTCGCCGGCGTCCGGCTTCAGGCTTACGTTTTTTGTGTTCCCCCCAACAGCTTTTAAGTAGCGCCTATACGCGCCGACTGTGGTTTTATACTGGTCTATGTAAAAGGCATCAAGGCGCACCCGGCGTTGCGGCGTCGTATTGCCGGGCCCTGACGCCCCCATCATAAACGCTCCGGCCGGAACATAGGCCATCTCCTGCCTGCCGCCCAGCCGCGCCTTGGCCGCGTTCTGCGGCGTATTTTCCCCAGCCGGCAACGCCCAAGTCCTATCCACCTTGAACTCTATATATTGCTTGCCATTTTTAAGGAGCACACGCGGGCGGCCCAACTCAGCCGTGAATTTTGAATGGAAGTTTAAATCCAAGTCCTGGGCCCGCTCCTTGCGCCTCGCAGCCGGGAAACTAACCCTCACATCACAGGAAGCATTCAGCGAGTTCTTCCGGCCCGGCATCGGGTCCAGGCGGCAGCGGATCTCAGTGCCATATTGCTTCCCAGACGGGTTTTCACGGCTGGAATTGCCATCGATGCCGTTATAATAGCGATAGGGAACGGAAACCGGGACTGTAGCAAAACCAAGCGTAAAAAGATCGTCGTTTTGCAACACAAGGCGGATGCGGTAGTCGGTCTCGCCCCCCGCTCCAGAGTTCTCTGCAAAAACTTGCCCGGCAAGAAGCAACAAACACGACACCACGCCACAAAGGCCGCAGCAACGCCTTCCCCAACCAGATTTTGCGAAGGGCACGCCCATCACGGAACTCCGCGCCAAAGCTTGATGCTCATATTCTTTAGCCTTTTTACCATATTTGAGCCTTGGCACCGCTAGTCGAACTGGCCCAGAAACCGCACGCAAAATAGCAGCTACCCCACTCTTTGACACGCCAGCGAAAATTTCCGAATTGTATTTTCGCTAAACTGTATATCTGAAAACGGGCCGGCAGCTCGGTGGTAGAGCGTCTGCCATACAAGCTGCTCCCCCCCTGTATTGAGTTCCTTTGAAGTTTTTACCCGCATTACAAACTCATAAACTTTAGACTCATGACTTTAAATTATTTTGAGCATCAAAGTGTGTCCATGGACACCAGGTTTAATGCAATAATGCAGGCGAGGCGCTGTCCGGAGTTACAGATTCTCAAAAGGACTAAGTGTCCAAAAAGGTCAAAACCCTGCCCCCCTGTCAGAGATGCAGTTCCATGCGGGCGTAGATGCGCGGGGCTGAGCCGTCATCCGTGGCGGCTCCGCCGCCGTTCCAGCGGCCGGCTTCTTTCTTAACCATACGGAATTCCCCTATGCCCCCGCCTCCCCAATTATCTTGCGCGCCGCAATAAAGCGTCATCGAACAGCCGGGCGCAAGGGGGGGCAACAGGCGTTTGGGCAGTTTCCAGCGCACAGCCCTTTCCTGGACAAAGCCAAGGGGCGCGCCGGGCTGGGGTACCCATTGCGCAACCAGGCCCTTGCCGCCGAACACCTCCACCCCTTCCCCAACATAAATTATGCGTGAATAAGCCGCATCGTCCTTTGGAGACAGGTTGGCTTTTTTGGCAATATGCGCAGACGCTTGCGCGCCCGGGCAATTTACACCCAGCGCCAAAAACGTAAGCTGGAAGCCGTATTCCGGGTGCCAGCCAGGGTCGGACAGACTGCGCATGACAGCCTCAAACCCCCAGGCATCATTCTCGTCGTAGACCGAAAGGGATTCCGGTTCCAGTATGCCGGGCTTGAAATTAGGATCGAGCGGATACCTATAGCCTGGAGTGACCTCAGCTTTTTCGACGTGCCCCACAGTACGGCCCGATGGCGCAGGGTAGTATGCATTCTCTTTCCCAAGCAATTCATAATCCGGCGGGCGCAGCGCCGGGATAGAGGGGTCTGGGGAAGGGCTGGCAAAAAGCCAAGAAGGCGGAGCGGGGGGCCATGGCAAAGAAACTTTTCTTGCACGGTCCAGCACCACAACCTGTGCCTTCCCGCCAGGCAGCATTACCGTTGCGTGCGGCGCCGCAGATAAACCTTGCGGCTCAAGGCGCACATCAAGGCCCCTCTTGCCCGGCTTCAACTCGCACTTCACAAATCCAGCGCCAAACGGAAGATTTAATTCAAAGGGCGGAGAGCCTGGTCCCGCCAAAGGCGAAAGAGTGAAAGTATTGTTCGGCGCGTCCGGGCTGTACCCGGCCAAGTCCTCGTAAAGGCTGCGCAGGAATTCGGCCAGGCTCCAGGCCTGCACGGCGGTTCCAGACACTCTGGGAAAAGCTTCCCCTGCCCTGGGCCAAGCCTCCAGCAGTTCAGCGAAGCCGCCGGCGTTCGCAGGGCCGGCAATCTGCATGGCTTCTTCGCTCCACAACCGCCAGGCGGGCACGGCCTGACCGTTTTGCGCCAGCACTGAAATCGCCGGCCCGGCCAGCCAGGTCCAGATCACGCCGTTATGATACGCCGCGTCCTTGGGATAATAAGGCGGGTATTCATGATAAGGATGGAATTGCCTGTCTTTGGGATGAAGCGACAATACGCCGTACGGATATACCAGTTCCGAAAACGCCTTGCGCGCCGTAGTGTCAGGCAACATGGCCTGCAAGCGCGGCGGCATGCCGGCCATGCGGTCGGCGGCAAGAGCTATTAGCTGGTTAGGACGTATGGAGGCGTCCGGAACGCCATCCGGCTTGATGCGGTCGAAAAGGCCTGTCTGCGGTTCAGGGAACAGTTTCGCGAAACTTTCCCGGGCGCGCGCCGCTGCGGCCGACCAGCGCACTGCTGCCTCAGGATTACCGATGGACATGGCGAATCGCGCTCCGCAGTCCAGCGCGGCGGCCCACAAAGCCTGTATGTCGCAGGCGCGGTCGTCCCTCGGCGTCCAGGGGCCGCCAGGGCCGACTGCATCCATCCAGGTTTCGGCGGGGCCGTGCCGCAACAGCCCGTCGGCGCCGGTTTGGTGTCGGAGTGCCCCGTCCAAAGCGCGCTCTACGGCCGGATAAATTTCCGGGACAAAAGACTTGTCTCCGCTCCACGCCAGATATTTTGCCGCCGCCAGCACAAACCAAAGCGTGCCGTCAGCGGTGTTGTAAATCACCTCATAATCGGTAACGCGATTGGGTATCCTGCCATTGGGCCAGGAGTCAATGTCCGTTTTTTGGAATCGCGCGAAATTCAGCAGAATGCTCTTTGCGGTGGAAAACTCACCGGAGGTCAACAACGCGCCCGGCAAACTGATAAACGTATCCCGCCCCCAATAATCGGCAAACCACGGCAATCCGGCCCATATGCCGGGGCCCCATTGGCTTACCACCAACCCGTCAAGAGACAGGCGCGCCCAATCAGCACCCGCCTGAAGCCGACTATCCTCTATTTTAACACCCGTATTCTTAAGCAGGGCCGATAGCCGCTTATGTTTCTTGTCCGCAAGAATTTCAAAATTCGAAACCGTGTCCGCCGCCAGGTCCAAAGCGCCCTTCCTGGTGTCGGCCCATGCAAGCGCCATACGTGCCGTGCCCTTGCCGGGAACATATTGCAGCGCCACAAAACTCTCTCCCGCCTGCACCGATTGTGCGGCAGGCAGCGCCCCTCCAGCCGCAAGCATGCCTGCGTCAAGAAGATATTTCACGGCCAAACCTTGCGGTTCCGCACCGGAGACTTCCACTGCCAAGACATGCGAGCCATCCGGAAGGAAAAGCCTCAATTTCACTCCGCCACCCCAAGTCCACGTTGCGTCCTCAGCGGAAACGCAATGGGCCGCCGCGGATATATCCAGTTCATGGCCGCCAAGACTAAGCGCCAGGTTTCTCAGTATCCTGTTGCCGAGCACCGTCCACCCGCCGTAGCCGGACATCAGCCCAAGCACCCGCGCGGGCAGCCTGGATGTGGCTGCACTGCTTGGCGCCGGAGTCAGCCAGAAAGAATCTTTTTTGTTGGTAAGAACCGTGACAGCGTCGGCAGCGGGCTCAATGCGCGGCAAAGCGCCTGCCTCCGCATGGGATATCGCCGCAATCGCGAAAAGTGCGGCCAAAACCGAAAATTTCATGGAAAATGTTGCCATCCGCCATATTATAATAAAGACTTACAGAATCCCGCTGTTGACAAGTCAGAATAGGATTTTGGGCTGGTATTTTTCGACCCTGAAACGTCGTGGCGTGGCCTTTTTGGCTTTGTGCAGGAACTGCGCTACTGTGTCAGGCGCTGCTGCGCCTGGATTGGCGGGGTTTGATTCTGTGTACTGCACGGCAACAACTTCCATGTTCATGATGAAATAGGCTGCCAGTGCAAGTTTTTGGCATGCTGCTTAGCGGGGATGCGGCAGCACACAGCGCTCAAAATAAAGAGAAGCTGACGCGATTGTTTTGGACACCGGAAATCACGCGAACGGACACCATATGGACACCAAACCCGAAAATCGCAACTATATTTTTGCTAAACTGTATTGCTGAAAACGGGCCGGTAGCTCAGCGGTAGAGCGTCTGCCTTACAAGCAGAATGTCGGAGGTTCGACCCCTCTCCGGCCCAAGTTTTCACCTCCTGCGATTCGCAAACCCGCACATGACAAAAGCCGAAGCGGAAGAAATCATCGAAGCCGCGATAGCGGGCCTGCCCGCCGTTTTCAGAAACAAGATGGACAATGTGGTTATTGTGGCGCAGCCTCGGCCCACCCCGGCGCAGGCTCGGCGCCACGCCAGAAGCCTGCTTGGGCTTTACGAAGGCGTGCCGCTCTCAAAACGCGGCGCCTCCTACTCCGGTGTGATGCCGGACAAAATCACGATTTTCTACAGGAATATAGCGGATTACTGCAAAACCACAGGCGCGGACCAGGTGAACACCGTGGCGCACACGGTGCGCCATGAGATAGCGCACCATTTCGGCATAGACGACGCCCGCCTGCGCGCCACCGGCAACTACTGAAGACTACAGTTCGAACCCAAGGCCCAGCGACCAGTGAGTTTCCGCGCGCGGCATCAGCCCCAGGTACAGCAGCTGCCCGGAGAAGAATTCCAGATAAACCGAAGCCGCCTGCTTGCCCTGCGCCCGCACGCCGGTGCGCGCAGTAAACGAAGGCCGCCACCCCACCCTCTGCCAGGACTGCAAATCCATCGCGGTAAAATAGCTGGTCTTCTCCCCGGCGGGCAGAACGCACTCCCAGCCGCCGTGCAGCATATGCCGGCCGTCGCTGTCGGCAATCATGTTGAAGGCGTAGCCGCCGCCGCCGTAAACGCGCAGTTCAGGCGTTACGTTATAGGAAGCCAGCAGCCGCCCGTCGTCGGTGACGTGCTTGTCCAAGTCGCCAGACTGCATGTTGTTTGATTTTATGTAGTCATCGCCCAAATGAGAGCTTGTATGCCAGTACATGGCGCGCAGTTCCCAGGGCCCTTTTTTATAGTCCAGCGGGAAAAGCAGGCTGTAGTCGGCCACCTGTATATCATTTGTCACCTTGGCTATGTCAAAGCGCGCAGCAACGCCGCCCATTATGCCAAGCCGCAGTTGTGCGCCCGAAGCCAAATCCCAGCCCACGGCGCCAAAGCCGTCGCCCATGTTGATTTCGGCCATTTTGCCGGCGCCGACGCGCCCTGTCAGGCGCACATTATAAGAAGGCTGGGTCGGGTCCGCGATAAACGGGCGGAACAGGTTTTTGCCGGGCAGAAACTCGGCGGCCGCGCAAGCGGCGGGAAGCAGCATCAAGGCAAGGCTTAGCAGTGTTTTAAACGGCATCTCCCCACGGGTCCTTTTTAGATTGTCGGCGCACGCTGTCCAGCAGGTCCGCCTTTTCCCTTTCCAAAGCAAACGGCCCCTTGGGCCAGCCAAGGCCCAGTTTCGCCGCCACGTCCACGTCATATTCCGACAGCAGGCCCTCGGTCGCGGCCAGATGCGCTTCCTCTATCACAGGCTGTATCAGCGCGCCGAATATTACCTCGTCCGAGACCGGAGCTATGCCAAGATACGGCACCACGCCGCGCAAATCGGGGTTATGGCCGCTGATGTCGCCGTCCTCGTAAAAATAAAAGCCGACTGTCGACTTGCGGCCCAACTGTCCGTACTGCGCAAGCCGGTTTTCACAGGCGGCGGGCTTAAGGCGTTCCGGCCTGCCCAGCGCCTGATAAAGATATTCAGCGGCCCGCCAGTCCGCGTCAAGGCCGATTTCATCCATGCTTTCAAACGGGCCCATGGCAAACCCGCCGAGCTTTTTGGCCGCCGCGTCTATGCGGGACGGCGCCCCCTTCCCCACCTCAAGCATCCGCAAAGCCGCCAGATGGTACGGGCAGCGCAGGCGCTCCACAATCAGGCCGGGCATGTCCTTCACCATAACAGGGGTTTTGCCTATCCTGCGCATGAATTCCGACGCGGTGTTAAGCGTGCTTTCAGAGGTGCGCTCCAGGCGCACCAGTTCCACCAGCTTGTTCTTCGCGACAGGCCTTGCAAAAGCTATTCCCAAAAGGCGTTCCGGGACCGGCAGCTCCCGCGTCACGGGCTCCAGGACCTCCACCCCGGAACAAAGCCCCAGCAGGCAGCTTTTGTCCACGGCCCGGCAGGCTTTGTTCAGGCGCAGGGCCCGTTCATCCTCGGATCGCGCCGGCGTCTCCAGCAGTATTTCCGCGCCGGAAAGCTTTTCGCAGTCCTGCACGAATTCTATGTTAGAGGAAAGTTCGCTTTTGCCCAGCTGCTCAAGCCGCCATTCAACGGAAGCGGCGGTGTTCTTGAGCGAATCCTTGAACAGGTCGTAAATGCGCACCTGAAGCCCGCTGGCGGCCGCTTTTACCGCCAGGCTTGCCGAGCCGGTTCCCGCGCCCAATATGCCTACCGCGCTGATTTCCATGTCACGCCACTTCCAGCTGGTCCAGCCGCTGTATCCCGTCGCGGTTCAACGCTATGCGCACGCGGTCGAAACTGACCTGCGTGGCCCCCGACAGAGAGCTGGAGGTATACTTGAAAACCACATTCACATGGTAAAGCTTGCTGCACACCAGCGGCTCCAGACGGTTGTCCGCGGGGTCCAGATAAAGGCACTCCACCCCCGGGTCGTCGGCCTGCTGCAAAAGGGGCGCTATGCTGAAGCGGAAAATATCGTTAAGGTCTTTGCGGCGTTCGTGAGACTTCGCCACCCGGTCAGGGAAAAGCACAACCTCTTTTTCATAGCGCATGATGCGCTCCGGCTTGCCTTCCTCGTCCACGGAAGTGATGTTGTCTATGTTGCGGCGGCGGCGTATTTCCTCCGGCACGCCGTTTTCAGGCACGAAGCTGAACGCTTCCTTGAAATAACCTATGTTCTCTCCGGTGCGCGGGTCCAGGATATTGGTTTTGCGGTCGGCCATCCACTGCGTCCAGTTTTTGGAAAACCAGATTTTAAACCAGTCCTTTATCCTGTCCTTGAAAATATAGCTCACCACAAGGATGATGACGAACTGCATGCTGTTGGTGGCGTAGCGGTTTTGCGCGAACAGCATTACCATTGCGGCGAACAGCATGGCTATGCCTGCCGCCATGCCGAAAAGGAACTGAAGCCAGCCCTCCCATTCCGTGGTCTCGATTTTCAGGTAAAGCGCGCTGAACATGAATTTCTTCAGCACGCCGCGCCGGTAGGTGTAGGTCTGGTTGGGCTGCCCCCTGAACAGCACCGACTTATATCCCATCGAGGTGCGGTATTCCGCCTGCCCCACTATGAGGCCGCAAATCTGCCCGTCCAGCGCCGCCAGATCCGAAGACAGGGACGCTTCGGCCCGCATTTTTTCAAGCAGCAGGGACATGTAGTCTGAAATGGTTATGCTCAAAAACTCGTCCAGAAATGAAAATGTGTCGCGCACCCTCGGCGGGCAGGCGGGGTCGGCTATGCTGATGCGCAGTTCATGCACCTGGTCTATCAGGCGCGATATTCCGGCCACCAGCAGGCTGCCGCGTTCGCGCACCGAATCCAGGCGCGCGCCGCGCGCGCCGGAGCGCTGCAGCGCGTCCACCTGCTCAAGCAGCAGCTTCACAGTATCGCGCAAAGCCGTCCTTGAAACGCAGCCAAGCAGCTTCAGCTCCTCGACAGCGCTGTTCGCAGCCTGAGGAGAGTTATCGCCGGCCAATATTGCCGACACATGGCGTTTTATATGAAA
Source organism: Elusimicrobiota bacterium (assembly GCA_012523635.1). Classification (GTDB taxonomy): domain Bacteria; phylum Elusimicrobiota; class Elusimicrobia; order Elusimicrobiales; family Elusimicrobiaceae; genus JAAYTX01. Next base: position 15,627 of record JAAYTX010000186.1, read on the forward strand.
CAGGGGCGACGGTTTCGCCACAGACGCTATCGTATCCAGCGACATCTGCGGTGTTTTGAAGCGTATATGGGTCTGTATACTGTTGTAAAACGAGGTTTTGGCGTATGTGGCCGGCGTAATGTTCAGCGCGCGCGGCACGAAAAAATACGTCTCCACGCTGTAGACGTTGCGCTTCTCCGAAGTCAGCTCCACGTCCAGCTTGGTTTCTATGCGGCGCGAATCGTGAAAAGAGATTTTCGCGTCCAGCAGTTCATGTCTTTCTTCTTTCATGTCAGTTCAAAGTCTCAGGCCCGCGGATGGGCCTTGGAATGCGCTTTCTTAAGGCCTGATTTCTCCACGTGCGTGTAAATCTGCGTGGTGTTCACGCTGGCATGCCCCAGCAGTTCCTGCAGGGAGCGCAGGTCCGCCCCGCCGTGCAGCAGGTGCGAGGCGAAGGTATGGCGGAACAGGTGTGGATGAAGATGCCTGGCAATACCGGCCTCCGCCCCAAGCTTCTGTATGTCCTTCCATAAGGTCATGCGCGTCAGCTTCCTGCCGGAACGGCCCACGAATATCTCGGGCGCGGTCTCGCATCCCGCAAAGGTCTTGCCGCGCAGCGCCATATACGCCTTCAGCTTGCGCACAGCCGCCTCATGCATAGGCACGGCCCTCTCCTTGCCGCCCTTGCCGTAAACCAGTATCCACCCCGATTCCATGTTCACCGACTCAAGCCTCAGGCCTATAAGCTCCGAAATGCGTATGCCGGTGGCGTAAAACAGTTCAATCGCCGCCGCAGTGCGCACCTGGGCGAAAGTCTGGGCAGGGAAAGAAAGCAGCCTGTTTATTTCCTGTTCGCTAAGGCATTCAGGCAAACGCTGCGGCATGTGCGGGGCCTTGAAAAATCTCGTGGGGTCCTCGCTCAGGCGTCCTTCGGCGGCCAGGAACTTGTAGAACGACCGCAGGGACTCCATTTTCCTGAACAGGCTCGCCGGACCCAACGCCGACGCACGCTTAATTTCCCAAAGAAAAGCGTCAAGCTGCTGCGGCGACGCCTTGTCCGGGGACAGGGAATTCTTGGCGCAATACGCCAGAAACCCGGCCACGTCGCCGGAATAGGACGCGCAGGTGTTGGGGCTCAGCGAACGCTCGAAAGACAGGTGCCGCCTGTAGTCTTCCAGCAGAGCCGACAGCCCCGCGTCCCCGATATCGCTCAGTCTTCGGCTCCTTTCTTTTCCTTGGCGGCGGCAACGGGCTTGGCGCCCGAAAAAAGCTTCTCGCGCACGGCGGCTTCCATCTCGGCGGCAACCTCCGGGGTCTCGCGCAGGTAAAGACGCACGTTGTCTGCGCCCTGGCCCAGCTTCTCGCCCTTGTAAAGGTACCAGCTGCCGCTTTTCTCCATAAGGCCGTGCTCCACGGCCATGTCCACAAGGCAGGCCTCGCGCGAAATTCCTTCGCCGTGATACATGACCATCTCGGCGTTGCGGTAGGGCGGGGCCACCTTGTTCTTGACCACCTTGACGCGCACGCGCGCGCCGACGACTTCGTCGCCCTTGCGTATGGCTTCTATCTTGCGTATGTCCAGGCGCACGGAGGCGTAAAACTTAAGCGCAAGGCCGCCCGTGGTGGTTTCGGGGTTGCCGTACATCACGCCTATTTTCTGACGTATCTGGTTGATGAAAACGAGCGTGGTGCGCGTCTTGGAAATGATGCTGGTGAGCTTGCGCAGGGCCTGCGACATCAGGCGGGCCTGCAGGCCCACGTGGGAATCGCCCATCTCGCCCTCTATTTCGGCCTGCGGGACAAGCGCGGCCACCGAGTCCACCACTATGATGTCCACGGCGCCGGAACGCACCAGTTTTTCCACGATTTCAAGGGCCTGCTCGCCGGAATCAGGCTGGGAAACCAGCAGCGCGTCCAAATCAACGCCCAGCTTGGTGGCATAGGCCGGGTCAAGGGCGTGCTCGGCGTCTATGAAGGCGGCGGTGCCGCCGCTTTTCTGCATCTGGGCCAGAATCTGCAGGCTCAGCGTGGTTTTGCCGCCGGCCTCCGGGCCGTAAATCTCGATGATGCGGCCCTTGGGTATGCCGCCCACGCCCAGCGCCGCGTCCAGCGCCAGCGCGCCGGTGGAAATAACGTCCACTCCGCTCATGGGCGGCCTGCCGCCGAGCTTCAAAATCGCCTCTTTGCCGAATTCCTTCTCTATCTGCGAAAGCGCCAGGTCCAGCGCGCGGTTCTTGTCGTCTTTAGCCATGCGGCCTCCGTTGTTTTAGGAACTGCGCGCGTCGCCCCGGTCAGCCGAGCGCGCCGTCTGCAGTTCAAACTGCCTGTAATAACTGAAAGTATGGCCCGCCACCTTGGTTATCTGGTGCGCGGCATATAAATAATCAGGAACGTTCCAGGACAGGACCACCATCACATAATCCCCGCCCGGGGAGAAGAAGATTCCTGCGTCGTGGCAGGACTGCCGCAGCATCCCGGTCTTGTGCGCAAGCCGCCAGCCGGCGGGCAGGCGCTTGGAAAAACGTGTGGCGTGGCGCAGGTGCTTCATGGTTTCCATCATAAGGGCGCTCTGCTCTCCGTCAACCAGCTCGCCCCTGTAAATTTTCTCAAGCAGGCCGGCCATCTCGCGCGCCGTGGTGTAATTCTCTCGGGCCACGCCGTAGCTGTCCAGGCTCATGCCTTCGGGCGTGATGTTGGTGTGCGTCAGCCCCATGGCGGCGAACTGCGACTGCAGGTAATCCATGCCCAGGCGCCGTATAATCATGTGCGCGGCCGTGTTGTCGCTCTCGGTTATCATGCGGTACATCAGCTCGTGCACCGTGTAGCGCGAGCCGGACCGCTGCCTGCGCATCTTGCCGGAACCGCCGCGCTTGTCGCCGCGCGTCATGACCATCTTCTCGTCAAGGCTGACGTCGCCGCGCTTTACCCGTTCCAGCAGCGCGGCCATTATCGGTACCTTTATCAGGCTGGCCGAGGGCACGTCGTGGTCGGCATTCAGCTCCCAGGTGCGCCCGGAGGACAAATCCTTCAGGTACACCGCCATGCCGCCCTGGAAACGCTGGGCCGTAGCGGATATCCTGCCCACCATCCTGTCCCATTCCGGGTCCGGCGGAGGCGGGGCGGGAGCAAGCACCGGCTGTTCCACCGGCGGCCTGGACACGCTCGCGCTTACCAGCCTGTAGCCGAAAAACGTAACCGCGCCCAGCACGGACAGGGACAAAAGCGCCAGCCCCGCCCCCCTGGCGGCGGAACGCGGTTTATTTGCGTCGTTATTTGCCATCGGCCACGTTTGCGAAAGTAAGCTTCTGCTCCTGTTCGTCCGCCTCCACGCGTATGGTGGAGCCGGGAGAGCATTTGCGCGTCAGCAGCTCCTCGGAAAGCGGGTCTTCCAGCATCTTCTGCAGCGTGCGCAGCAACGGGCGCGCGCCGTAGCTGGGGTCGAAACCTTTCTTCACCAGCAGGCTCTTGGCCGCGTCCGACAGCGCCAGCTTCACGTTCTGCGCCTTCAGCTTGTCGTCCTCCTTTTTCAGCGCCAGTTCCAGTATCTGGGTCATGTGCGCCTCGGAAAGCGGATGGAAAACTATGATTTCATCCAGGCGGTTGATGAATTCGGGGTTGAACACGCGCTGCACCTCTTCCATCACCGTGTCCTTCATCTTGACGTAATCGCGCTTCTCGTCGTCCTGCGCCACGAAGCCCAGCGACTTGCCCTTGGAAATCATGCGCGCGCCGACGTTGGAAGTCATTATGACTATGCAGTTCTTGAAGCTGACCTTGTGGCCCAGGTTGTTGGTCAGCATGCCTTCCTCAAGCACCTGCAGCAGTATGTTGAAGATATCGGGATGAGCCTTCTCGATTTCGTCGAGCACCACCACGGAATAGGGCTTGCGCCGCACTATCTCGGTAAGCTGGCCGCCTTCCTCGTAGCCAACGTATCCGGGCGGCGCACCTATGAGGCGCGACACCGCGAATTTCTCCATATACTCTGACATGTCTATGCGGACCATGGCGTCTTCATTGCCAAAAAGGTAGGCCGCAAGCACGCGGGCCAGCTCGGTCTTGCCAACGCCGGTGGGGCCCAGGAACAGGAAGCCGCCTATGGGACGCTTTGCGTCCTTGAGGCCGGTGCGGCTGCGGCGTATGGCCTTGGCTATGGACTTCACGGCCTCGTCCTGCCCGATAATCCGGGAATGCAGCTCGGATTCCATGTGCAGGAGCTTCTCGCTCTCGCTTTCCGTCAGCTTGGTGACGGGAATGCCGGTCCATTTCGCGGCAATCAGGGCGATATCGTCGGCCGAAATGGTGGGGCGCACCTGCTTCTTGGAGTCGCGCCATTCCCGGCGGGACTGCTCAAGCGCGCGGCGCAGTTCCTTCTCCTTGTCGCGGGCGCGGGCGGCCTTCTCGTATTCCTGCGCGGAAATGGCGGCGTTCTTCTCCTTCACCGCCTCCTCCACCTCGGCCTCCTTCTCCTTGAACTCCGGCGGAGCCATGGAAACCTGCAGGCGGGCGCGGGAACCGGCCTCATCCAGCAGGTCTATGGCCTTGTCCGGCAGGGCGCGCTCGGTTATGTACTTATCGGAAATCACGGCCGCGGCTATCAGCGCCTCGTCGGAGAAATTCACGCGGTGGTGGTCCTCATACCTGGCCTTGAGGCCCTGCAGAATCTCTATGGCCTCCTCGACGCTGGGCGGGTCCACCACTATGGGCTGGAAGCGGCGCTCAAGCGCCGGGTCGTGCTCGATGTGCTTGCGGTACTCGTCGAAAGTTGTGGCGCCTATGCACTGCAGTTCGCCGCGCGCCAGCGCGGGCTTAAGCATGTTGGAGGCGTCTATCGCGCCCTCGGCCGCGCCCGCGCCGATTACGGTATGCAGTTCGTCTATGAAGATTATTATCTGATTCTTGGCCTTGCGTATTTCCTCGATTATGCTTTTGAGGCGCTGCTCGAACTCGCCGCGGTACTTGGTGCCGGCAACCACGGAAGCCAGGTCCACGGTAAGCAGCCTGCGGCCGGAAAGCACGTCTGAAACGTCGCCGGAGGCGATGCGCTGGGCCAGGCCCTCCACAATCGCGGTCTTGCCCACGCCGGGCTCGCCGATAAGCACGGGGTTGTTTTTGGTCCTGCGCGCCAGTATCTGCACCAGGCGCTCAATCTCGGTTTCACGGCCTATTACGGGGTCCAGCTTGGCTTCGCGGGCCAGCTGTGTCAGGTCGCGCGCAAATTCGTCCAAAGTGGGGGTCTTGCTCTTTCCCTTGGTAGAGGACGAGGGCTGCGCCTGCTCCTTGCCCTGCTGCTGAGGGTCCTTGCCCTGCTCGGCTTCGCCGATAAATTCCAGCACTGACTCGCGCACGGCCTCAAGCTTCAGGCCCAGGTTCTCCAGCACGCGGGCGGCCACGCCCTCTTCCTCGCGTATGAGCCCCAGCAGTATATGTTCCGTGCCTATGTAAGTGTGGCCCATGTGCTGCGCCTCTTCCACGGCGTATTCCAGCACTTTCTTGGCCCTGGGGGTAAAGGGAATCTCGCCCACCAGCATCATGCTCTCCCCGGCGCCCACTATTTTCTCTATCTCGGCGCGCACGCGGCGGAAATCTATGCCCAGGCTGGTAAGCACCTGCGCAGCCACGCCCTCTCCCAGGGCCACCAGGCCCAGCAGCATGTGCTCGGTGCCGACATAATCGTGATTGAGGCGCTTGGCCTCCTCCTGGGCTATCAGGATGACCTTCTGCGCTCTGTCTGTAAAACGGGCCCCGCTCATACGCACCTCTTCTCGTCGGTTAGGAACAGCGGCGCTGCCGCGGTCGGCGCGGCGCGCGTTTTGCTACAGATACAATTCACAATTATAAATATAAATACATTTGCAAGTAAAGGACTCCGAAAAGGCCCGAAAATCCATATTGTTCCAGAGCCTTGACAAGTTTGCGGGATTACATTTATTCTCATATGTGACTGATGCGCAAAATACGCCCGGGCGGCGTCTTCCGGGCGGGAAAACGCAAACTATTCCAAATAAACGAGGTGCTTATGTCTGGAGCCGCACTTAATTCCGACACGAAGAAACTGGGCGAAAAGATAATGGCCGACGTCATAGCCAAGAACCCCGGCGAAAAAGAATTCCAGCAGGCGGTAAAAGAAGTAATAGATTCCATCATGCCTGTGTACGACCGCTACCCGCAGTACCGCAAGGCGAAGATCATCGAGAGGATTGTGGAGCCCGAGCGCGCCGTCACCTTCCGCGTTCCGTGGGTGGACGACTCCGGCGAGATACACGTCAACCGCGGCTACCGCGTGCAGTTCAACAGCGCCATCGGCCCGTACAAGGGCGGCCTGCGCTTCCACTCCAGCGTCACGCTGAGCGTGCTGAAATTCCTGGGCTTTGAGCAGATTTTCAAGAACAGCCTCACCACACTGCCCATGGGCGGCGGCAAGGGCGGCTCCGACTTTGACGCCCGCGGCAAATCCGAGGCGGAAGTCATGCGCTTCTGCCAGGCCTTCATGAGCGAGCTGTTCCGCCACATCGGCCCCAACACCGACGTTCCCGCCGGCGACCTGGGCGTGGGCGGCCGCGAAATCGGCTACCTGTTCGGCCAGTACCGCAAGCTGCGCAACAGCTTCGACGGCGTGCTCACCGGCAAGGGCATGGCCTGGGGCGGAAGCAAAGTCCGGCCCGAAGCCACCGGCTACGGCCTGGTTTACTTCGCGCAGGAAATGCTGGCCGCCAAAGGCGACAGCTTCAAGGGCAAGACCTGCATAGTCTCCGGCGCGGGCAACGTGGGCCTGCACGCAATCGAAAAAATCAACCAGCTGGGCGGCAAGGCCGTCGCCATGATGGACTACGATGGCACCGTCTATGACCCGGACGGCATCAACAC
>JAAYTX010000187.1 GCA_012523635.1 Elusimicrobiota bacterium
CTCAAGGCGCTGGCTATGTTCCCGCACAGGCGTATTTTCACTGTGTTTGGGTGCGGCGGCAACCGCGACAGGACAAAGCGCGGCCCCATGGCCTGCACAGTATGCTCCAACTGCGCGCATGCGTACATAACGCTGGACAACCCGCGCATGGAAGCCCCCGACCAGATTTTTTCCGACATGGAGGCCGGGCTCAGGGAGCGCGGCCTGTCCAACTACACTATTGTGCGCGACCGGGCCGCCGCGGTAGCCGAGGCCGTGCGCGCCGCAGGAGAAGGCGATATTGTCCTGCTGGCCGGAAAGGGACACGAGATTTATCAGCTTATCAGCGGGCAGCGCATTTCTTATTCCGACAGTGATACCGCCGCCCGCGCCCTGGAAGAACTGCGGAAAACAGCGGCATGAAATTTGATAAAGCGTCGTTTGCGCCCCGTTCGAAAGCCTGCGTGCTGGGCTTCGGGCGCTCTGGCGCGGCCTGCGCCAACCTGCTGGCGGAAGCCGGGTTTGAGGTGCTGTTGAGCGAACTGAAGCCCCTTGCGCCCGACGCCGGGTCCAAGGCCGGGCTGCTGCCGTCGGTCAGGCTGGAAAGCGGCGGACACGGCCCTGAAGTGCTGAAGTGCTCCTTTGTGGTCAAAAGCCCGGGCATTTTCCCCGCTTCCGAAATAATTAAAAAGATAAGGAAAGCCGGTATTCCGATTTTCAGCGAACTGGAAGTGTCCTTGTCCTTCTGTCCGCCTTGCCGCGTGCTGGCCGTGACCGGTACAAACGGCAAGACCACTACCGCCACTTTATTGCACCTCGTGATGGAAAAAGCGGCCGTGGGCGGCGGGAACGCGTGGCTGGCCGGAAACGTTGGCAAGCCGCTGGCTTTGCTTGTGAAGGACATCCGGGCAGGCGACAGCATTGTGCTTGAAGTCTCCAGCTACCAGCTTGAAGACAGCTCTTTTTTCGCGCCTGACGTGTCCTGCCTGCTGAACGTGACCCCGGACCATATAGACCACCACGGCGGCATGGATAATTATCTGGCCGCGAAGCGGAAAGTTTTTTCCGGCCAGGCCAAAAACGCGTGGTGCGTGTTTAACGCGCAGGACGAGGAATGCAGGAAGATGGCGCTTGCCTGCCCGTCAAAGGCGCTGTGGTTTTCGTCCGCCGAAGGCACTGACGGCGTCAACGCCAGGGTTGCCGGCGGGAAACTGCGCTTCAGTTTCGGCAAGGTTTCATGCGATATACTGCCCCCGAAGCTGCCGGGGGCGCATAATCTTGAGAACGCCATGTGCGCAGGCCTTATGGCGCTTGCCGCCGGGGCGGCTCCCGTGGCCGTGGCGGACGCTTTTGCGGCGTTTAAGGGCGTGGAGCACCGCATAGAGGAGGCCGGGGTAGTGAAAGGCGTGCGTTGCATCAACGATTCCAAGGCCACCAACGTGGATTCCACGCTTATCGCCCTGCGCGCGCTGCGCGGAGAGGGCAGGAAAATCTGGCTGATACTTGGCGGCCAGGACAAGGGCCTTCCCTATGCGCCGCTGGCGCCGCTTGTGAAGGAGTGCGTGAAGGCCGTTCTGCTGATAGGCGAGGCTTCGGATAAAATAGAGTCCGGTCTTGCCGGGGCGGCCGCCATGGAACGCTGCGGCACCATGGAAAACGCTCTTTCGTTCTGCCTTAAAAACGCGGAAGCCGGAGACATACTGCTGTTGTCCCCGGCCTGCGCTTCATTCGACCAATTCCGTGATTTCGAGCATCGCGGCTGGCATTTCAAGGCTTTGGTGAAAGCCGCCGGTTCCTGATTCCCGCAATTATGCCCGCTGGGCTCCCGCCGTTCTGGCTTTTTTAAGGGCGGCAAGCATCGCGCGCGCGTAGTCTGTTATCGACGGGTCGCGGGCGCCCATGACCATGATGACGTCGCCGGGCCGCGCAGTTTCCACTATGCGCGGCAGTATGTCGTCGCGCGAGGGCAGGTAGGCCGCCTTCCGTCCGTTGGCGGCTATGGCGTCCACTAACTGCTTGGAGGAGACCGTTTTGTCGGCCGTTCCGCCTATGTAGTAGATATCCGGCATCCACAGCATGTCATTTTCACGCAGAGCGGAGGAGAAAGAGGCCACCAGCTCCTTCATGAGCAGTTTCACCGGCGCGTAGCCGTGCGGCTGGTAGAATGCCAGCACGCGTTTGCCTCGCAGCTGGGCGGCGGCCAGCGCGGCCGCGATTTTTGCCGGGTTGTGCGCGAAATCGTCTATCACCTCTATGTCGTTGACGCGTCCCATGCTGGCGAAGCGCCGGGCGACGCCGCGGAAACCTGCCAGCCCTTCGGCGCAGTCCTTAAGCGGGACGTCCAGTTCGCGGCAGGCGGCAATGGCGGCTATTGCGTTCTGCACGTTGTGCATGCCGCAGTGCGGCAGGGTGAAATGAACCTTGTCCACCGTGAACGATGACGAGGACGGACCCAGTTCCACGTTTTCCGCGCGGCAGGAACCGTGCGCCACCCCGAAAGTCGCTTCCCCGCCTGCGCGGAATTCGGCCAGGTTGGCTTCGTCAGCGTTCACGAGGAATTTTTTGCAGTTGGCCCTGAACTGGCGGAAGTAACCCTCCAGCACAGGCAATTCCTTGTGGTCCTTGGAGAGATTCAGGAACACGCCTATGGCCGGGTGGTAATTGGTGAGCGAGCCGTCGCTTTCATCGGCCTCTATCACCAGCAGGTTTGAGGTGCCGCGGTAGATGTTGCCCGCGTAGCCGCGCTCCTGCAGGGAGAGCAGTGCCGCGCCGTTTATTATGGAGGGCGAGCGCCCGGCCTTCTCCAGAATCTCGAAAATCATGGCCGCGGTGGTGGATTTGCCGCAGGTGCCGGACACCGCCACCGTGTGGTACTGCGAAATGTGCCGCGCCAGCAGTTCGGAGCGATGGGCTATCGGCAGTTTCAGGTCCTTGGCCTTGTCCCAGTCGCGGTTCCCGTCCTCTATAGCAGACGACAGCACCACTAAGTTTAGCTCCGGCGTGACGCCCGAGCCGTCCTGGCGGTGAAGCTTTATGTTCAGTTTCTTGAACACGGGCCAGAGCGGAAGCGCGGTGAAGCCCTTGTCCAGCAGGCGGTCGGAGCCGGACACGATGTCGCCGGACATGGCGTGTATCTGCGCAAGGGCGCTCATGCCATTACCGGCTATGCCGACGAAATGTATTTTCTTGGCCATGGCTAGAAGTTCAGCTTGGACAGGTAGGCGCGGCCGGAATCGCCGAAAATCATGACTCCCAGCGAGCCTTCCAGCATCTTGGGCGCGTACTGGCTTACGCCGTAGGCCACAGCGCCGCTGCTGAGGCCGCCCAGTATGCCGTATTTGGAGGCTATGGGCTTTATGGCCCCGAACGCATCCTCGTCGCTGACCGGGATTATCTCGTCGATATATTCCTTGTAAAGGACGGGGGTGTCGAAGTCTATGCCCATGCCCTCGATTTTATAGTGCTTCGGGTTGCCCTTGGTGGAGTAATAGGAGTTTTTCGCGTCGAAGGCGATTACCTTGATGTTTTTGTCCTTTTCCTTGAGGTACTTGCCCACGCCGCTGACCGTGCCGCATGTGCCCGCCGCGGCGAAGAAATGGGTTATCTTGCCCTTGGTCTGCTTCCAGATTTCCGGGCCTGAAGTGTGGTAATGCGCCTCGGCGTTCTCGACGTTCATGTACTGGTTGGGCATGAAGGATTTAGGGTTTTCCCTGTTCATGCGCACGGCCACGCTGTGATAGCTGTTCGGGTCGTCCATGCGGTCGACGTAGGGGCAGACCACCACCTGCGCGCCGAAGGCCTTCAGCGTCTTGAGCTTTTCCTCGCTGCATTTTTCCGTGGTGGTGATGACAACTTTGTAGCCCTTGGCCGCGCCCACCATGGCTATGGCTATGCCCTGGTTGCCGGAGGAGGCGTCTATGATTGTGTAGCCTTTCTTGAGACGGCCGCTTTTTTCGGCCTGCTCTATCATGTAAAGGGCTGTCCGGTCCTTGAGGCTGCCGCCGGGGTTCATGTATTCAAGCTTGGCGTAGATTGCGGCCGGTGAATCGAAATGTATGCGTACAAGCGGGGTGCTGCCTACTGCGTTGAAAACTTTTTCGTGCATTTTTTCCTCTGGCCAGGAGAGGTCCTTAGGCAGGCCTTTCCAGCCGGAATAATTCTATCATTTTTGCTATCATCTTTTATGACGGCGGCCCCCGCCGTCATAGATACCAGGAGGCCTGTCATGCCCAAGCACAAGGAACCCTTTAATTTCCACCCTAAAACCATCATAGAGCCGTTTAAAATCAAGGCCGTGGAGCCGCTTGGTTTCACCACTTATCAGGAGCGCCTGCAGATACTCAAAAAGGCGCACTACAACCTTTTCAATGTCAGGGCGGAGCATGTCCTTTTTGACTTTCTGACCGACAGCGGCACCGGCGCCATGTCCGCCGAGCAGTGGGCCGGCATAATGCGCGGCGACGAGTCCTACGCCGGCGCCCGCAGCTATTACGCCTTCCGCGACGCCGTGCACGGCCTGACCGGATTGCCGCATGTAATCCCTGTGCACCAGGGCCGCGCGGCGGAACGCATACTGTTCTCGTTCGTCGGCGGCAAGGGCCGCACCGTGGTTTCCAACTCCCATTTCGACACCACCCGCGCAAACGTCGAGCATTCCGGCGCCGAGGCTGTGGACCTGCCCATGCGCGACGCGCTCGACTTCGCCAAGCCGGGGCCGTTCAAGGGCAACATGGACACGGCCGCGCTGAAAGCCTTCATCAAGGAGCGCGGCGCGAAGAATATTCCGCTGTGCGTGATGACGGTCACCAATAATTCGTTGGGCGGCCAGCCGGTTTCCATGGCCAACCTGCGCGAAACCTACGCCATCTGCCGCGCCAACGGCATACAGGTGTTCCTGGATATCGCCCGTTTCGCCGAAAACGCCTATTTCATCAAGCTGCGCGAGAAGGGTTATGCCGACAAGCCGGTGCGCGAAATAGCCCGCGAAATGTTCCGCTACTCCGACGGCTGCATGATGAGTTCAAAGAAGGACGCGCTGGTGAATATCGGCGGTTTTCTGGCGCTGAAAGATTCCGTCTGGGCCGAAAAAGCGCGCCAGATGCTGATACTGGGCGAGGGATTTGTCACTTACGGCGGCCTTGCGGGCCGCGACCTTGAAGCCCTTGCCATAGGGCTGGACGAAGTGCTGGATGAAAAGTACCTGCAATACCGCCTGCGTTCCGTGGAATATCTGGGCAACGGCCTGCGCAAGCTGGGCGTGCCGATAGTGGAGCCGCCCGGCGGCCACGCGGTGTATGTGGACGCGAAGCGCTTCCTGCCGCACATCCCGCCGCACAAGTTTCCGGCGCAGGCGCTGGCCTGCGCGCTGTACGCCGAGGCCGGCATACGTTCCGTCGAGATAGGCACGCTGATGTTTGGCCGCAAGGACGAGGACGGGAAGTTCCTGGCCGCGCCGATGGAGCTGGTGCGCCTGGCCATGCCGCGCCGCGTCTATACGCAGAGCCATATCGATTTCGTGCTGGAGGCGTTCGCGCATCTGGCCCGCGGCAAATCAAAGATAAGGGGGCTTAAAGTGGTGTGGGCGCCTGCGGCGCTGGCGCACTTCACCGCCAAGCTCGGCCCTGCATGAGCGGTTCGCTTTTTGTAAAGGATACGTTCTCCCCGGTGGCGGCGCGCGCGCGCAGGCTGTCGGGGGAGGCGCGCGTGTCCGTGGATTCGGTGGCCCTGGCGCTCCACTCCTATGACGCCGGACTGGCCCGCTTCAGGCCTGAGGCCGTTATATCGGTGGCGGAAGCGTCCGGCCTGGCTCCGCTTATGCGCCTGCTGGCCGAAAACGGCGTTCCGGTTACGCCGCGCGGCCTTGGCTCCAGCCTGACCGGCGGCTGCGCCCCGGCCAAGGGCGGAGCGGTGCTTAAGCTGGGCGGCCTGAACAAGATTCTCGAGATAGACACTGCCGCAGGCTATGCCTTTGTGGAGGCCGGCGTCTGCAACGGCGTCTTGCAGGACGAACTGTCGCGGGCGGGCTTTTTTTATTCCCCGCTGCCGCTAAGCTTCAGGTGCAGCACGGTCGGCGGCAACATAGCCGTCAACGCGCGCGGCCCGCGTTCTCTTAAGTACGGCTCCTCGGCGGACAACCTGCTCGCCGTTGATGTCGTTTCCCCCGGCGGCGACGAATTCCGGCTCGAGCGCGGGTGCGGCGGGCCCGATATGGCCGGGTTTTTCTCCGGGCTGGAGGGCACCTGCGGCGTCGCCGCCCGCGTAAAGGTGAGAATAACCAGACGCTCCGGCACGCTTATCTATTTTCTGGCCGCTTTCAATTCCCCCGAGGAACTGCTGCTGGCCGCAGCCCAGGCGCAAAGCCAGGGCGTCTGTTTCCGTTCGCTTGAAGCGCTGGACAAAATGTCGGCTACAGCTTCAGAGTCCTGTTTCGGCGACGGATATCCGCTGGACTGCGGGGCCCTTGCCGTCGGTGAGCTGGACGGCCACGGCGCTGCGGACGACCTGAAGACGCTCAAGCGCGTGTTCAAGGCCGCGGGCTGTCCCTGGTTCAAGGCCGATGAATGCGACCCGAAGTCGGAGCCGGTCTGGCTGGCTTCAAGCCGCGCGTTTTCGGCCGTGGCGAGGCTGTCGCATAGTGTTTTGTCCGAGGATTTCTCCGTGCCGCGCAAAAAACTGGGGCTGGCCATAGGCGCGGCTTCGGCGGCTCTGGCGCAATACGATTTGCGGGCCGGAATGGTCTATTCCCCATGCACGGGTTCCCTGCGGCCCTCGATACTGTTCGACGAACGCAACATATTCGAGACACGCCGCGCCAGAAAAGCGGCGCACGAAATGCTGAAGGCCTGCGCCGAAATGGGAG
>JAAYTX010000188.1 GCA_012523635.1 Elusimicrobiota bacterium
CCGCCATACTTTCCGGCCTGGACCAGGTGGCGGACCAGATTAAAATCAGCGACGTCACCGGCCTGTGGACGGCCCTGACCGGCGATTTCAACTCTTTTCTGGAAAAATTCCAGTCCGAAGACCCGGTGCTGGCCGACCTGCTCAGTAAAATGATGTTTTCCATAGGCGCGCTGGACCCTTATCTCAAAGGCGAGAAGAAGGCCCAGCACCAGCACGGCACAGCCGAAGCCAAGCCCGCCGAGAAGAAGGCGGCCCCGGCACCTCAGCCTGGCGGCCCCGCAAGCGCTGGCCAGTTGCGCGACATCGCCAAACTGGCGCAGGCCCTTGAGCAGTCGCAGGCCGAGCTGGACAAGGCCATAGACTCTGCCCCGGACCTGCCCAAAAAGGACGCCGCCCTTTACGTGGAACTGCGCGCCGTCTCGGAAACGCACGCCGAACTGGTGGGCAAGCTGAAAAAAGCCCTTGAAGGTGAAAAGGCCCCCCTCTCGCGCCTTCTTTCTCGCATACCCCTTATAGTGTCAGACGTGGCCTCCAAGTCCGGCAAGAAGGCTCAGGTCGTGCAGGCGCAAATCCCTGAAATAATGGTGCCGCGCCGCTATTACGAACTGCTGGAAAGCCCGATAACGCATCTTGTGCGCAATTCGGTGGACCACGGCATAGAGGAGCCGGATAAGAGGCTGGCCGCCGGCAAGCCGGAGACTGGCATCGTAACCATAACCGCCAAGGCCGGGGAAGGGATGCTGGAAATCTCGGTTTCGGACGACGGGCGCGGCATAGACGCCAGCGCCGTGAAGTGGAAGGCCGTCTCAAAGGGCATGCTGGACGCCGACAGGGCCTCCACCATAACCGATGAGGAAGTGTACCAGCTGTTGTTCCTGCCGGGCTTTTCGACCGCCGAAGTGGTCACCGACATTTCGGGCCGCGGCGTTGGCATGGACGTGGTGAAGACCAACATAGAGGACCAGTTGGGCGGAAAGATTTTCATAGCCTCGGAGTTGGGCAAAGGTTCCACTTTCACGCTGGCCATGCCATTTGAGGAAGACGCGCCGCCGGAACCCCCCGCCGCCTGAGATTTCGCCGTTCCCCAGTGTTCAATATCTCAAATTCCCAGATAGTTTTTGCTCGGTTGATTGCGGCACACATCCTTACTGGTGTCACTGAGAGGACGCGAAGCGTCCGCTGCGGTCTATAATCTCACGGATTCATAGACTGCTTCGTCGGCTGCAATGTAAAAAAGCGCAGCAGCCTTCTCGCAGTGACAAAAAATTATGTGTCATTGCGAGAAGCACGAAGTGCGACGAAGCAATCTATAAATTCGGCTGGCCTATGATAGAATCGTGATATGGGAATCGTACAGGGATTATTGGTCGAGTGGATTGCAGCGTTGTGTCCCAAGAATATCGTGCCTATTCTTCTGGTCGCATGTGTTGTGTATATGATTTGGAAACAATTTCAAAAAACTCAGACGCCGCTTGGCAAATTCAAGAAATGGGTAGACGGGCGAATAAAAGAATTGAAAAACCTCCAAGCACCCGAGGGTTTAGCTCTTGGTGAAAACCATCTTAAATCTGCAAGTAAGTGGCTTGACGCTACTGAATTGGGGCTAACAAAGGCTTTTGGACAGAGATGGCTACAGGAAAAGAATTTGGAAAATCGTTCCTATGCTACGGGTTTAATTGCATATAAAATGTATTGTGATACTACCAAAGCAGACGAGTTTAACCGGAATTGGCTCAATAAGCTTCTAGCCTATTTAGATCTCTTGAAAACAACGACGACAGCCGAACAATTCGCCCCTGCTTTCAGGCCGGAAGATTTATAGAGTGTTACACCGCAAAGCGAAAGGCCCCCGACGGGGGCCTTTTCATTTATGCGTTGGCCGTGCCGCCGGTCAGCGCTGTTCGCGGCAAAGCTGGGCCAGCACCTTTATCAGCAGGCGTATGTGCCGCATTTCCTCGGCTATCACTTCGTCTATGCGTTTTATCTCGTCGGGGTCGGCCATCTTCTGCCGCAGCGAGATGTAGAACACTATCGCGTCCTTCTCGGCGCGGATGGCCTGGCGGGCCAGCTCAAGCAGGGTGGGATTTTCGGAAAGCAGGGCGTCGGTGGCGCTGTCCAGCAGCGAGCGCGACAGGAAGGCCTCGGCCATGGTGAGTTCCGGGGAGTCGCGGTGCAGCAGCAGTTCGTTCCTTACGTAGGACAGGAAATCTTCGTCGGAGATGCGTCCGGCGTCCAGCGATTCCTTGGTGGAGAGTTTGCCCAGCAGTTCCGAAAACAGGCGTATGTGCTGGTTTTTCTTGTCGGCCAGGCCGGTGAACAGGGACTGGTGTTCCTTGGAGCTTGCCAGTTCCGCCGCCTTGCGGTAAAGCTCCTCGCGCCGCTGCTCGATAAGAACTGCCATTTCCAAAACGTAGGCGTCTGAAGAACGCGCCATAACAACCCCCCTTTCACTGCCTAGGACGTGTTGTGCGCTGCTTCTGGGGGTAGTATATGCCGGGTTTTCACCGCGCGCAAGGGTTTTTTGCGCGGGCCGCAAATAAGGGATCGGCCCGGCGCGTTACAGCGGCGGGGCGTTAAGAAGGTCGCCGGGGTGCAGTTCCTGCGGGGTATTTTTGAACAAAATGGTGGCTTCCTCGCCGGGGACGGCTATTTCCTGCAGTTCGCCGTCTTTCAGCACGTTGGCGACCTCAAGCGGGAAGGGCTGTCCGTAAGCCGTGGAAACAGTTATTTCCATGCCCATGAACACTTCGGCCCCTTCCACCATGCCGGTTGCTCCCACGCCCAGTCCCGGCAGCTTGTGAACCTGCGCCACGGTCATGCGGAAGCCGTCGCGCGCGGACGAGTTGTATTCCGGTTTTTTGGCAGGTGTTTTCTCCGGAGCAGGTTCCTGCGCGGTTGGCGGCAGCTCCAGGCGCGTTGGCTGCGACATCGGCGCGGCTTTGGGGGACCGGGCTTCCTGGGCTTCCAGATATTTTTTTGTAATCCAGTTCACAAGCCTGCCGTGCAGGCTGTTCTTGCTTTTGCCGCAGACGGGACAGCGGTCCACCCCGTCCACTTCGGCTTGTCCGCAATAGGCGCATTTCATGCCGCTATTGTAGCAGTTAAAACTTGCGCGACATAGGCCCTAGGGCCCATGCCCTTATGGGGCCAAAACCGCGCGGGGCGTGGGCCTTTGGCCTCTGTGCCGGGCTTTCGCACGGTGCTATTCTGTATCAAGGCAGTGCAGACATCTTGGGAGGACAACATGCGCAAACTGCTTTACCTCGCAGCTTTCATCTTCATCTCCCTGGCCGCCCTTGTGGTGGCCGGAGGTTCGCAGGCCGCATCTGACGACAGTCCCAAAGCCCCCTCCCCCTCGGAAATAGGCGGCGTGTGGAAAGGCTATCTTTACCCGCAGGCCGGGGCGCAGGTGCGCGTCTACGCGGTGTTCCGTTCCTCAGGCACCGAAACCTCGGTCCAGTTGCTGACCCCTTCGTCTCCCTGGGTTGAGGATTCGCAGGCCCTTTGCGTGCTGGCCCAGTCTTCGGAATGCGGCAAAGCAGTCTCGTTCTCCGACGTTTCGGGCCAGCTTGCCCTTGCCGCGGACGGCGATGGGGGCTATGCCGGCGACAATATAAAGATAAGCGGCGACGCGCAGAAACTGCGCTTCTCGCTGAAGAAAGCCGGGGCCGACGGCTCGGTGCAGGAATTCACCGGCGTGCTGGAAAACCACCTGAGGGCCTGAACGCTTCAGTTTTCGCCTGACTGCCGCCCCGCCCCAAGCGGGGCGGCTTTATTTATACTCCCCGGACTGCTAGTCCGGCTGAAAATTCCTATCCACGACACAGCCAGCCGCAGTCCGTGCTATTGAAACCAACCCAAATCTGCTATAAACGCGCTACTAGGGGCCATGTACTGCTAGTTTTAGCGTAGTCTGACGATATTGCCATCCCAATGACAGTTTGTATTGGCGATTCGAGCTCTGAGGACGCCAGAATAATAGTATTCGAGCCAAACTTGGCTTAGGTCGAGGGTAACATGATCTGAATTAGTTTTCCGGCGGAAGGTTACTCCAAAGGATCAAAAAACACGATTTGATTAACACCATAATTATTATTCAATCTATTATTCAATTTTACAATATCATTATGATATTGTTTCCAGTCATCCCGCTTAAGTGATTGGATAGTAATTGGATTACCAATGCGAGTCTTATTGTGTATTTCAATAGACCACGCTATGCCGCCAATGGGCTCAAAACGACTTTGAGATGCAAAGACTCTGCCCCCACGATTGAGCTGCAAAGTTTTATCTTGCAAGTCTATTATTGGCAAGCCACCATTGCGTGCACAGGACATCGCAAACACATGAATTGTTAGTATGCCTTCTTTCCTCGGTGGCGTTTTGTCATAGCCATAACCAGACCTCTCTGATACTTCATAACCGAAATCAGATTCTGTACTGAAATCCGTTGAAATAATTTTTTCACCACCTTGCTTAACAAATTCTTCAATAGTAAGCCATCCATGACAAGATTTCTTATAATCGGGAATTTTTACTACTGGCATCATGGGAGAGCCAGAGTCATATACTTCTGGAAATAAATTCATGCCGTCAAGCCATAGGGGCATAGGGTGAGATTGCGGAGGATCAACAGGATCACAAATGGAAATATTTTCTTTATCCTTTTGTTGGTTAAATTTCTGTATATCAGGCCTTAAACGAGACCAGTCCTCTTTGGTCGTGGGTAGGAACTGTGTTTGGCTATCTATTCGCGCGCCATTTGTTATTCGCACCTTCCAAGAGAAGCCGCCGCTGTTGCGGTTCAGACCTTATTGGACACTTTTGCCTAGCGTGAAGCTTACGGTTCGCCCCTCCCTGCCAGATTGTACTGCTTGCGTTTCTCCAGCGTCAATCGCTTAAGTTCCGCCCTTCGCCTTAAGATTTCCTCCTGC
>JAAYTX010000189.1 GCA_012523635.1 Elusimicrobiota bacterium
ATCTCCTTGGACTTCCCTTCACCCGACAGCACCTTCGTCAGCGCCGCCGTCAAAGTCGTCTTGCCGTGGTCCACGTGTCCGATTGTTCCCACGTTCACGTGCGGCTTCTTTCTGTCGAATTTCTCTTTGGCCATACTGTTTTAGTCCTCCGGTTTTTCGTTTCCGTTGCAAAGCCGGTTTTTAAAAAAGCTGGGGATGGGGATTGAACCCACGACCTTCTCCTTACCATGGAGATGCTCTACCAGCTGAGCTACCCCAGCATTTGCACCGTGTTCTGTCTTCGGGCAGTTCGCCCAGCGGGCGATGGGAATCGAACCCACGTAACGAGCTTGGAAGGCTCGTGTTCTACCATTGAACTACGCCCGCGCGAACTTTTGCTGTGACGCTTTATTATACAAAAAACGCGCTGGCGCAGAAAGCGAAGACATAAACAAGGCGCGGGCGGGAATCGAACCCACGAATAACAGTTTTGCAGACTGTCGCCTTACCACTTGGCTACCGCGCCGTTAATATATCCGGCCTATTAACAAGTGTATTGTAGCAAAATTCAGCGCGTTTTTTAACCGCGAACCGTAAAACTTGAGGGGGACGGAGTTTTATCAGGGGCGCGTAGAGGCGGCGCACGGGGCCGCGCCAAGCCCGCGCTTCACGCGGTCCAGCCGGTATATGCCGTCGGAAGAAGGGCCCAGCGGCCCGGAGGTTATCCTGTCGCGCACGAACAATGGCGTGTCTAAATCCACGAAATCGAAACAACCCAGGCCGCAGGCCAGATGCGCGGAGTTCCCCATGGCTATCGCGCTTTCCAGCATCCCGCCAATCATAAGCTTCAGCCCTGCGGCGGAGCACAGGCGCGCCATTTCAGCGCCGCGAAGCAGGCCGAACTTGGCGGTTTTTATATTGACGGCGTGCGCGGCGCGGAGGCGTATTACCTTCACCGCGTCGGACTGGCTTTGCACGCTTTCGTCGGCCAGGACGCAGACCGCGCTCTCGCGCGTCACCTTGCGCATTCCGTCCCAATCCTCTTGAGGAACAGGCTGTTCCAAAACAGAAATTTCAACATGGGCGCGGCGCAAGCGCCGCAGCAGGCGCAGAATGCTTTCAGCCGTATAGCTCTGGTTCGCGTCCAGATAAATCACTCCCTTCGGGGCGGCCTGATGCACCGCCAGCACCCGCAGGAAGTCGGCATCAGGGTCGCCGCCCAGCTTTATCTTGAAGGTTTTTATGCCGCGCAGGCGTATCCCCTCCGCGTCGCGCCGCGCCTCGTCAACCGAGCCGAGCACCACGGTCATGTCGCTGGCTATGCGCGTGCGCGCGCCGCCGAACAATGAATATAAGGGAACACTGGCATGGGAAGAGAGGGCGCCCAGCACGGCCATCTCCGCGGCGGCCGCCGCGCAATGGTTGCCGGACAGGCGTTCATGCAGCTCGGGCAGGAAAGAAAGATAGTCGGCGCAGTCTTTTCCGGCCAGCTTCCGCGCTTCGCCCCGCAAGTTCAGCAGTGTGCGGTTTTGCGTTTCGCCAGTCACATGGGGGGCGGGCGCGGCCTCGCCGTAGCCGACGTCTCCGGAAGCCAGCTCCACGCGGAAGAGGACGTTTTCCATGCTGGCGTGGCTGCCTGTGGCTATGGAAAACGCCTGCCTGAGCGCGGCGTTCCACGGAATCGCGGAACAGCGCTTTATAACGGTGCCGCGAGTCATTGCTTCCCTGCGGTTTTCTGGGCTACGCTCCAGGTCAGGTAGGACTGCATGAAGCCGTCCAGCGCGCCGTCCATAACGCCCTGCACGTCGGAGGTTTCGTGTCCGGAGCGCATGTCCTTCACCAGCTGATAGGGCATGAAAACGTAGGAGCGTATCTGATGCCCCCAGGCTATATCGCCCTTGGAGTCGTAGTGCTTCTCCATCTCGGAGCGTTTCTTGTCCATCTCCACTTCGTAAAGTCTGGCCTTGAGCATCTTCATGGCGTTGACCCTGTTCTGGTACTGGGAACGCTCGTTCTGGCACTGCACCACAATGCCCGAAGGGACGTGGGTTATACGGACCGCCGTCTCCACCTTGTTGACGTTCTGGCCGCCGTGCCCGCCGGCCCGGTAGGTGTCAAGCTCCAAGTCCTTATCCTCAATTTTTATGTCAATCTCGGCTTCTATGTCGGGCAACACGTCGCAGGAAGCGAAAGAGGTGTGGCGGCGCTTGTTGGCGTCAAAGGGCGAGATGCGCACCAGCCGGTGCACGCCGTTCTCGCTCTTGAGATAGCCGAAGGCGTATTTGCCCTCGACGAAAATCGTGGCGTTGCGTATCCCCGCCCCTTCGCCGGGGAGGATATCCGTGACCGAAAATTTCAGGCCGTGCTGTTCGGCCCAGCGCGAGTACATGCGCAGCAGCATCTCGGCCCAGTCGCACGACTCCGTGCCGCCTGCGCCGGCGTGTATGCTGAGTATGGCGTTGAGCTTGTCGTTGGGGTCGGACAGCTTTACCTCGAAATCCAGCGCGCCTATCACGCCTTCGGCGCTTTTCAGCAGGGCCATTATTTCGGGCAGTTCGGACTGCGCGTCCTCGGCCTTCGCAAGCTCGTAAAGCGCGCGGGCGTTGTCCAGCGTCTGCCGCGCGCCGCGGTAGCTTTCCAGTTCCCTTTTCAAATCGCTGACCTGGCGCATTTTCTCCTGCGCCTGCGCCGCGTTGTCCCAAAAGCCCGAGGAACCCGACAGCGCCTCGCCTTCGGACACCAGCTTGCTCTTGCGCTCTATGTCGGCAATGGCCTCAAGGGATTTCAGCCTGGCGTCCAGGCTGTCCATGACGTTAAGCGCGTCTTTGAATTCCAGTAAGCCCGCCATTCTTTAACCCTGCTGGGAAGCCTTGTAGGAAATGGTGAGGCCGTCCCTGGCCATGAGACAGTTGAAATTCCACTTGTTGTCGGCGACCATGTCCTTGGCCTGCGACAGCATCTGCCTCAGGGCGTTGTCGTCATAGGAAGTGCAGGCGTGGAACAGCACCAGGTTCTTCACGTCGGCCTGCGCCGCGAGCTCCGCGGCCGCGCCGACAGCAGAATGTCCTTTTCCGGCGTTGGCCGGATAATCCTGGTCCATATAATAGGAATCATGTATCAGCACATCGGCGCCCTGGGCGAAACCGGCCAGCCTTTCGTTATAGGACTCAAGGGCGTAGGGGTCGGGCTTCAGCTCGCTGTCCGGGGCATATACTATTTTCTTGCCGCAAAGCTCTATCTTGAGCGCCAGGCAGTCCGACGGATGATTGGCGCCCATGGCGCTCAGCAGCACGCCGGGGGCAACCTCGCCGGTGTCCTCTGCCATCTCGAAAAGGGAGATTTCGGCCTTGGGCCTGCGCGCAGTCCAGTAGGCCGAGCCGTAAAAAAGCTCCTCGGCCACCTGCCGCAGCTTTTTTTCGCCGCCGCAGGCACCGGCAAAACTGATTTTATATTCCGGGTCGTCAAGGCAGGCGAAATGGGGAAGCCCTGCCACATGGCTGATGTGCATATGAGAAAGCACTATCCAGACGTTTTTCGGCCCGCCCTGGCGCATCAGCTTCTCGCCCAGCGGCACTATGCCGGTCCCGCCGTCGAAGATGAAGACGCTGGTTGGGGTCTCTATGGAGACGCAGGGCGTCTGCCTCCCGAAGGCCGAAGCCTCGTTGGGCAGCACCGCGCCGAAGCCGCGGCAGCCCCAGAAAGTCAGGCGCGCTTCTCCGTCCCGCAGATCCGTTTCCGGGCGCGTGTACAGCTTCTTCACTTCCTTGCGTTTGCAAAGCTCCGCCGAATCCCGGCTTGCCCCGGTAAGCACCTGCTTTATCTGCCCGGCGAACGTCGCGGTGTTGAACGGTTTTGCGATAAACGCCGCCGCGCCGTATTTGAAAGCGTGGGTTTTCTCGAATTCGTAGGCCTTCTCCGTCACCACCACTACGCGGGTGGCAGCCGTTTCCGGGCCAGTCTTAAGCGCGCGCAGCAGGTCAAGCCCGTTGATTTCAGGGAATGAAATGTCCATTATCACCAGGCGGGGCTGGTGCTGTTTCACCAGTTCCAGCAGCCTGTCCGGAGCCGTTTCCAGCACCGCGCGCAAGCCGGCCTCGCCCAGCAGGCTCCGCATAAGCGGTCCCGAGACGGGGTCAATATCCAGTATAAGCACGTCAGAGCTGTTTTCAGGCATAGCGAAACCATTTTATGATAGTATTTACTCTTAATACAACTCGCTTGAACGCGGCCTATGATGAGAATAATAGCAGGGACGGCAAGGGGCAGGCGCATCTTTTCGGTGCCGAAAACGATGCCCGTGAAGCCTATTTCCTCAAGGATACGGCAGTCGGTTTTCGACATGCTGCGCCCCAGGATTCCCGCAGCCATTTTCCTGGACCTGTTCTCCGGCACCGGTGCCGTCGGCCTGGAGGCGCTGTCGCGCGGAGCCATGAAAGTGGTGTTCGTGGAGCGCGAGCCGGTGTGCCTTAAAAACATAAACAGAAACCTGGACCACCTGGGCTTCAAGGACAAGGCGCAGATACTGAAAGCCGACATCCTCAAGGGCACAGCCTGGCTCTCCGCCTTCTCGCAGGGCGAAGGCTACGACATAATTTACATAGCGCCCCCCTACCGCGACCAGAAGAACCGCCCGCTGACCTACACCGGCCCCGTGCTCCGTTCCGTGGCGGAAGGCGGGCTTTGCGCGCCCGCCGGCATCATAGCCGCGCAGCACCATATCAAGGAAGAGTACGACATCCCCAAAAACATCACGCTGATCCGCCGCCTGAAATACGGCGACACCATAGTCAGCGTCTTCAAGCCTCTGCCGCAGAACGACAAAAATGCTGTTTGACCCCAAAGAGCTGAACTACTCCAAAATACGGACCTACCTTGAGTGTCCGCAGCTGTACCGCATGATTTACGTAGAGCAGAAGCGCCAGCCGCTGACGCCGCTGTCATCGCTGGGCATATCGCTGCACAGGGCATTGGCCGATTTCCACAAAAGAAGCGGCGGGCTGGACGAACTGCTGGACTCTTACGACGCCGGCTGGGTCGGCTCCGGCTACGCCGACGCGCAGGAGCAGATGTCGCACTACAAGCGGGGGCAACAGCTGCTTGAGAAATACTGGGAGGAGCAGTCGCAGAACAAGGCTCTTGTAAAATGGACTGAAAAGATTTTTGAGTTCCCGCGCGAGGAATTCCGCATCAAGGGCACCATAGACCGCGTGGACCAGAACCCGAACGGCACGTGGGAAATAATAGACTATAAAACGGGTCCAGAACCGATAATAGAAGCTAACATGCCGGGACTTCAACTGACGATTTACGGGGCGGGCGCGGAACTCGGGTTGGGAATAGATCCGCAAACGCTCAGCTACTGGCATCTCAGCAGCGGGCGGAAGTACAGCGCCCCGTACGACAAGGCTGCCGCCGAAAAAGTGACGGTCTTGTTTATTGAAACAGGCCGCAAAATACTGGCAGGAGATTTCCCGTGCAACCCGGAACGCTGCCCGGCCTGCCTGATGAAGGACCAATGCAGGGCTTGCGCCCAAGAGCGCGAGGCGTAGCAAAATGCTGGGGGAAGAAAACAATGCCGAAGAGAATACTAGTAGTGGAAGACGAACCGGATCTGCGTAACCTGACGGAACTGTTCCTTCAAAGGGCAGGCTATCAGACAGCAGGCTGTGAAAGCGGTCGCGAAGTCATGGCGGCGGTGGAAAGCGCCACCCCTGACCTGATTCTGCTGGACGTGATGCTGCCGGGAATGGACGGGCTGACCATAGCGAAGATGCTATCCGCCGACCCGAATAAAGCCGGGATCCCGTTCATCGCGGTAAGCGCGCTGTCGCAGACTAAAATGAGCTTCGACCAGTTTCCGCAATGCCGCGGTTTTGTAAGCAAGCCCTTTGACATGACCCAACTGATTCAGAAAGTCAAGGAAGTGCTGGGTTAAAGTTCGCGCGGCGGCAGGACGTGGCGCGCGCCGCAAGCGCGCGCCGGATCGTTCCAGGGGCAGGCCTCCTGGCATTTATCGCACCCCGCTATCAACCCCTGAGCCTGCCTGGCCATTTCTTCAGGCATCTCATCCGGAGCCGCCGACAACCAATAGGCCAGGCAGCGCGTAATATCCAGCCCGTTCACGGATAACGCGCCTGTGGGGCATGCATCTGCGCATCTGTTGCAGTCTCCGCATTGGCCGCCCGCCTGCGGGGCGTCTGCTTCCAAGTCCAAATCCAAAGCTATCCCCCCCAGCACGAAGTAGGAACCCAATTCCTTATTAATAAGAAGCGTGTTTTTTCCCTGAAACCCAAGACCGGCCAGTTGGCCCAAAGGCTTCTCAGCCACTGGCGAGGAATCCACGAACGTACGCCCGTCCGCGCCGGGGAACAGTTCGGCAATCCGGGCAAGAATAGAGCTCAGGCGCGCGCCCGCTTCCTTATGATAATCGCGCGCCAGCGCGAAACGGGCCGGCCTGTAACCGCCCGGAGCCGATGGGCCCTTGCGCTTAAGATAGCGCGGCGGCCAGCTTCTCAGTTCTTCTGACGAAAGTTCCAGCCCCGGCGCTGCGCCTGGACGCGGCCAATAGGCGAAAGCGCACAACAGCACTGATTTGGCTTTAGGAAACCACAGGCGGATGTCGGAGCGTTCCCGTGCGCTGCGCCCTATATAGGCTGCACGGCTTTGAGGCCCGTAATGACTGTAGCAGGAAAAAAGTCCGGGAAGCGGCTCCGCGCGGGCGATGCCGCACGCGGAACACCGCTCAAGAGCCAGCGCCTTTACTGCCTGCGCGAGGCTGCGCCTGTCTGCCATGCCGCGTACACCGGCTGAAACGCCGTGAAAAAGCGCTTGAGGAAACGCGTCCGCGAACAGTTTTCGCCGCTTATTACGGCAAGCGAAACCGCCTTTTCCGAGAGCTCTTTGGAGATGGTGTTGCCGAGATTGACGCCTATTCCCACGACAACCCAGTCGCCGTGTTCTCCGCAGGAGCAGGCCTCGGTCAGTATGCCGGCCACCTTGCCCCATTTCCCATTGCGGCCGCAGGCGTACACGTCGTTGGGGTGCTTGATGCGGGTTTTGACGCCGTAACACTCTCGCGCAGCGCGCGCTATGCATTCTGCTATATGTATGGTAAGTCCCGCATAGTCCTGCGGCTTTGCCAGCGGCCGCAGTATAAAACTCATGTACAACCCGCCCGTTGGCGAATCCCACTGGCGCTCAAGGCGGCCGCGTCCCGCCGTCTGGGTGTTGGACAGCACCAGCGTCCCCTCCGGCATTCCGGAACGGGCCAGCAATTTGGCGGCATCCTGTGTGCTTTCGCAAACTTCGGTGCAGACTACTGTCTCTATCCCGGGCAGGGATGAGAATTCCGGGTCCAAGACGGCTTTGGTTATGGTTTTTGTCATTTTATCCTCAAACTTATGTCAAGCGCCGGGGCTGAATGCGTAAGCGCGCCGCATGAAATGCGCCGCGCCCCGAGCCCGGCATAGGAACGCAGATTGCGCATATTCACCCCGCCTGAAATTTCCAGCTCCGGCCTGCGGCCCATAAAAGCGCGTACGGCAGCCGCGGCCCTGCGCACTTGGGCCGGGGTCATGTTATCCAGCAAAATTATATCCGGGCCGCAGGACAGGGCCAGCCGGACCTCGCGCAAATCCCTGGCCTCGATTTCGATGAATTTCACGCCTCTGCGCTTCCGGGCAGCAGCTACTGCGCGCCGCACATTGTCCCAGCCGGAAGCATCAATATGATTGTTCTTCACCAGCACGGCGTCATAAAGGCCGAAGCGGTGGTTGCGCCCACCGCCGCAAAGCACGGCGTATTTTTCCTGCTCCCGCAGAAGAGGGGTGGTTTTTCTGGTATCGAAAATTTCCGTTCCCGAGCCTTTTAAAATCTCCGCGCAGGCGCGCGTGGCGGTGGCTATGCCGGAAAGCCGCTGCATGAAATTAAGCGCCACCCGCTCTGAGGCCAGCAGCGAGCGCCCGCCTTCGGCCGTCAAAACCCTGTCGCCCGGCTTTATTGACTGGCCGTCTTTCATAAGCAGGCGCACCTTGCAATGCCTGTCCAAAAGCTTGAAAGCCAGCTCCGCGGCCCTCACGCCGCACAGCACGCCTTTCTGCCGCGCAACGGCCTCGGCGCGAAAACGTTTAGAGGCGGGAATGGAAAGCAGAGAAGTAATGTCCCCACGCCCGACATCTTCGGACAAAGCCAGTTTCACTGCCTGTTCCAGACGCATATCAGGGAATTTTAACAATTAATGGCAGGGGTTTACCGCGCTTTGCGCCGGGCGGGCTTTTTGCGCCCGCCCTGCGCCGCCATGCCGCGCAGTTCGAACAGGCGGTCGCGCAGGGCGGCGGCCAGCTCAAAATCCAGATTTTCGGCGGCTTCGCGCATCTGCTGTTCCACCGCCTGCATGACGCCGGGCAGGGTTTCCGGTGTCAGTTTCTCCGGTTCGCCGGACATCAGCGCTCCAAAGCTGGCCGTTTTGGCCTGGGTCTGAAACGCTTCAACTTCCTGCACCGCTTTTTTAATCGATACCGGCGTTATTCCGTGAGCCGTGTTGTAGGCCTGCTGTTTCTCGCGCCGGCGGGACATTTCGTTCATGGCGCGGGTCATAGACCCCGTCATTCTGTCGGCATACAGCACCACTTCACCGCCCAGGTGGCGGGCGGCGCGCCCGGCTATCTGCACCAAAGTGGTCTCGCTGCGCAGAAAACCCTCGTTATCGGCTTCCAGTATAGCCACCAGCGAGACTTCCGGGATGTCCAACCCTTCGCGAAGCAGATTTATGCCCACCAGCACGTCAAATTCGCCTTTTCTAAGGCTGTTGAGTATTTTTATGCGCTGAAGCGATTCTATTTCAGAGTGCAGATAATTCACCCGCAGCCCTTTTTCAGACAGGAAAGCGGCCACGTCTTCTGCGGTCTTCTTGGTCAGCGTCAGCACCAGCGAGCGCTCCTTTTTGGCCACCCTGCCACTGATAAGGCCCATAAGATGCTTTCTCTGCCCTTCGGCGGGGAATACGCGCACCGGCGGGTCCACCAGCCCTGTGGGGCGTATTATCTGCTCCACCACGCCGTCCTTGCCTGCGGCCTCCAGTTCATAAGGTCCCGGCGTGGCCGACACAAAAACGGTCTGAGGAAGCAGAGCCTCAAATTCCGAAAACCTCAGCGGCCTGTTGTCCAGGGCCGACGGAAGCCGGAAGCCGAAATCCACCAGCGTCTGCTTGCGGGAGCGGTCGCCCTCGTACATGCCGCGTATCTGCGGCACGCCTACGTGCGACTCGTCCAGAAACATCAGAAAATCGTCTTTTGGGAAATAATCCAGCAGGCAGAAAGGACGCGCTCCTTCCGCGCGCCCGTCCAGATGCCGCGAATAGTTCTCTATGCCGGAGCAAAAGCCCGTCTGTTCCAGCATTTCCATGTCGTAATTCGTGCGCTGTTTCAGGCGCTGCGCCTCCAGCAGCTTCCCTGACGCCTCAAGGCGCGGCAGGGTCTGCTCCAGTTCGGCGCGTATGGCGGCTATGCCGCGCGCGGTATCCGGTTCCGTGGCGACAAAATGCTTGGCCGGGTAGATATAAGCCCTTTCCAAATCGCCGCGCAAATCTCCGCTGACCGGCTCCAGCTCCCTCATGGAAACTATGGAGTCCCCATCCAGTTCAATGCGCAGCGCCTGCTCCGCGTATGGCGGAAAGACGTCCACCGCGCCGCCGCGCGCCCTGAAACGACCGTGTATGAACTCCACTTCGTTGCGTTCATAGCGTATCTCGGCAAGATGGCGCGACAGCGCTGTCCGCGACATCTTCTGCCCGCGCTCAAGCCTCAGGCACATGCCGGAAAAACTGGCCGGGGAACCTATGTTGTATATGCACGACACCGAGGCCACGACTATCGTGTCCCGCCTGCTCAGCAAAGAGGCCGTGGCGCGCAGGCGCAGCTTGTCTATCTGCTCGTTTATCGCAGAGTCCTTTTCTATGTACGTGTCTGTCTGGGGTATATAGGCTTCAGGCTGGTAATAATCGTAATAGGAAATGAAATATTCGACGGCGTTTTCCGGGAAAAAAGCCTTTAGCTCCGCATAAAGCTGCGCCGCCAGCACCTTGTTAGGCGACATTATGAGCGCCGGACGCTCCAGCTCGGCTATTACGGAAGCCATGGTGAAAGTCTTGCCGGAGCCCGTCACGCCAAGCAGGACCTGGCGCCCGCCTCCGCCCCGCAGGTTGGCGCACATCTTTTCTATGGCGCGGGGCTGGTCCCCAGCGGGCCGGAAATCGGATTTGAGTTTGAATAAGCCGGGCATATGAGCGCGAACAAGCTTCGCAACCTGCAACCCGGATATTCTACTAAAAGGCCGCAAGGGCCAAGGTGCCCATATGCGCAACAGGGTTTTCGCACCTATACAAATCAGGAATATCTATGTAGAATATATGCATGAATGAATACTTCCGTTTTCTGGCGTATCTGGGAATCGGCCTGTTCTTCGTAACCTGGTTCCTGCGGAAAATGATAGATTCCATGCTGACTGACTGGAACCCGGCGACGCACTATTCCGCCAGGATGAAGCGTTATCTCAACGAAAAAATGGAACAGCGCGAAGCGGATGCGTACCGCATGCATCGCACTTACAAGTAAGCGGGGACAGGTTCCTTCCCCAGCAAATCATAGAGGTGTACGGCAAAATGAGCGAAATACTTAATCCCAGGAAACTTTATCGCCTTCCCTGGAGCTACTCGGACAATATCATCACCTGGCTGGAACCCACCAAAAGCTGCAACATCTACTGCGAAGGCTGCTACAGCGCCAACCGCCCCAACAGCCACAAGACCCTTGAACAGATAAAATCCGACCTCGACGTTTTCGCCAAACACCGCATCTCGCATTCCGTTTCCATCGCCGGCGGCGAACCGCTGGTGCACCCGCAGATAGAGGAAGTCGTCCGCATGGTGGCCGAGCGCGGCTACAAGCCCATAGTCAACACCAACGGCGCGGCCATGACCGAAGAGAAGATGCGCGCCCTCAAGGCCGCAGGCATGAAGGGCATGACTTTCCACATAGACAGCTTTCAGCAGCGCCCCGGCTGGGAAGGCAAAAACGAGCTGGAGCTTAACGCCCTGCGCCAGCATTTCGCCGAAATGGCGGCGCGCGTGGGCGGCCTGTCCTGCGCCTTCAACGCCACTGTGTACGGGCACACGCTTAAATACGTTCCCGAAGTGCTGAAGTGGGGCCAGCAGCATATCGACAAGGTGAATGTGATGGTGTTCATCATGTTCCGCGCCGCCCAGTCCGACAATTTCGACTACTACGCCCACGGAAAGAAAGTGGAGATGAAGGCGCTGGTATACGGAGCCGACAAGGGCATGAAAGTGGACCTCAAAGCCCAGAATGTCGTGGACGAAATCCGCAAGGAATACCCGGACTTCCAGCCCGCCGCCTATCTGGGCGGCACAGAGGATCCCTCGGCCATGAAATGGCTGATGACCCTGCGCGTAGGCAATAAAAACAGGATTTTCGGCTACCTCGGCCCAAAATTCATGGAACTGGCCCAGACCTGGCACCACATGCTTCACGGCAAATACCTGGGTTATGTGCAC
Source organism: Elusimicrobiota bacterium (assembly GCA_012523635.1). Taxonomy (GTDB): domain Bacteria; phylum Elusimicrobiota; class Elusimicrobia; order Elusimicrobiales; family Elusimicrobiaceae; genus JAAYTX01. Next base: position 11,549 of record JAAYTX010000189.1, read on the forward strand.
CCCAACGTGATGGCCCGCGTAAAGTGGATGTTCCCGCTGGCCATACTGGATTCCGGCCTTGCCAAAGCCTTCCGCAAATGGCTGTGGGCCGCCATAAAAAACCCACTGCTTTTCTTCACGCCGGTTCGCATGCAGTCCGTCATGCTCATACAGCCGGTGGACATTCACGCCGACGGCAGGCAGTCCATGTGCGACGGCTGCCCGGACATGACGGCGCACGACGGCCGCCTTGTCTGGTCCTGCCGCCTTGAGGAACCGCTGAAATACGGCTGCTTTCTCACCATGGTGCCGCGCAAGGCCCAGGAACAGGCCGCTGAAGCC
>JAAYTX010000190.1 GCA_012523635.1 Elusimicrobiota bacterium
GCCTTCCTTCTGCTTCTCCAGCAGCTTGCGCTTGCGCGTTATGTCGCCGCCGTAGCATTTGGCCAGCACGTCCTTTCTTATGGCCGGGATAGTCTCGCGCGCTATGATTTTGCCGTGCACGCGCGCCTGCACCGCTATCTCAAAGTACTGGCGCGGTATCAGTTCCTTAAGCTTCTCGCACAGAAGCCTGCCCTGCACCTGCGCTTTCTCCTTGTGTATCACCACCGACAACGCGTCCACCGGGCTTGCGTGCAGCAGTATTTCCATCACCACCACATCGGAAGAACGGTATCCCACCATCTCGTAATCGAAAGAAGCATAGCCTTTTGAAACGGATTTCAGCTTGTCGTAGAAATCCAGCACTATCTCGGCAAGCGGGACCTCGTACTCGATTATGACGCGCTGGTTGCCCATATGTTCAAGGGCCATATAGGTGCCGCGCTTTTCCTTCAGCAGCACCATTATCCCGTCCATATACGCTATCGGCGTCACTATCGTGACGCGCACATACGGTTCCTGCACATCCTCTATGTCTCCGTAATGCGGGAAATTGGCCGGGTTGTCCAGCAGGCGGTATCCTTCATAGCCGCCCTGATGGTGCACGGATTTTCTGGCCTTCACGTTATACACCACATTGGGGCTGGTCACTATTAGCGAAAGGTTGAACTCGCGTTCAAGGCGCTCCTTGACTATTTCCATGTGCAGAAGGCCCATGAAACCAAGACGGAAGCCGAACCCCAGCGCCTTGGAGGTTTCCGCCTGATAATTTATCGACGAATCGGAAAGATGCAGTTTTTCTATGGCCGTGCGAAGAGAATTGTAATCGGCGGGGTTGATCGGGAACATACTGGCGAACACTACCGGCTTGGCTTCCTTATAACCGGGCAGCGGCTTGGCCAACGGGCGTTCCGCGTCCATAACGGTATCGCCCATGCTGACTGAATGTATATCCTTTATGCCCGCGACAAGATAGCCCACTTCCCCGGACTTCAGGCTGTCCAGCTTCTTCAGCTCAGGCCCCATGCAGCCCACTTCCTCTACTTTGGCCTGAAAACCTGACGAGAACAGTTTTACATGCATGCCCTGGCGGATTTCGCCTTCCACCACGCGGATGTAAAGCACCACGCCGCGGAAGCTGTCGTAATAGGAATCGAAAATGAGGGCGGCAAGCGGATTATCTTTGCTTCCCGCCGGCGGCGGAATGTCGCGCACTATGCGTTCCAACAAGGATTGCAGCCCAAGGCCGGTTTTGGCGCTGACGCGCTCCGCCGCGATGGGGGACTTAAGCAGGTCCCAAAGCTGCTCTTCTGAAGAATCTGCGTCGGACTGGGAAAGGTCCACCTTGTTTATTACGGGTATGACTGCCAGCCCAAGCGTCTTGGCCAGGTGCGCGTGCGCCACAGTCTGCGCTTCGACGCCCTGAGATGCGTCCACCAAAAGCAGCACCCCTTCGCAGGCGCGAAGCGAACGCGCTACTTCATAGGAAAAATCCACGTGCCCGGGGGTGTCGATAAGATTGAGCTGGCAGTCCTCGCCGGAGGCGTCCTTATACGACATGCGCACGGCCTTGGCCTTTATGGTGATGCCGCGCTCCCTTTCCAGGTCCATCTTGTCCAGAATCTGCTCCTTCATCATCCGGCGCGGAATGGTGCCGGTGGTTTCAAGCAGCCTGTCGGCAAGCGTGGACTTGCCGTGGTCTATATGGGCTATTATGGAAAAATTACGCGTTTTCATCGGCCTGTGCGGAAGCTACCAGCTTGTGGACTTCCTCGCAGGTCGGCAGCATAAGCGCCGTCTGTGACAAGAGCGAGGATTTGGCGAAGCTCACCGACCTCACGGTGTGCTTCACGCGCAGAAAAAGGCGCGGCGTGACCGACAGCGTGTCCAGGCCCATGCCCGCCAGCAGCGGCGTAGTCCTGTAGTCGGAAGCCATCTCCCCGCAGAGGCTCACTTTCTTGCCCTTCTTGTGAGTGGCCTGCACGATAAGCTGCAAAAGGCGCAGTACCGCCGGATGCAGGGAGTCGTATATATGCGCGACATGCTGGTTGATGCGGTCCACCGCCAGCAGGTATTGAATCATGTCGTTTGTGCCTATCGAAACGAAATCCGCTTCTGACAGCAGCGTGTCCAGCGTGAGGGCGGCGGCTGGAATTTCCACCATTATGCCCAGTTCAGGCGGGCGGCCCAGCTTGATTTTCTCCTGGGTCAGCTCCGCGGCCGACTCTTCAAGCACCTGCCGCACACCCAGTATCTCGGAAAGCGAGGTGACCATGGGTATCATTATTTTCAGGTCGCCGTGCGCGGTTGCGCGCAGGAGCGCGCGCAGTTGGGTTTTGAGCAGGTCCGGATACCGTAACAGAAGGCGTATGCCGCGCAAACCCAGGAACGGGTTGGCTTCTTTCCCGCTTGAGTCAAATCCCAGGTCGGCCAGCTTGTCGCCGCCAAGGTCGGCCAGGCGTATGGTAAGCGGAAGGCCCGGGAAAGTCTTGAGCAGGCGCTGGTAGAGGTGGTACTGCTCCTCCTCAGCGGGCGGCTGCTTGCGGTTCATGTAAAGAGATTCGGTGCGCACCAGCCCGGCGCCGTCGGGCTTCAGCGCGGCGAAAGGCGCGGGATCTTCGGTAATGTCAAGATTGAGCTGCACGGACACCACGCGTCCGTCGCGGGTGACGCTGGGCAGGTCCTTCACTTTTTCAAGGAATTTCTCGGCCTGGCGCATCTGCCGCTGTAGCTTCTGGTACTTGTCCAGCGCCTCTGAACCCGGGTTGGCTATCACCAGACCCTGCTCTCCGTCCACAATCATCAGCTCGCCGTTCTTGACCTGCTTGGTGATGTCGGAGAGCCCGACCACCGCCGGCAGTTCCATGCTCTGCGCCAGCAGGGCGGTGTGGCTTGTCTTGCCGCCGATGTCGGTGCAGAAGCCCGCGATATGGGCCTCGCGCATGTGAAGCGTGTCAGACGGGTAAAGATTGTGCGCCACCACTATGGCGGGCTCGCTGCCCTGCACCAGCTTTTTGCGCTCCTGGCGCGTAAGGTGACGCAGCAGGCGCTTGCCCACATCGAACAGGTCGTGGCGGCGGTCGCGGAAGAATTCGTCGTCTATCTTCTCGAAATTTTTATTGACGCGTTCCAAGGTCTCGGAAAGGGCAAACTCCGCGTTCAGCAGCTTGTCGGTTATCAGGCGCGCCACTTCCTGCGTGATGAGGGGGTCTTTCAGAATAAGGCGGTGAGCCTCTATCAGGCGGGCATGCTGCTTGCCCAGCATGTGCAGCACCTTGGCTTCGGTGGCGTCCAGGTCGGACAGCGTCATCTTGACCGCGTCCTTGAAACGCTTAACCTCGGACTTAACGCTGTCCCGCTGTATCTGCCTGTGCTCGACCGTGACCTCGTCCTCGAAAAGGTAGGCCTTGCCTATGGCGATGCCGGGACTGGCGGGGATGCCCTTTATAATCAGCATAAAATCATTCTTCGTTGAACTTGTTGTCGAACAGCTTCTTCAGCGCCTCCAGCGCCTGAGATTCGTCCTTGCCCTTTATCACCAGGCACAGCGAGCTGCCGTGTTCGGCCGCCAGCATCATCATGCCCATCACGCTTTTGCCGTTTACTTCGACGCCGTCCTTGGACACCATGATGCTGGATTCGAATCTGGCCGCTTCCTGCACGAACATCGCGGCGGGCCTGGCATGCAGCCCCAATTTATTTTGTATCGTCAATTCAGTTTTTATCACCGTATAAGCCCGCCTGCCTAGAATATTATGAAAGCGGCAGTGAATAACGCCATCATCACCATATAACCCGTGAGCGACGTGCCGCCGAAACGCTTGCACAGGAATGCGGCGACCGCAGAAAAAAGCACCACCACTATGCTGTGCAGACCGTAGTCCGGGTCGCCTCTGAAAAGAAAGCGGCCGGTAAAAAACGAAAGCACCAGGACAAACAGCGCCGCAGAAAGAAGAAAACCGGTGAAGCGTGCTTTTCTTATCAGCGAGTGCCAGTCCAGAAAATCTATGCCGCAGCTTCTGCTTCCCTGGCATTCATACCCGTGGGAAAGGCCGCGCCAGCGCAGCCAGACAGCCGGAATGTTGTAAAGCATAAACCCGGCCAGCAAAGCCGCGGCCAGCAGCCACAGGTTCCAGTGCGAAACATGGGCCGGGGCCGAATACTCGCTCACCGTAAACACGTTCTTCAGCAGGGCCGGGCCCAGCAGCACCAGAGTCAGCAGCAGCGACAGCGGCCGCAGCAGGCCCCAGAAAAGCCTGTCCCCTATGGCGGCCACGGCCGAGGCCATGGCGCTTTTGGTGTTTCTTATATCCTCTTCATGCGCCGCCTTCTCCTGTTCCGGGGCGGCCGCCATCAGTTCCTCGGCGCGCGCGGCCATGCCCAGCACCAGCCCGGCCATGAAAGGCTGCGTGTTGAACAGTTCCAGATGCCGCCCTACGGCGCGGCGCAGTTCCGGCCCGTCGCCGTAAGTTTCCTTCAGCGAGGGCAAAAGAGAATAAGCGAATCCTATGTTCTGCATCCTTTCGTAATTCCACGCGCCCTGTATAAGAAAAGAGCGCCAAAAAATCCTTCTTTTGCAGGCGTCAAGCATGGGCCGCCGCCTTGGCCTTGGCATACAGCGTAAAAACCAAAGAGGCCATACCTATCCACGGAACCGCGAAGTACCCCAAATCCACGGCGTTGCGCAGTTCTTCCGACAGCCTGGGCCACGCATAGGCCCCGGCCAATGACAACGCCTGCACAGCCAGCCAGATAAAGACAAAGCCCGCGCCGAACTGCAGGGCTATACTCTTGAACATCCACGCATTTACCGCGCCTGCGTCATCCTGCACATCCTTTTCAACCGACCGGTTCCAGGCATTGCGCCAGGTCCTGAGCCTGGACTCCATATGGGAGTAACCCTTTCCGATGATTATCCCCAGCAAAAATGAAAACGACACCGGCAGCATGCACAGATAGGCCAGAATGAAAGCGCTGGCCGCGCACACCCCGCCGCTTGGCGGCACGTAACCGCCGACAGGAAGCTGGTCCAGAAGAAGAAACTCGGTCCAGATTCCGAACTGAACCCCTGTCTTCACGTCTCCGCAAATCAACCCAAGCAACGTGCCCACCACCAGCGGCCTGGACAGCAGAAACTGCCCCGCGTACACGGCGTCCAGTTCAAGGAACGAGGCCAGCGCGCACAGGCCTGTAAGTGAAAGAAAAAGCCCGGCCTCCACTAATGGCTCCTTTGTATCATTTCCAGCACGTCCACCATGTCGTCGGCCGGAACGCCGCGCCCTTCCAGGCGCACGCCCCTGGCAGCAATGCTCTTGAGGCTTTCTATATCGTCGCTGCTGAGAAAAATCGCCTTGCCCATCTGCGTCTTGCCGACCGAATAATGCATGCCGCCCACATTGACGCTCTGGAATTGCGCGCCGGATTCCAGCATCTGGGCAACTTCCGCGGGGCCGGGGGCCAGTATCATTATTTTCGCGCCGCCGGCCGCGTTGTCCTTCGCATAAAGGGCGGCTTCCCTGGGCGCCAACACCTTCAGCCCTATTTCGTCGGGCAAGGAAAGGCGCATAAGCGTCTTGCGCATCTCGTCCTTCATCGCGGAAGCGGAGGCGACCAGCACCTCCTCCACGTCCAGCTGGGGAATCCAGCCCTGCACCACCTGCCCGTGCACCAGCCTGTCGTCTATGCGGACCAGCACTATCGGCATCAGGGCTTGCGCTCCGACGCCGCGAACAGGGCCTTGATGTCGCAGACGGACTTCTTGCCCTCGGCCAGTATCTTTTCCACCAACTGCTCGAAATTCATCTTGCTCCTGTAATTGAGCGCGCACAGCAGCATGCTAAGGTTGACGCCGCTTAACACCGCCGATCTGGGCAAGGTTTTAGCAGCCGGCATCGAAATCATCGTAGGCGTGCCGCCCAGCATGTCCGTCAGGAAAATCACGCCGTCCTCCGGCGGCTGGGACGCCGCCGCTGCCATCACCATTGAATGCGCCTTTTCAGCGGAGGTGCGGGGGGAAATCCCCACTATGGACACCCCTTCTTTCTGTGCGCCAAGAATCATTTCGGCGGCTTCAAGCAGATAGGCGCCGAATTCGCCGTGGGTGACCAGTATGACATTCACCATTTCTTGCCCATGTCCCTGTGGTATTCGGCGACGCTCATCTTCATTTCGCGCAGCGCCACGGCCACCAGGTGCGTCATCAGCACGCTGCGGTGCCTGCCGCCCGTGCAGCCTATGGCTATGGTAAGCACGGACTTGCCTTCCTTGACGTAAAGAGGCAGCAGCATCCCGATAAGGTCCAGAAATTTTTTAAGAAATACGTCGGCCTGCGGGTCGCGCATGACATATTCGGCCACGGGCCTGTCCAGCCCGGTCTTGCCCTTGAGCGCCGGGACGTAATTGGGATTGGTCAGGAAACGCACGTCCATCACAAGGTCGGCGTCGGACGGCAGGCCATATTTGTAGCCGAAGGACAGAACGGAAATCTTCATCTCGCGCGACTTCTTCAGCTCCAGCATGCGCGAGAGCGCGTCCTTTAGTTCGCCCAGCGTCATGTTGCTGGTGTCTATCACCTTGTCGGCGCAGGCTTTGGCCGGGGCGAGTATCTTCTGCTCCTGCTTAATGGCCGCGGAAAGGTTTGAGCTAAGCGGATGGCGATGCCTTGTTTCCGAAAAGCGCTGGGCCAGAGTGGCGTAGGCGGCGTCGAAAAATATCACGCGCACCTGCAGGCCCGATTTTGACAGCCGCGCCATCATCTCCGGGAAATTGCGCAGGGAGTTGCCCTCGCGTATGTCCACCCCCAGAGCGACGTTGTCCAAATCGTTTCTTTTTTTGAGCAAAGACACGAACTGCGGCATCAACGCCAGCGGCAGGTTGTCCACGCAGTAGAAGCCGAAGTCCTGGAAAATCTTTAGCGCCTGGCTTTTGCCGGCGCCGGACATGCCGGTCACTATGAACAGCAGCTGCCTGCGGGCGCGGGAATTCATAGCAGGTTGTTCCTTCCGGAGGCCTTCATCTTGTCGATGAGCCTGTTGTTGAATTCATTGGCCGCGAATATGCCCTGTGATTTGAGGCGCTGGTTAAGCGCCGCCACCTCTATCAGGACGGCCAGGTTGCGGCCTGGCGTCACGGGTATGCACAGCGAGGGGATGGACACGCCCAGTATCTCCATGCACGCCTGCTCTAGGCCTGTCCTGTCGCAGGAGGACTTATCATTGACGCTCATCAGGCGCACGCCCATCTCTATGCGGGTGTGCTCCATTATGGCGCCCACTCCGAAAAGCAGTTCCACATCTATTATGCCCAGCCCGCGCACTTCCATGTAGTGCTTGAGCATGCTGGGGCAGCGCCCCCACAGCATATTGCCGCGCTTGCGCTGTATTTCCACTATATCGTCGGCCACCAGTATGTGGCCGCGCTTTACCAGCTCCAGCGCGCATTCGGACTTGCCGATGCCGGGGTCGCCCTGGATAAGGACGCCCAGGCCGTACACGTCCACCAGCACCCCGTGTATGCGCGTGAGCAGCGCCAACTGCTCCTCCAGGAAAGCCGAAAGCTCGCCCACGAAATCCGCGGTGTCCAGTGCCGTCTCGAAAAGGGGCACCTTGGCCTTGTTGCAGGCCTGCACCAGCACAAGCGGCGGCCGCAGTCCCGCCGTCACCACCACGCAGGGGGTGTCCGGCTGTGACAGCATCGCCACCAGATTTTTAAGCAGTTCCGAACGCAGACGCGTGTTGGCGGATTCCTTTAGGCAGAAAGCGTGTTCGCCGCGGCCTATTATCTGGACGCGTTCGGAACGGTAGCTTTCAAGATGCCCGCTGAGAGCAAGCCCGGGGCGGTTCACCTCGCTTACGCGGATAAGCCGCCCAAGATGCTTGCCGCCGGCAGCCAGCTTCAGGCCGAAGGATTCCCCCTTGGCCTCAAGCAGCGTTTTGACCGCCAGCGACTTTCCGGCTACAGGCGCCGGGCTTTCGGAAACCATTTATCAGCGCTTCACGGGCTGAAGGAGCCCGTAGGTGTTGTCCAGGCGCTTGAAGATAACCTGTATCTTGTTGCTTTCCTGGTCCATAAACATCCAGAAGTTGTAGCCCATGCGCTCCATCTCAAGGGCGGCGTCGTCGGCGGTCATAGGGGCGACGGGAACCTTCTTTATGACGGAGAAGCGGATCTCGCCCTGCGGGGGCAGGCTGTAGTCCTGTATCACGGACGGCTCTTCATCGGCGACGCGATGGTCCTTCATCTTTTCCTTGTATTTGCGTATCTGCTTCTCGATTTTCTCGGCGCACATGTCTACCGACGAGTACATGTCCGTGGTCTTGGCCGATGCCTGGAAAGTCTGGCGCGCGGCGTGCAGGACTATTTCGGCGCCCTGCGACTTCTTTTCGACAGTCAGCACCACCTGCGCCCAGATAATATTGTCGAAATAATGCTGCAGTTTATCCATGCGCTCCTGTATGAAATCTTTGAGAGCTTTGGTTAGCTTCACATGCCTTGCCACTATATGAACAGTCATTTCTTGACCCTCCTGGGGTATGTTTTGAATATATATATACATTAAACCATTATGCCGCCGATATTGTCAATTTTACCGCGGCGACAGGCCATTTTCAGGGATATTGACTAAAATTTGAATAAATAGTAAGATTTTTGGTCCGAATGGTCTGTTTATGCCTATAATTGGAACAATACAGCACATAAAAACACCCTGTAAAAAAAGTTATTGCAAAATAACAACTTTTTCATTATTAACTTTATCAACAACTGTTGATAACCTGTGAATAGTTATGGAACTTAAAGCTTTGTGGGCCGACATTCTGTCTAAACTGGAAAAAAGCGCCGGACAGGATGATTGTGAAATATGGCTTAAGCCGGTGAAGCCTCTCGTTTTTGAAAACAACCTGCTGAAACTTGAAGTGCCGAACCAGGTTTTTTACGAAACCATACACCATCGCTTTGAACCCGCGATACTGGCGGCGCTGAAGGAAATTGCCGGTCTTGACGGCGGAGTGATAGAGTATTCAATCTCGCTGGGGGCCAGTTCCCCTTCGCCAGTCGAGTACGAACAGCCGCAGCATCCGCAACAGGCCCCGGCGGTTTCGAAATTCACGACTAAACTGAACCCGACCTATAATTTTGAGGAATTCATAGAAGCCCCCTCAAACCGACTCGCCTACGCATCGGCGCAGGCCGTCACAAAAAAAATGGGCGACAGGTCCAACAACCCGCTGGTGATATACAGCAGGCCGGGGCTTGGCAAAACCCACCTGATGCACGCCATAGGCAACGGGATACTCAAGAGCAACCCGGCTTTCAAGGTGCTGTACATGTCGGCCGAGGATTTCGTCAACGAATACATAGAATCGCTTCAAAGCAAGAACACTGAATCCTTCCGCAACAAGTACCGCAACCTGGACTGCTTCCTTGTAGATGATATTCAGTTCGTCGTAGGCAAGGCGGCCAGCGAAAAGGAATTTTTCTACACTTTCAACGCGCTTTTCGAATCGGGCAAGCAGATCGTAGCAACCTCCGACCGTTCTCCGAAAGAACTGGCTGTAGACGAACGCCTGTCCACCCGCCTGTACGCCGGGCTGGTGGCTGAAATAAAGCCGCCGGACATAGAAACCCGCATCGCCATTCTGCGCAAGAAGCGGGAGGTATACAATTACACCATCCCCGACGATGTAATAGTTTTCATCGGCACAATGGTGAAGAGCAGCATCCGCGAGCTGGAAGGCTGCCTTATCAGGCTTAATAATTACTGCATCACGCACAATTCCCAGCCCACGGTCGATATAGCCAAGGAAGTGCTGTCTGACATAATACAGTCGGACAAGCCGGCCATAGATATAGACACCATAAAAAAAGTGGTGGGCAAAGCCTATTCAATAGAAATACAGGATTTCAAATCGCCGAAACGTTCGGAGGCCATAGCCCTGCCAAGACAGATAGCCATGTATCTGGCTGACGAAATGACGGAAATGTCGCTGACAGACATAGGCAAAGCTTTCGAAAAAGACCATTCAACGGTGGTTCATGCCAGGGATAAGATAAAAACCCTGATGAATACGGATACATTTTTCAATGAAAAAATAAACCATCTTATCGCTGACATTCGCAACGCCGAACAAAGCTGATAACTTTGTTGGCAGAGCCATTGAAATGTGAAAAGTAGTTTTTTTGTTGGAGTTGTTGGCAAAATTGCAGGTTTTTGACAGGACTTGTTGATAATTCTGAATAGCTCTAATAACAGTATTCACACAATAAGCGCTATAAGAAGAAGAGGATTATGAATATGAAAATTAATAGTAACAAAGAAAACCTGTTAAAAGGCATACAGGTAATACAGTCCGCCCTGTCCGGCAGAACCACGCTGCCCATACTGCATAATTTCCTGGCGGAGACAGACAACGGAAAACTGAAGCTGGTGAAGACCGACCTGGAAATGGCCACCACGCACTTCATAAACGCGGATATAGCCGAACCCGGCAGCGTAACCATACCGCTGAAAGAGTTTTCGGACATTCTCCAGTCCATGCCGTCCGGACAGGAGATTTCCATAAACACCGACGCTTCTAATAAGGTTCACATAAAATGCAAAAGCTCGAAGTTCTGGGTCATGGGAACCCCGAAGGACGAGTATCCGCTGGTTCCGGACATGGACAAGTCCGAAATGATTCAGATCCCGGCGCAGGTCATACAGAAACTGATACAGAAAACGATTTTTGCCGCATCCACTCAGGAAACGCGCTATGTGCTCAACGGGCTTTCCTGGGGTTTTTTCAAGAAAGGCATTGAAGTCGTGGCCACTGACGGACGGAGGCTGGCTGTGGCTTCTTACGACACGGTCAAGTCTGTGCGCGAGTTTAAAATAGTTGTTCCTTCCAAGATTCTGCACGAAGTCACCCGCTTCATCGGTATAGAAAAGCCCGAGGCCGGGGAGATAATGACTGTGGGCGTTTCCTCCAATCAGGTGGGCTTCCGTATGAGCGGGACAACGTTCATCTCCAAGCTTATAGACGGCAATTTCCCTAACTACGAGCAGGTTGTTCCCACCAAGAAGGATGTTTCCTTCACGGTTTCCTGCAAGGAACTGCTGGACACCACCAAGCGCGCCGCTCTGTGCGTCAGCGACCGCGGCGGCGTGGTGAAATACACTCTTAAAAACGGGGTGATAATGGTCAGCGCGTCATCCCAGAAGATGGAAATGAACGACGAAGTGCCCGTGGATTACAAGGGGCACGATATGCAGATTTCATTCAATCCGGCCTACATAGTGGATATCTTCAAGAATATGGCGGCGGAAAAGGCGGTATTTTCGCTCACCAATCCCCTGAATCCTGTGCTTGTTGAGCCGGTCGGAGACGCCGGAAGCAAGTATGTCGTCATGCCGGTAAAATCCTGATGGAGCACCAGCGCCGCACAAGCGGCTGGGTCAGCGCCAGTTCCTTGGGCGGGCACTATCAGCCCTTGGTGCAGAAGCTGGACAGGCTGATGCTTCTGGATTCGGTATGGAAGAAGGAAGCGGGAGTGTTCGCTTCTTTCTGGACTGTTGATTCGGTGTCCGGCGGCACGGTTTACATCAAGGCGGCTTCGGCCCCGGCCGCGCAGGAGCTTATGTTCCGCGCGCAAAGCCTTATGAAAAGGCTGAATAAATATTTTGACAGACAGTGGATAAAGGAAATAAAGGTCATTTAGGAGCACACAACAATGGAAACTCAGGAAAAAGCCAAATCAGAACTTAAAAAATCATACGACGCATCCACTATTCAGGTGCTTGAAGGTCTTGAGGCCGTGCGCAAGCGCCCGGCCATGTACATCGGTTCCACCGGACTCCAGGGTCTGCACCATCTGGTTTATGAAGTGGTGGACAACTCCGTGGACGAAATATTGGCAGGCGGCGCCACTACCATAGAGGTGGTGCTGCACAGCGATAACGTCTGCTCGGTCAGCGACGACGGACGCGGCATTCCCGTGGACCCCATGACCAACGCCAAGGACCCGAAGATAAAAGGCAAATCCGCACTGGAAGTGGTCATGACGGTGCTCCATGCCGGCGGCAAGTTCGAGTCCGGCGCCTATAAAATTTCCGGCGGCCTGCACGGAGTCGGTGTTTCGGTGGTCAACGCGCTTTCCGAGTGGACCGAGGTTGAGGTCTCCAGGGATGGTAAAGTCTGGTATCAGGCCTATGACCGGGGTAAGCCCAGGGCTGCCGTGGAAGTCATAGGAAAGAGCGCCGAGCACGGCACCAAGGTTACCTTCAGGCCGGACTCGCAGATATTCGGAGACGGCGTGTTTTCGTTCGACGTGATTTCCAACCGCCTGCGCGAACTGGCTTTCCTTAACGCCGGGGTGAAGATCAATATCACCGACGAACGCGACGGGAAGGAGCATTCCTTCCTGTATGAGGGCGGTATCGCGCAGTTTGTGCAGTATTTGAACACCAGCAAACACACGCTGCACCAGAACCCGATACACATAAACAAGCAGACGGAAGATTCTTATGTTTCTTTCGCCATACAGTACAACGACAGTTATTCCGAGAACGTCTACTCCTTCGTAAACAACATCAACACGATAGAAGGCGGAACGCACCTGAGCGGTTTCCGCGCTTCGCTGACCAGGATAGTCAACGACTATATAAAGAAGTACGAACTGGGCAAGGACAAGGACGCCAGCGTCACCGGCGACGATATTAAGGAGGGCCTGACCGCCGTTCTTTCAGTAAAAATACCCAAACCTCAGTTTGAGGGCCAGACCAAGACCAAGCTGGGGAATTCCGAAGTGGAAGGCATAGTAAGGTCCATAGTTGGCGACGCCCTTTCCACATTCTTCGAGGAAAACCCGAACACCGCCAAGGTTATCTGCCAGAAAGCCATTCAGGCTTCGGCCGCGCGGGAAGCCGCGCGCAAGGCCAAGGAGCTCACCCGCCGCAAGGGCGCGCTGGGCGAGGGCGGCCTGCCCGGAAAGCTGGCCGACTGCCAGGAACGCAACGCGGAACGCTCGGAGCTCTTTATAGTCGAGGGTGAAAGCGCCGGCGGTTCCGCCAAGCAGGGCCGCGACCGCGTTTTCCAGGCCATTTTGCCATTGCGCGGCAAAATCCTGAATGTGGAAAAATCGCAGCTTATCAAAATACTTTCAAACGAGGAAATACGCACGCTGATATCCGCCATCGGCACGGGAGTGGGCGAGGGCGAGGACGGTTTCGACCTGGCCAAGCTGCGCTACCACAAAATCATCATAATGGCCGACGCCGACGTGGACGGGCAGCATATCCGCACGCTTCTGCTCACTTTCTTCTACCGCCAGATGCGGCCGCTGATAGACGGAGGGCATATCTATATAGCCCAGCCGCCGCTGTATAAATACAAGAAAGGCAAGAACGAGATTTACATCGACAACGATGAAAAGCTTAAGGCCATGCTGCTCAAGGAAGGCATCAAAAACAGCGCCGTCGCCAAGTTCAAGGGCGGCGCGCTTGAGGGCAAGGAACTGCAGGACCTCCTGTTGGTGCTGATAGAAACCGACGACCTCCTGCACAGGCTGGAAGCCAAGCATCTGGGCCTGTCCGATTATCTGGCTTTCGCCAAAGCGGGCAAGGTTCCGGTGTACCGCGTGCCCCAGGAAGGGGCCTATAAATACTTCTACAGCGAACAGGAATTCCGCGATTTCGAGCATTCCTATATGAAGGCCAGGAAAGAGGAACTGGCCAAGGAAATAAGCGACCCGGCTATTCTCGCGGCGGAGCAGGAGAAGGTGCTGCGGCCAGAGCATCAGACCTTGTGGGAGCTTTCCAAGCTGAACGCCATTTCCAAGAAGCTGGAAACGCTGGGCTACAATATCAGCCAGTATACAATTGAGCCGGAAAAAGCCCAGCCGCTGTTCACCGTGACCCGGGAAAAAGAGGGCATGGCCCATATCTGCGACCTGAAGAGCCTGCTGGATGCCGTGAAGGAATCCGGCACGATGGGCGCTCACATACAGCGCTACAAAGGTTTGGGTGAAATGAACCCCGAACAGCTTTGGGAAACCACGCTGGACCCCGCCAAGCGCAAGCTGCTGCGCGTCGCGCTTGAGGATTCCACCGAGGCCGAGATGATTTTCACCACGCTGATGGGCGACAAGGTGGAGCCCCGCCGTGAATTCATCGAGAAGCATGCGCTGGAAGTCACGAACCTGGATATTTAACGGATTACACTGAGAGGGAATTTAGATGACTCGCGAAAACAACAAACCTGAAGAAAAACCGGTGGACCTGTTCGGCAACATAATGCAGCGCGATATCGGCGAGGAGATGCAGTCCTCTTACATAGACTACGCGATGAGCGTAATCGTGGGCCGCGCCCTGCCGGACGCCAGGGACGGCTTCAAGCCGGTGCACCGCCGCATACTCTATACCATGAACGAGATGGGCCTCAAGCACAACAAGCCGTTCAAGAAATCGGCCCGCATAGTCGGCGACGTGCTGGGAAAATTCCATCCGCACGGCGACGTGGCGGTTTATGACTCCTTGGTCCGCATGGTGCAGGATTTCAGCCTGCGCTACCCGATGGTCATCGGGCAGGGCAACTTCGGTTCCATTGACGGCGACCCGGCCGCCGCAATGCGTTATACCGAGGTGAAGCTGTCCGCGGTGGCCGACGAGATGCTAACCGATATCGAGAAGAACACCGTAGATTTCATACCCAACTACGACGGCTCCCTGCTGGAGCCCACCGTGCTGCCCGGGCGCCTGCCCAACCTGCTGGTCAACGGCAGCAGCGGCATCGCGGTCGGCATGGCCACCAATATCCCGACGCATAACCTTGTGGAAGTCTGCGAGGCCATCTCGGCTTACATAGAACAGCCGGAAATCGCCACCAAGGACCTGATGAAAATCCTCAAGGGCCCGGACTTTCCCACCGGCGGCATCATACGCGGACGCAAAGGCATCAAGGATTATTTCGAGACCGGGCGCGGTTCCGTGAAGATTCAGGCCCGCACCGAGGTCGAGGAACTCAATGGCGGACGCCAGTCCATAATAGTTACGGAACTGCCGTATCAGGTGAACAAGGCCAACCTTATCAGCACCATCGCCGACCTGGTGCGCGAGAAAAAGATAACCGACATTTCGGACCTGCGCGACGAGTCCGACAGGCGCGGCATGCGCATAGTGATAGAACTTAAGCGCGACGGCAACCCGCAGGTGGTGATAAACCATCTGTTCAAGCATACGCAGATGCAGACGTCGTTCGGCGTCATAATGCTGGCTATAGTGGACGGCAAGCCGCGCTGCCTGCCGGTGAAGGAAGTGTTCGCCTGCTACCTGTCGCACCGCAAGCAGGTGATCACCCGGCGCGTGAAGTTTGACCTGGACAAGGCCATACAGCGCGAGCACATACTGCAGGGCCTGCTCATCGCCATAAAGAACCTGGACCGCGTGATACAGATAATCAGGAAGTCCAAGGACGCCTCGGAAGCCAAGGACAAGCTCATCAAGGAATTCGAGCTGTCTCCCATACAGGCTCAGGCGATACTGGACATGCGCATGCACCAGCTTACGCAGCTGGAATCCGGCGCTATAGAGGCGGAACGCAAGGAACTGCTGAAGCTTATAGACGAACTGCGCGCCATTCTGGCCGATCCCAAAAAGGTGCTGAAGATAATAAAGACCGAACTGGGCGAGCTCAAGGAAAAATATCCGGACAAGCGCCGCAGCGAGATTTCCACAGAAATCACCGAGCTCAATATCGAGGATTTCGTGCCGCTGGAAAAAGTGGTGATAACCATGTCCCACGGCGGCTACATAAAGCGCATACCGCTGAACACCTACAAGACGCAGAACCGCGGCGGCAAGGGCATTATCGGCGGAGAGACCAAGGAGGAGGACTTCCTTGAGCATCTGTTCGTGACTTCAAGCCACTCCACCATACTGCTGTTCACCAACAGGGGCAAGGTCTACTCCCTGCACGCCTACGAGATACCGGAAGGCACTCGCGTGTCCCGCGGAAAGGCCGTGGTGAACCTGCTGCAGCTCTCCGGCGAGGAGAAGGTCACCTCCTGCATAGACATCGACAGCTTCGAAGAGAACAAGGCCAACGACCTGTTCCTGACTATGTGCACCAAAACCGGCATAGTGAAGCGCACCCCGCTTGGCGATTTCGCAAACATCAGGCGCTCCGGCATAGCCGCCATCTCGCTTGAGGACGGCGACGTGCTGGAATCTGTGCAGCTCACGGCGGGCAAGTCCAACCTGTTCATCGCCACCAAGAGCGGCATGTCCATACGCTTCCCCGAAGACGAAGTCCGCGCCATGGGCAGGCAGGCCATGGGCGTCATCGGCATACGCCTTGAGAAGGACGACTACGTGGTCGGCATGGAAAGCGCCGTTTCCGGCAGCAAGAGCACGCTGCTTTCCGTGTGCGAAAACGGCTACGGCAAGCGCACCGAACTTGAGGAATACCGCCAGCAGCACCGCGGCGGAAGCGGCGTAATCACCATCAAGACCAGCGAGCGCAACGGCAGCGTCATCGGCATAAAGCTGGTGGACAACGACAAGGACCTCATGGTGATAACCGAGCAGGGCCAGGCCGTGCGCCTGCGCTGCAAGGAAATACGCGAGGTTGGCCGCAACACCCAGGGCGTGCGGCTGGTGAAGCTGGCGGAAGGCGACAAGGTGGCCAATGTGGCGCCGGTAGTCAGCGAGGCGGCCGAGGAAAAGGTTGAAAACACCAAGGAATAAGCCTTGCCCAAAGCATTGAACGGAACGGGGCGCGTCAAGCGCCCCGCGCCATTTAAAGGCGCCGGGAAAGCGGGGTTTGCGCTTGCCCCGCATACGGCTGATATCATCGTCAAAGCGTCGGCGTCCGGCTACAGGCCGCTGTTCAGGCGCGCCGCGCGCGGCCTGCTTGCCGTATTCGGCGCAAAAGCCGCGGCAGGCAAGACCTGCGAAGTGCGCCTGAATCTTCAGTCGCCGGACCTTGACGCCCTGCTGGGGGCGTGGCTGAACGAAACCGCCTACCTGGTTTCTTCTGGGAAGATTATCCCGTCGAAAATAAATATTGAGGAGCTTTGCCTTAACCGCGACGGAGCCAAACTGATGGCTTCCCTGCGCGGAATAAAGCCGTCCGGTCTTTCCTTCAGGCGAGAGGTGAAGGGCGTGCCGTTGCACGGGCTTGCAATAAAACGCGGAAAAAACGGATTGTCGGTTTGGTTTATAGCCGATATATGAAATTCGCGGGAAGGGACGGATGCCGCTGGGAATTGCCGCGCGAGGGGGCCATGCGCGTGCCCGGCCTGCTGTTTGCGGACGCGTCCATGCTCCCGCGTCTTGAGGCGGACAAGGTGGCACAGCAGATGCGGAACGTGGCCTGCCTCCCCGGCATAGTGAACTTCTCGCTGGCAATGCCGGACGCGCACTGGGGCTACGGCTTCCCCATAGGCGGCGTGGCGGCCTTCGGCATGCGCGACGGGGTCATTTCCCCCGGCGGCGTAGGCTACGATATCGCCTGCGGCGTGCGCCTGCTGAGAACCGGGCTTGAGGCCGCCGCGGTCGCGCGCAGCGTGCCGGCTTTCCTAGACGCCATTTTTTCCTCCGTCCCGGCCGGGGTCGGGGAAAGCGGCCCGGTGAAATTGGAGAGAAGGGAAATTAAGAAAGTTTTTGAGCGCGGGGCGCGCTGGGCGGTGGAGCGCGGATACGGCTCCTCTGCCGACCTGGAAGCTATCGAAGACAGCGGTGAATGCCGGGAAGCTGACCCGGATGCAGTCTCGTCCAGGGCCGTCGAACGCGGCTTGAACCAACTGGGGACGCTGGGCAGCGGCAACCATTTCATAGAACTTCAGGCGGTAGACGAGGTTTACGACGAACGGGCCGCCGCCGATTTCGGGCTTTTCAAGGGACAGCTGGCAGTGCTTTTCCATACCGGTTCACGCGGCTGCGGCTATCAGATTTGCGACGATTACTTGCGTTTGCTCGGGCAGGCTTCTGTTAAATACGGGATAACCCTGCCTGACAGACAGCTTGCCTGCGCCCCGCTTGATTCGGAGGAAGGCCGGCGCTACGCCGGGGCCATGTTTGCGGCGGCGAACTACGCCAAGGCGAACAGGCAGGTGATTAGCGCGGCTGTGGAAAAGGCCTTGTGCCGTATAACCGGGCGCGGCCCTGCGGATTTGGGTTTTGCGGTGGTCTACGACATCGCCCACAACATGGCAAAATTCGAGGAGCATTCCGTAAACGGGAAAAAGCACATGCTTTGCGTGCACCGTAAAGGCGCCACTCGCGCCTTCCCGCCCGGACATCCCGAAGTGCCGCGCGCCTATGCCGCTTCGGGCCAGCCGGTGCTGGTTCCGGGTTCCATGGGAAGCTGTTCCTATGTGTTGGCCGGAACCCAGAGGGCGATGGAAATATCGTTCGGAAGCGTGTGTCATGGCGCAGGAAGGGTGATGAGCCGTACCGAGGCCTTGCGGCGCGTCAACGCCTCAGAACTAAGGCGGGAGCTGTCCGCCTCAGGCGTTGAAGTGAGGGCCGCCTCAACACGCGGACTGGCGGAAGAGGCCCCATGCGCCTACAAAGATGTATCCATGGTGGCTGATATTTGCGCTGCTGCCGGGTTGGCGCGAAAAGTGGCAAGAATGAAGCCAATAGGCGTAATAAAAGGATAAAATAGATACAACTTAATTTTTAAGGCGGATTTTTATGAGAACTTTTGCATTGTTGTCCCTTTTTCTGGCCTGCGCCGCTACATCGGCGTTCGCCGGGCCTGAGGTCACGGGCGTTTACTGGCAGTTCAGCCCGGGCCTGAAACCCGCGATGAAGCCGAAATTCTCCGACGCGCGGAGCATCGTGCTTCCCCCAAATTCCAAGTTGCCGGGCCGCCTGCGCGCCATGGCCGTGCTGGAGAACAAAAGCGGCAAAAGCAGCGGCGGCATTGTGCTGAGGGTGGCTGTTTCAGCCCGTGTGGTCAAAACCGGGGCCGACGCCTCCACCGGAGTATGGAGCGTGCCGTTCTGGCTGGACGAACGACGCGTGGCCGAACTCAAACCCGGGGCCATAAAGAACGTGGCCATCCCCAATATAGAAGCGCAGACCTATCTCAAGCGTTTTGCGGACACCGGCTTCTGGGTGGACGCGCTGAAAATACAGCTGGCTGTAGAGCCGCGCGCAGGAGAGGAACTGCCTTTGCCGATAAGCGAGGCTGTTCTTGAAGTGCTGAAGGCGGCCGCGCCATGATGGACTTGAAACTGCTGCGCGCCAACCCTGAACAGTTCCGTCAAAGGCTTTGTTACCGCAACGAGAGTTACGGCCAGTTGCTGGACCGGGTGATGGAGAAAGACAAGGTCTACCGCGCCGCGCTGGCGGAAGTGGAGCAGTTGCGCTCCAAGAGAAACGAAATTTCATCAGGCATGGGCAAGGCTAAGGCCGAGGGCCAGGCCGCAGTGGACGCCCTGATGGCGCAGGCTAACTCGCTGAAAGCGCAGATGCAGGAGCGCGAGGAGGCGCTTGCCCCGCTGAAGTCCGAACTGGATGCCTTGCTGCTTGAAGTGCCCAATCTCCCGCACGAATCCACGCGCATAGGCAAGAATGAAAACGAGAACGCGGAGCTTCGCCGCGACGTGTCGAAACAGCGTAATTTCGCCTTCAAGCCCAAAGACCATCATGAACTGGGCGAGAAACTGGGCATTCTGGATTTCGCGGCCGCTTCGCTGCTTTCCGGTTCGCGCTTCGCGCTGCTGCGCGGCCAGGGCGCGCGCCTGGAACGGGCTCTGATAAACTTCATGCTGGACAGGCATACCCGCGGCAAGGGCTACACCGAAATACTGCCGCCTTTCATGGTTACGGCCGAAACCATGACCGGCACCGGTCAGTTGCCGAAATTCGAGCAGGATCTGTACAAGCTTTGCGGCGAGACGCCCATGTACATGATTCCCACCGCCGAAGTGCCGCTTACCAACCTGTGCCGCGGCGCCGTGCTTAAGGAAGCTGAACTGCCGCTGAAGCTGACGGCGTGGACGCCGTGCTTCAGGCAGGAGGCCGGTTCTTACGGCAAGGACACCCGCGGACTGATACGCAACCACCAGTTCAACAAGGTGGAACTGGTGTGGATAAGCCGCCCGGAAGATTCCATGTCAAACCTGGAACAGCTTACCCGCGACGCCGCCGACATACTGGCCGAACTGGAGCTGCCGCACCGCGTGATGGAGCTTTGCACAGGCGACATAGGCTTCGCGGCCTGCAGGACTCACGACCTTGAGGTCTGGATGCCTTCGGAGAACCGTTTCCGCGAGATTTCCTCGTGCTCCAACTGCTGGGATTTCCAGGCCAGGCGCATGAACGCCCGCTTCAAACGGGGCAAGGGCGGCGCTCCGGAATTCGTGCACACGCTTAACGGCAGCGGGCTGGCAGTCGGCCGCACGCTGGCGGCCGTGCTGGAGAATTTCCAGAACGAGGACGGCAGCGTTACGCTGCCGAAGGCGCTTGTGCCCTATTTCGGAGGGGAAAAACTCTCTGCCGGGTAGCCGCCGCACGAGCCGCAAATATAAAATCCCCGCCGTCATGGCGGGGTTTTCAATTTGCAGGGCCGGGTTTCAGAATTCCAGGTCCAACAGGTGGGCGCCGTATGGCGGCAGTTCCACATACAGGCCGTTATTCTTGATATCGGCGGCTTCGCGGGTGAAGAACTGTTCGGCAAGTTCGTCGTAGAACGTGAAGCAGTCTTCCTTCGGCGAGGCGTTTACCTTGATGCGGCAGTTGGACTGGGCATCCGAATAATTCACCACCACCAGCTTCAGCGTCCTGCGCTGGTTCCAGGACCAGCACAGCATGTTCTTGAAGCTTTCGTTGCCCTGGGCCGAGGGCATCGGCTCTATCAGGTTCCATTCTCCGCCGTGGTAGGCGGGGTGGTCGGTGATTTTCAGCAGCTTTTCGTAGAAGCGGTATATGGCCTGGTTGTACTTGAAATTGCATTTCACGTACTGCAGGGGTATCTTCTTGTGCACCCCGCGCAACTGGCTGAGATAGAACAGGCGCAGGCCGCCCAGGGTGGCGCACACCACCGCCGCAGCCTTTGATTTGGCTTCGCCGAAGGCTTCTATGGCCGCGGGCTCGTCGTGGTTCTCTATGAAGCGCACCGAGCGCTTCTGGTAAAGTTTTTCCGCGCGCAGGTGGCCCTTCACGTCCTGGCAGCCCATGTGGCGCAGGCGGTCGTAGAGCACCTTGTCGTAGGTGTAGTCAAAGCCCATCTCCTGCAGCCGCCATTCCAGGCCCCAGTAAACCTCGGCCAGGAAGCGGAAGTGCGGGTGCTTCTCGCGCACCGTTTCTATGGCTTCCTCCCAGAACTCGAAGCGCGGCTGCTGGAAGCCTTTTTTCTTCAGCAGCCAGCCCCAGGTGCCCTCTATGACTTCGTTCAGGGTCAGCATCACCATGTCGCAGCGCACGCCGTCGCACTGCTCGGCCACGGCCTGCAGGGTGTCCAGCATGTATTTGCGGGCTTCCGGGTTGAAATAGTTCAGCTGCACCGTGTCTTTCCACGGCGGGAAGTTGGGGTCGCGGCCGTAGGCCAGGTAAGTGGGGCCGTGCTGACCCTGCGACTCGAAGAACCATTCGCTGTTGTACTGTATATCCTCGGGCGCGCCCTGCACGAAATATTCCGGGTGGGAGGCCGTCAGCGGGTGGTCTATGGCAAGGTGGTTGGACACGAAGTCCATGAACAGCTTTATGCCCATCTTGTTGAGCTTGGCCTTGAAGCTTTTGAGCTCTTCCGGCTTTCCCAGCATGGGATTAAGCGAAAAATCCATTACCGCAAAGGGCGAGGCGCTTATGTCTTCGGGCTTGTATTCAGGGTCCAGCGCTTCTACGGCCTTTTTCACGGCCTCGGTCTGGCGCGCTATGTTTTCGGCCTTGGCGCTTGTGGTCCAGGCGCCCATAAGCCATACGCCGTCGAAACCCAGATGGCGCATCCATTCCAGTTCTTCGTTGGGTATGGTGTCCAGGGTGATTTCCTGCCCGTATTTTTCGCGCAGCTTGCACATCCACGACCTGGCGTTGATTTCAAGAACATGCGGATTTGAGCGCAAGACAATCACCCCCGAGAATTTACAATAACACTTTCGCCGCAAGAACGCGGCATGTCAGGACTGCGGTACCGAAACCTTCCCCACCCCTATTATAGCACGGCTGTCAATGGCGGTTCAGAAGCTCAGCGGCGGTTTCCGGAGGCATGGGATTTATGTAGAACCCGCTGCCGGATTCAAAGCCCGCCACATGCGTGAGCTTGGGCATTATCTCTATGTGCCAGTGGTAGTGCGGGGTGCCCAGCTCGCCTATGGGCGTTGAGTGTATGGTCATGTTGAACGGCGGGTTGCCCAGGTGCGACGAGATTTTCTTCAGCGAAAGTTTCAGTATGGACGCCAGCGAGTCCGCTTCCTTTTCGTTAATGGTCTCGAAATGGCAGCTGTGCTGAGCCGGTATTATCCAGGTCTCGAACGGGAAGCGGCTGGCGTATGGCGCAAGCGAGACGAAGTGTTCGTTGCTGCCTATCAGGCGCTTGCCGGACGCCAGTTCCTCGCTGACTATGTCGCAGAAGACGCAGCGTTCCTTATAGGCATAGTAATTCTTCGCCCCTATCATCTCCTGCTGTACGCGTATGGGCACCATCGGCAGGCCTATAAGCTGTGAATGCGGGTGCGACAGCGTGGCCCCCGCCGCCCGGCCATGATTCTTGAAAATAAGGACGTAGCGGATGCGGGTGTCTTTTTTAAGCTCGATGGTGCGGTCGCGGAAAGCCCAGATGACGTCGCGCAGGGATTTTTCGCTCATGTCTCCCCACTGCACGTTGTGGGCCGGGCTTTCTATTATCACTTCATGTGCGCCAAAGCCGCCCATGCGGTCGTACATACCTTCGCCTTTGCGGTTGGGCTCGCTTTCGATGCGCAGGGCCGGGTATTTGTTGGGTATGACGCGCACCCACCAGTCGCGGGTGTTGGGCTTGCGGCCCGGCGGGTGGTAGGCCAGTATTTCAGGCGGGGTCAGGTGTTCGTTGCCGGGGCAGAAAGGGCAGTTGGCGGTGTCGTCGCTGCCCAGGTCCGCAGGGAATTTGTAGTCCGACGGGCGGGAGTTGCGCTCCGTGGATACTATCACCCAGCGGCCCATTATCGGGTCTTTTCTAAGCTCCGGCATAAAGGTTATTGCTCCGTTTTTGGTTCTTCGCCCGCTTCTTTTTCCTCGGCGGGAAGGCTGCTCTCCGCGCTGCCGACGTCATCTTGCGGCGTGTCCTGCGCGCCGGCATCTTTGTCTTCCGGACTGTTTTCGTTGTCCGGTTCCTGCGCCGTTTGTTCCGGCTCGCCGCCATCCTGGTTGTTCCCGGCGGCGTTTTCTTCATCCATCGGCAGTTGCTGCTGGTTTTCAGGCTCCGGCGGAGCCGCCGGGGTTTCATCCACTGGAAGACCGGTGTCCTGTTCTTCCTGCGGCTGTTCCGGCTTTTTCTCCACCAGGGTTTCAAGCTTGGGCATGTCTTCCAGGCTGTTGAAGCCGAAGAAGCGCAGGAATTCCGGCGTGGTCACATAAAGCAGGGGGCGGCCCACTGTTTCTTTCCTGCCGTCCACCTTGATAAGGCCGCGTTCCACCAGCGTTTCCAGCGCGGCGATCACTTCCACGCCGCGAATAGTTTCTATTTCTGCGCGGGTCAGCGGCTGGCGGTAGGCGATGATGGCCAAAGTCTCAAGGCTGGCCACAGACAGGCGTGCCGTCATGCGTTCGCGGTAAAGCTTGCGCACGCAGGAGGCGTATTCCGGCTTCGTGGCCAGCTGGAAGCCTCCGCCTGATTCCACCACCTGAAGGGCGCGGCCGGAATCCATGTAAGAGTTCTGGAGCTGGCCCAGCAGGTCGCGGACGGCCGGCTCTTCCCGTTCCAGCAGGGCGGCCAGCTTCTCCGACGGTATGGGCTTGTCGGTTATGAACAAAAGAGTTTCAAGGTGTCTGAGAATGTCCTGGTTTTCCATGGCTACTGCGCTCCTTGCGGCGGTTCCTGTTTTTCTTCGGCTTCAGTGCTTGACTGCTGTTCGGCGTTGCCGGTTGATGTTTCCGGTGCGGGGGCCGGTTCAGGGGACGTTTCCGGCTCCTGAGGCGCTTCCGATGAAAGGTTTTCCGCCGCCGGTTCTGAAATTTGTATTTCCGACGTAGTTTCCGACGGCGCATCATGCGCCTGCGCTTCCGCCTGCGGCTCGATGTTTTCCGGAGCCGGCTGTTCTGTTTCTGTAATTGCGGCTTCCGGTGTCGGGGCTTCGTCCACGGTTTCGACAGCCGCATCCTGTGCCTGCTGTGCGGGCTCCTGGGTAAGCCCCTGATGCGCAGGGGTTTCCACGGCCTCTATTGCGGGCGTGGTGCCGGGCAGGCTTTCAGTTGTCGCGGCAAGAGTCGCGTTCACGGTTTCGGTTTGCGGGGATTGTGGATGGACCGCTGTTTCGTCTGCCTGCGGAGCCGCGGTTTCCTGCGCAGGCTCTTCCTTGCTCATGTAAATCCGTATTTCGCCGAATTGCGCGTCCTGCCGCGCGAAAATCTTGCGCTGTTTTATCAGTTCCAGCATGGCCATGAAGCAGGTGATTATGCCCAGGCGCTTTTTCTCGCCCTTGAAAACATCGTCGAGCAGTACCCAGTCCCGTTCACGGAGCAGGGTGACGATTTTCTCTATGCGGGTTTCTATCGGGAACAGTTCGCCGGAGAGAGTGCGTCCGTCGTCTTCGGCCGTGTCGAAGGCGCGCTTGACTGCGGCCAGCAGGTCGAACAGTTCAAGGTTCAGCACCTTGTCTGATTCTGAGAATTTCGGGCTTCCCCTGTAAAAAATGTCCTTGTAAGCGTCGTATTTGCCGTCCAGCAGCAGGGCGGCGGCCTTGTATTTTTCGTATTCGGCCAGCTTCGCCGACAGTTCCACGCGCGGGTCTGGCCCCTGTTCCTGTTCGCTTTCCGCCTGTGAGGGCAGCAGCATGCGCACTTTTATCTGCATCAGCGTCGCGGCCATCAGCAGGAATTCCCCGGCTGTATCCAGGTTCAGTTCCTTTATGACGTCCAGATAGGCCAGGTATTCCTGCGTTATCTGGGCTATCGGTATGTCGTAAATGTCCAGGTTGTCCTTTTTGATGAGGTAAAGCAGAAGGTCTAACGGGCCTTCGAAAACCTCGGTATGGACGTCTATGGCGCTGGTGTCCTGCATCAGCTTATCCTCATGGCCTTGCGCACGTTTTCAAGCGTTGCCCGCGCAGATTCCCGCGCCCTGACGTTGCCTGCTTCCAACACCTTGTCCAGCAGTTCCGGGTTGCGCTCGTACTCGGCGCGCCGCTGACGGAACTCGGCCAGCTTCGGCAGCAGCAGGGAAGCCAGGTGCTTCTTGCACTGCACGCAGCCTATGGAGCCGGCGCGGCATTCCTCGCCGCGCGCGGCGGCTTCGGGATTGTAGATTTTGTGGAAGGCGTAGACCACGCAGCCCTCCGGGTCGCCTTTGTCGTTGGCGCGCAGTTTCTTTGGGTCGGTGAACATGCGCATCACCTTGGCCGAGGCGGAAGCGTCGTCCTCGCCCAGTTCTATGGCGTTGCCGTAGGATTTGGACATCTTTTTGCCGTCAAGACCCGGCACCTTCGGCACCTGACTGAGCAGTGGCTTGGGTTCGCGCAGCACTCCCGGCCCGTATAGTTCCGAGAAGCGGCGGACTATGTCGCGCGTGATTTCAAGGTGGGCCAGCTGGTCCTGCCCGACCGGCACGAAGGCGGCCTGATGTATGACGATATCAGTAGCCATCAGCACCGGGTAGCCCAGAAAGCCGAGCGAGGAGAATTCCTGCAGCGCGGCCAGTTCGGCCTCGGTGGCCGCGCCGGCGGCGTCGGCCAGGGTCTTCATAAGCTTGCCGTCCACCTGCCTGCCTGATTTTTCCTGGCCCGCGTAGCGTTTTTTATGCAGTTCCACCAGCATTTCTTTGTAAGAGGGGTTGCGCAGCAGCCAGCCGAGCGGCGTGAACATGCCCAGCAGAAGGGCCAGTTCCGCATGTTCCGTTACGCTGGACTGCCGGAATATCACGCATTTGTCGGGCTCTATGCCCGCGGCAAGCCAGTCGGCCAGCATGTCGCGGCAGTTGGCTTTAAGCGAGGAGGTGTCCTCGTGACCGGTGGTAAGGGCGTGCCAGTCGGCTATGAAAAACAGGCAGTCGTATTTGTCCTGGAGCCCTATCCAGTTGTGCAGGGCGCCCCAGTAGTTGCCAAGATGCAGCCGCCCCGTGGGGCGCATGCCGGAGACAAGACGCGCTTTTTCAGCCATTTCAGAACACTCCCAGTCCTATTTTAGAAAGCAGCACCACAGACACCAGCAGCGCCGGGGCCAGCACGAACTTGAAGGCGCCGGTAAGCACCAGCCCCAGCAGTATGAACGGGCCGTAGGGGGCGTGGCGTTCATAGGCGGCGGCTTTTGCCGGGGACAGCAGGCCGGAAAGTATTTTACTGCCGTCCAGCGGGGCAATGGGTATCAGGTTGAAGAAAGCCAGCACCAGGTTGATGAGCACCCCGTAGCGCATGGCCGTGGCCAGCGCCCCGGACAGGCCCTGCCCTCCGGCTGTCATGGCTATCTTGAACAGGGCGGCGAACAGCACCGCCAGCAGCAGATTCGACAGCGGCCCCGCGAAAGAGACCTTCGCCATTCCGCGCCGCATTTCGTTGAGGCGCAATGGATTCACCGGCACAGGCTTGGCCCAGCCGAACATGGGCATGTGCCACCACGCGCACAGCAGGGGGACTATGACCGTGCCCATAAGGTCGAAGTGGGCCATCGGGTTGAAGCTCAGCCGGCCCATCAGGTATGCGGTGTCGTCCCCGTTTCTGTGCGCGACATAGCCGTGCGCGTATTCATGGCACACTATTGAGAAGAACAGCACCGGAAGCTGTATTATCCATTCCATAAAAATACAGTGTAAATTGTACTAATTACATCCGCGCCCCACCAACGCGCATATTTGACGGGGCTGCGGTGCGCGGTTTTATGGTATCATAGGCGCGGCGGGACCGGTGTGTCTTGCGGTTCCAAAGCCAACTTAACTTATGGTGGTGGCGGCCTGCTGTTTGTTGCCGGATGCCATCTGGAGGGAATATCGTGAAGACAGCAAGCAAGCGTTTTGCAGGAATTGCCATGGCCTGCGCTTTCGTTCTGGGCATGGCTTATGTCCCGGCCCAGGCCGAGGACGCCAAACCCGCGCCGGCGGCATCCGCCGCCCCGCAGTACACGCTCAAGGACCTCAACGAACAGCTGGTCATGGCCACGCTGTGGGTGCAGACCTCTGTTGAATACCGCGCGCTGTGCCAGCAGGTCTACAATTGGGTGAAGGTGCTGGTGGACAAGGACCTCGCCGAAGTCAAGACCGACAAGAAGCGCATCATCATAGTGGACGGGGACGAAACCACCATACAGGCCAACACTTACGAGGCTTTCGTCATAGACAAGGACCAGGAATACCCCACCGGCTGGTATGAATGGGTTGCCTCCGCCACCGGCGAGCCGATTCCCGGCGCCGTCGAAGGCCTGAGCTACGCTGCCTCCAAGGGCGTCGAGACCTACTACGTCACCAACCGCAAAATCGACAAGGAATACCAGGGCACGCTGGACAACCTCAAGAAGTTCGGTTTCCCCAACGTCGACCCGGAGCACGTGATTTACCGCCAGGTCGGCCAGCCTGACGACAAGCTGCAGCGCCAGCTGGACCTCGAGAAGAAGTATCACCTCGTGGTCTATGTGGGCGACGACTTCAACGACTTCCCGCTTGGAACGCACAAGAAATCCCTCGACGAGCGCAGCAAGGCTTTTGTCGACAGCAAGGACAAGTGGGGTTCCCGCTACCTGATGCTGCCCAACCCGATGTACGGCAGCTGGGAGAAGACGCTGAATAACAACCAGGTCGGCATGTCGGCCGACGAGCAGAACAAAATACGCCGCCAGTATCTGCGCAAATGGAAATAAGCGCGGCAAAGGTTTGAGGAAAGGGCCGGGGCAACCCGGCCCTTTCTTTTATGCCCGCCGCCCGGCATTTAGTATCATATCCTCAGGCGGAAGAGCCAGCATGAAACTGTCGGTGATAATACCCGCGTACAACGAGAGCCGCACGCTGAAAACCTGCGTGGAGGCCGTGTACGCCCGCAATCCGGGGCTGGAGCTTGAGGTTATTGTGGTGGACGACGGCTCCACCGATTCCACGCCCGACATAGCGGCGGGGCTGGATTTGCCTGGATTCAAGTATATAAGGCACGACAGGAACCGGGGCAAGGGCGCAGCGATACGCACCGCTCTGGCGCAGGTGACCGGCGATTTCGCCATAATACAGGACGCCGATCTGGAGTATGACCCGGCTGAATATAAGCTGCTGCTTGAGCCGCTGGCGTCCGGCCGCGCCAAAGCCGTATACGGCTCGCGCATACTGCACGCCAACCCCAAATCCACCTGGATGTTCTATCTTGGCGGGCGTCTGCTGTCGTGGTGGACCAATTTCCTTTACGGCTCGTCCATAACTGACGAGCCCACCTGCTACAAGGCGCTGGACGCCGCCTTGCTGAAATCTCTGGACCTGCGCTCAAACGGGTTCGAATTCTGTCCGGAAGTGACGGGAAAGCTGCTGAAACGCGGCGTGGAAATACTGGAAGTGCCGATTTCCTACGCGCCGCGTTCGGTGCTGGAAGGCAAGAAAATAAAATTCAGGGACGGCATCACTGCCTGCTGGACGCTGTTGAAAATAAGGCTGACGGGTCGTTTCTAAAACGAGGCGCCATGCGGATTTCCATACTCATGCCTGCTTACAACGAAGAGCGCACGCTTTCCGAGGTGCTGGACGCCCTGGGGCGGGAACTGAAAACCGATTTCGAAGTAGTGGCCGTGGACGATGGCTCGCGCGACGGCACGCTGGCCCTGCTTCGAGAAGCGGCGGCGGGCGGGCGCTACCACTACCCGATAAAAGTGCTGGCGCATGAGCGCAATATGGGCAAGGGCGCGGCGATACGTACTGCGGCATCCGCCGCGCAGGGCGATGTGCTGATAATACAGGACGCCGACCTGGAATACCACCCGCGCTACATCCCCCAGCTGGTGGAGCCGATACTGAACGGCGAAGCAGACATTGTTTACGGCTCGCGGCTTAGCGCCATAAGGAATCAGGTCTTCAACATTTTCTATTTGTGGGGAAACCAGTCGCTTACTCTTCTTACCAATTTGCTGTGCGGCAGTTCCTTCACCGATTCCTATACCGGCTACAAGGCTTTCAGGCGCGAGATTTTGCAGGGTATGGAAATAAAATCGCGCGGCTTTGAACTGGAGGGGGAACTGTCGGTGAAAGTGGCGCTGGGCGGCTGGCGTTTCATGGAGCTTCCCATTTCCTACAAGTGCCGCAGCCGCGCAGAGGGCAAGAAAATCAACGGCAAAGACGCCGTTAAAGGCATAGTAACCATAATAAAGACATGGTTTTCAGAACGCCGCCGAAAAGCGCGCTGATTGCCGCCGTAGCGCTGGGCGCCGCCTATGTGCGGCTGCGCGGCATATGGTGGGGCTGGCCCGGCGTATTTGACGCCGACGCGCCGCACATAGTGAATCTGGCGGTGTATTTCGGTTCCGGCGACCTCAATCCCCACATCTTCAAATATCCAACACTGTGGCCGTACCTGCTGTCAGGGGTTTACGGCGCATGGTTCCTTATAGGCTGGCTTGCGGGTTTATGGCATAACGCCTCCGCTTTCGGCGCGCATTTCGTGTGGCATAACGCTGATTTTCATGTGGCGGCAAGGTATTTCACAGCTGCTGTTTCTCTGGCCGGGGTGCTGGCGGTTTGGCGGGCTTCGGAGGAGACCGGGCGCAGGACTGTATGGGCCGCGGCCATAGCCGCTTTCATGCCGGTGCTGGCCGATATGGCCCACACTCCCAAGGCCGATACAATTCTTTTCCTGTTTTCTGCGCTGTCGTGGCATGCCGCGTTGAGGATGCAGCGCGAAAAAACCGTCCGCAATGCCGTCTGGGCCGGTGTGTGGGTCGGGCTTGCGATGTCTTCGCAGTATACAGCCGCTCCGCTGGCGCTTCTGCCGGTTTGCGCCGCTTTTGCCGGAGGCACTTTGGAGCCGGGACGTTTTTACGGCGCGTTCAGGCTGGCGCTGGTTTCCGCCGGGTGCGCTTTTGCCGCACTGGCGCTCACTTCGCCGTACATATTCCTTTCCCCGCATGAGTTTCTCGCCAGCCTTGCCGATATGTCCCGCGAAAGCGCTCTTATGCGGCTTGCCCATCCGCGCGTTCAGGTATGCGGGGCGCTGGGTTTCAACATACTGTTTTATGCCGGGACCGGGTCGGCGGCGTTTCTTGCCGCGCTGGCTGGCTTCGCGCGGCAGTGGAAAATATCAGTGCCGCGCGCGCTGGTGTTTGCGGTGCCTTGTCTTGCCCATATTCTGATATTGGCCAATCATCCGTACGGCGGATGGCTGCGTTTCCTTATGCCGGTTTTGCCAGCCTTCATATTGCTTTCAGCCTCGGCGCTGGATGAGTTGCCCGACAACCCGCGCCCCGCCCTTGCTTATCTGCTGGCTCTGCTGGTGCTGGGGCCAGGCATATGGGGCAGCTTTTCTCTGGCAAGGCGCTATGCTTTGCCTGACACGCGTCTGCTTGCGGCTTCATGGATTGAGGGCAACATCAGGCGCGGCACTGGCATTTTGCTGGACCAGGAACACGCTTCGCCGCCGCTGGCCATGAGCAGGAGGCAGGCAGAGGAACTGCTTGCGCGCACAAGCGCGGCCGGGCATCCTAAAAAGAAGTATTACCAGTTGATGGCGCAATCCCATCCAGGCGGCGGCTACAGGATTTACAGGATTGAACGCTCGGCCTCGGACCTGGAATCGCGGCCGGAGCACGTAAAATGGTCCAACTCCGCGCGCGACGTGCTTAATGTCGGTGCTGGGCTTGCGGGCCTGGAAGCTGGTAAGATAGAGACGGTGGTGCTGTCTTCTTACGGGATAGACCCTGCGCGGTGCCCGGAATATGCGCCGTTTATCGGGCAGCTGCAATCGCAATGGCGGCTGGCCGCCGAATTCAGGCCTGGCGAAAACATGAACGGCCCCGCGTTGCAAATATACACAAGGAAGAAGTGACGCTATGCTGCTTTTGCCTAAACTTGAAGAGATAAAACCGGAGACGGCGCTGGCGCGTTTCACAAGCGCCCTTAACGGCGGCGGCGCTTTGCTGTTGGCGGGGCGGGAAAACAGCCGCCCCAATCCCATGACCATAGGCTGGGCCGCCCTGGGCACGGCCTGGGGCGAGCCGACTTTGCTTGTGTATGTGCGCCCTGCCAGATACACATACGAACTGATGCAGGGCGCGGGGCGTTTTTCAGTAAACGTGCCTGCCCCCGGAGAATTGTCCGCCGCCCTTTCTCTGTGCGGCTCTAAGTCCGGGCGCGACATGGACAAGCTGGCGGCGGCTGGGCTGAAAGCCGTGCCGGGCCGCGCTGAAGGCGTTTTTGTGCTGGAGAACTGCGGGCTTTATTTCGAGTGCGAAACAATGGCCGTGTCGCGTATAAGGCGCGAGGATGTGGCGGTGGGCACGGATAAAAAGTTTTACCCCGCAGGCGATTACCATGCGGTCTTCCACGGGCGGATACTGAATTGCTACGGCAGGGCCGCATGAGGCGGAGTTTCATTTTAGCCCTGCCGCTTTGTTTCGCGCCTTCGGCTGTGTGCGCCGGTGAAGTGTCTTTCTCATCAGCCTCATACATCAGCGCTTCGCTGGCGGCCTCGCCGGAAGTGCGGCAGGCCCGGGCCGCCGCGGATGCCGCCAGAAACACCTATGAGAATTCTTTCATAACAGGGTTCCTGCCGGAAGCTTCTCTGGCTTTTGACACCCAGCTTTATGACAACGAAACCGGCAAGGTCCGCCTTCGCCGGAACGATACCGATTCATCCGCCACGGTCAACTGGAACCTGTTCAGCACGGGTCAGGACTCGGTTGCCTTGAAAAGCGCGCGCGTGGCGCTGGAGTCTGCCGAACTTGGGCTCAAACAGGCGAAGCAGGCCAGGTCCTCGGCCGCGCTGGACCGTTTCTACTCGCTTCTTTCCAGCACGGACCTTTTGGCGGTTGCCGAGCAGGACCTGGCCGACAAGCTGCGCCAGTACGAACTGGCAAAGCGTCTGCACGAGGAGGGCTTCAAAGGTTTGTCAGACCTCTTGCAGAGCGAGAACAACCTGAAATCCAGCCAACTAAGCCTGGCGCAAGCCCGGGCCTCCCGATTTAAGGCGCTGATTGATTTCAATTCCTATATAAACCGTGAGCCGGACGCCGAAGCCGCCCTGCTTTACATGCGCAGGAAAGTGGAATTCGCGATGCCGGAACTGGCGCTTGATCTGGCTTTTATGCAGGCCAATCTTATGGATTTGCAGAGCGCGCGGCTTTCGCTTGAATCGGCGCAGTTAAGCTATAAGTCCACGTTGCTGAACAATCTCCCGACATTTTCTGTCGATGCTGCCTGGCGCAAAACGGGGCTGTTGGGACTGCCTGAAGGTTCCGCTTCGCCCAATCCTTCTTACGGCGTGGCGGCGTCGCTTTCCGTGCCGCTGGGCTTTTTCTGGGCGGACAAATACAGGAATGTCTCCTCTGCAAAACTGGGCGAGGACAGGGCCCGCGACGCTCTGGAGCAGGAAGAGCGGGACGCGCGCCTGGCCCTGCTTAAGGCCCGTACCAACCTGGACGTGCAGCTTAAGAAATTTTCTCTTTACGAACTGCGCAGCTCTATAGCCCGGCGCAAGCTGGACATAGTCGAGACCAACTACAAGTCGGGGCAGGCCACTTCCACCGACCTTACCGTGGCGCAGAACGACTATCTGGAGGCGCAGAACACCTTCGCCAGCGCTATTTACGATACAGAGCTTATGCTCGCCGCCTACAGGATGAGCAGGGGCGAGCTTATATGGGAGTGAAACCATGAAGACGAAGATATTTTTCGCATTGAAACTTCTCGCGGTTGCCGCGGTGGCGGCGGGGGCCGTCGCCGGGGTGTGGAAGCTTTACGCCAAGTATACGCGCGCCTCGGCCGCGTCCGAGGTGGACAAGCCGGTTAAAGTCTCAAAAGGGCGCATAGAAGTCACTTTTCAGGACATAGGCGACATATTGTCCCGCGACTTCCGTGACATAAAATCCGGCACCGACGGGAAAATCATAGGCCTTTATGTTAACGAAGGGCAGACCGTGAAATCCGGCGACAGGCTGGTGACGGTGCGCGGCGGACGCAGCGAGGCCGAGGCCTATACCCCCGTCACCATAAATTCGCCGATGCCGGGGCTTGTGGTGAAATGCGTTGATTCGACGTCCCGCAGTTCGCAGAGCGTCAAGTTCGTGCAGGAAGGCGACGTGGTGTCCAGTTCCTACGGTTCTAATGCCACGTGCATAATGCGCATAGTGAATATGGCGCGGCTTGGCGTGGACCTGGAGATCAGCGAAAACGATATAACAAAAATAAAAAAGGACGCCCGGGTGCAGGTGACGCTGGACGCCATTCCCGGTGCGGCGCTGCCCGGCAGCATAAGCATGATAAGCCCGCAGGCCGAGCAGTCCGGCAGTTCCCGCAGCGGCAACAAGATTTTCAGGGTGGCCATAACGCTGGACAGGATAGACCCGCGCATACGCCTTGGCATGACGGCGCGCGTGCGCGCCGTCATGGACGCCAGGGACAACGTGCTCAAGGTGCCGCTTATGGCTGTGTTTTTTGAAGGGGCGCAGGCCTATGCCTATAAAGCGGCTGTGAACGGCGGCAAGCCCGAACGGGTGTCGCTTAAGCTGGGGCTCCGCAACGAGATGGAGGTGGAGGCCCTGTCCGGGGTGTCGGAAGGCGATGAACTGCTGGTGGAGAAGCCCGAGTGAGCTTTCTAAGCTGCGAGAATCTTGTAAAGCATTACGGAGGAGGCGGGGGCGGTTTTGCCGCGCTGCGCGGGCTGAGCTTTGAGCTGTCTCCGTCTGAAATGCTGGCCGTTACAGGGCCTTCCGGCTGCGGCAAATCGACGCTTCTTAACATCGTGGGGCTTTTGGACGCCCCGACTTCCGGCAGATACCTTCTGGACGGCAGAGACGTGGGCGCGCTTGACGATTACCGCCGCACTCTACTGCGACGCACGGATATAGGCTTCATTTTCCAGTCTTTTCATCTGCTGCCGAATTTTTCGCTGCTGGACAACGTAAGCCTGCCGATGCTCTACGCGGGATTGCCTTCCCGCGAAATAAAGGCGCGCGGCATGGAACTGCTGGCTTCGGTGGGGCTTGGCGGGCAGGAACGCAAGAAGCCGCCGCAGCTTTCCGGCGGCGAGCGCCAGCGCGTCGCCGTGGCCCGTGCCCTCGCCAACAGGCCCAGGCTGCTGCTGGCCGATGAGCCGACCGGAAACCTCGACTCTCGCACCAGCGCGGACATAATGGCCCTGCTCAGGGGCGTATGCCAGCGCAGCGGGGCCGCAATGCTGATAGTGACCCACGACCCGGAAGTGGCCAGAAAGGCCGACAGGAACATAAAAATGCGCGACGGGCGGGCGGAGAACTGAGATGCGGATGCTCTGGCTTTCCCTGCGCACCGGCTTTGTGGAGCTTTGGGAGCATAAAACGCGTTCTTTCCTGTCGCTGCTTTCGGTGGCCATAGGCGCGGGCGTGTTTCTGTCCAGCTTCTCGTCGATATACGACGCGCACTGCCGCGTGCGCAAAAGCCTAGAGCTTTCAGGCGAGGGCCGTTTCTCGCTGCGCTCCTCCTATGCCAGGTCCGCAGAGGAGAAGTCCGTCATCCTTACCATGGGCGACCTGCGAGCGATATCAGCGGCCATGCCGTGGCTTTATATGATTTACCCGATAGACGTTTCCTGGCAGAAGATGTCTTTTGACGGGGCATCTTCTTTTTATGCTGGGGTGGCCGGCATTACCCCGGACTGGAGGAAGCGGGACTGGCAGTACCGGCTGGAAGGCCGCTTCATAGACGATTATGACGTGGAGAACGCCTCCAAGGTCTGCCTGCTGATTCTGCCGGGGCAGCTCAGCGGGGAAGACCGCGCCATGCGCAAGGCATTCATGAAAAACTGGTCGCGCTGGTCGGGTTTCGATAAGTATGTGTCCCGCAACACCGTCACGCCC
Organism: Elusimicrobiota bacterium; assembly: GCA_012523635.1. Lineage (GTDB taxonomy): Bacteria > Elusimicrobiota > Elusimicrobia > Elusimicrobiales > Elusimicrobiaceae > JAAYTX01. Next base: position 35,114 of record JAAYTX010000190.1, read on the forward strand.
GGCAGCAAGGTGAAGATGGGGCGTTATGAACTGACGGTGGTTGGGCTTCTTCATGAGCCGCCGCAGGAAGAGGATTACCGCTTCCGCATGGGGGCGCAGTTTGACGCCGTCATGCCCATAACAACATTCAACGACATGCTGTCGCAGGACCAGAACAACGTCGGCCAGATTGTGATAGACGCCGGGCCCGCCAGAAAGGTGGAACAGGCCAAGCGCATAGCCCAGGTGGCTTTGGAAAGCCGCCACGGCCCCATCAAGGAGCTGGAATGCGAGGATTTCCGGGAAGTGCTCAGCCTGCAGATGGCGCGTACCGTGAAAGAGGCCATGTCCACGCTCGCGCTGGGCCTTGCCGCATTGCTTGCCGGCGGCATCGGCATAATGAACGTCACGCTGGCCATAGTGTTTTCGAGAATCAAGGAAATCGGCATACGCCGCGCAATAGGCGCCACGCGCGGCGAGATAATCATGCAATTCCTGACTGAAACCCTGCTGTTGGGCTTCTTCGGCGGCATAATAGGCATAGTGCTGGGCTATTACGGCGTCGGCAACATTTTATTGGGCGATTTCAGCCACACCAGCAAACTGACGTGGTGGATGCCTCTTATCTCAATAGCGGTGGCCATGGCGGCCTGTCTGATGTTTTCGCTGCTTCCGGCCTACCGCGCCGCAAGGCTGGATCCTGTCGAAGCCCTGCGCACCGAATGATGAAAGACCTGTTCCGGCGTCTGCGTCCGTTGGCGGCTGTCGCCGGGGCAAGCCTGGTTTCGCTGCTGATGTACGGCTACAGCTATAAGGCGAGCCCCAACCTCTCGCAACTGCTGCCTTTCATAAACAAGCTTCAGAACCCGGAGCTTTACCCCCGGGACATGTATGTCGCAAGCATGCCGTCGTTCCCGTCGCTGTATCCGAAACTGGTCGCGCTGGCCGTCAGTCCCGAGTGGCTTGCCGCTTTCCATGCCTGCGCCTATGCGGCGGTGCTGCTGTTGTTTTTCTGGCTGCTGCGGAAGCTTGCCCTGCTGTTTTTCAGCGATGAGCTGACAGCCGACATAGCCTGCCTGCTGGCCGCGCTTAGCCCGCTGGTCGCGGTGCTGAGCCTGCTTGGCGACGACCCTATAATCAAGACCAGTTTTTACCAGACCACCCTTGCCGCCCCGGCCACCCTGGCGGCGCTGTATCTGTTTCTCACCCGTCGTTATTTTCCGGCGCTGCTTATTGCGGGGGGGCTTTACTGGATAAACGCCCTGCCCGCTAACTACCTGGCCGGACTGCTGGCGGCGGGCACGCTTGCCGCGCAGGACAGGAAAAAAACAATTGCGGGGTGGGTATGTTTCGCGATTTTCGCCACGTCCTGGTTCGTGTGGAAGAGCGGTCTTCCGAATGTCTTCGCCCCGCCCTCAGCCGACTATTTGCAGACTCTTTATAAATGGTATTCGGGGCATTATTTCGCGTTGTCCTGGAGCGGCGACAAGGTGATCCGCGCGGCCGGATATATTGCGCTGTTTGCCATGCTGTTCAGGCGTTACGCGGGAAGTACGCCGTATGCCGCGCAGTTGAAGGCTTTTATGTGGGCCTTCGCCGCGATGTGGGCGGCGGGGTTTGTTTTCGCGGACCTTGTGCCGGTTCCCCTTGTGGTTATGGCGCAATTGTTCAGGAGCGACACGTTATTCATAGTTTTCGGAGTGCTGTTGTGCTCCCGTCATATCGCCGCGCTGCTGTCAGGAAACGGGGAAGACGGGGACTATTTCCTGGCAGGCATACTGCTGGTCGTGCTCACCGAACTTGAACAGCCTGTTCTGCTGCCGGGCGCGGTTCTGCTGGTTGCGGCGCGCATGTTTTATCCGCGGGCCGAGATTATGATTGCCGCCGTGTCCGCGGTTATATGCGCGGTTTACGCTTTTGCCGTGCCTGTGTATGCGTTGCAAAACGGCGCGGGCGCCCTTTTGTGCGCAGGGCTGTTTTCATGCCTGTTTTTCAGGAAAGATGTTTTCAAAATCAAACGCCGTGTCATTCTGCCGCTAGCGCTGGCACAATGCCTGGTGGTGATGGCTGAAAGGGCTGGGACCGGGA